>JAJRYB010000081.1 GCA_024275995.1 Planctomycetota bacterium | reverse complement strand
GCCCATACGAGCAGGTCACGCTGCTCCAGGAAGCTTGCGCGAAGGTAGTCCATCGGCGCGTTGTGGTGGGGACAAATGGGGCGCGAGGGCACGTGAACGCCGAAAAAATCCTTCACGAACCGATGGAGTTCTTCGGGTGTGGACGGATGGGTGCGTACGATCTGACAGCCGGTGGGCATGAGAATCCTCCTGCCTGGTTCGGACGAGCGGTAACGATTGGGCCGAGCTGGCGACGTGAGGGCGACCCTGTGTAACGCCCGTATGCCATCGGCTTGGACAGGCATTCCTTCCGTCGCTCGACCGGACATATGCAGATCACCGGAAGGAGGCCTGGCGAGTCATCGATCCATGTATTGCAATTATCATAACTCCAGCCGGAATATCAAGATAAAAATACCAGGCCATCGGAATTTTCTCCCGGATGTGTGCAAATTGGTACGTAGCGTCCGGCCCGTCAAGAAGTTGGGCCAAAATGGCGAATCGTCTTTTCCTGTACATTTTTTTGGCGTATAATTTCTGCGAGCGTATCGGCGCTCTTTACGGATTGACAGGGAAAGCATGTCCGGGCGAGTGGTTTACCTTAACGGCGAGTTGGTGCCCGCAGAACGGGCTGCTATCAGCGTCTCGGACGCCGGTTTTCTGCATGGTGCCTCCACGTTCACTACGATGCTCGCCCACAACGGCGTAGTGTTCCGGCTGGAAAGGCACCTCTCGCGCCTGATGGACACGGTTAACCTGCTGGGCCTGCGAACGGACGCGACGGACCAGTCGCTGCGCAAGGGCGTAGGGAAGGTGCTCGAGGCCAACGGATTTTCCGAAGCTCGCATGCGAATAACGCTCAGCCCTGGACCCATCGACGGAGACAGTCCCACTTCGCTGGTCACGGCGGCGCCGTTGGAGAAATACCCCTCCGAGTGGTACGAAAAGGGCATCTCGCTGATAGTGACGAGCTTCAGGCAGTCGCCCGAACCTCCGGTGTCCGGCTTCAAGACCGGATGCTACCTTCCGCGCGTTCTCGCCCGACGTGAAGCCGCCGCCAGGGGCGCCGAAGAAGCGCTGTGGTTCACCAGCGACAACCGCCTGGCTGAATCCTGCTTCAACAACGTGTTCCTCGTGCTGGAAGGGAAGGTTATGACCCCTCCGCTCGATACGCCGGTGCTTGGGGGAATAGTTCGCGAGGCGGTGCTCGAACTGTGCCGGCGGGACGAAATTCCCTGCGACGATAAGACGCCTCTCACCGTGGGCGAGATGCTCGCAGCCGACGAAGTGTTCCTGACCGGATCGTGCAGCGCCGTTCGACCGGTGGTGCGCATCGAGCGTCACAGAGTGGGAGACGGAAAGCCGGGCGACCTGACGCGGAAGATCATGTCCGCATATGCGAAACTCCTCGATGACGAATGTTCTAAAAGTGCAATGTGATCGATGTGGCAGGATTCGCACGAGTCGAATGACCGGGCTTGGAGATTCTCGCATAAAACTGGCATAAGTGTTTTCCAGTTAACTAATTAACCAGTTAACGAATCAACCGTTTACTCAAACGGTCAGTTTGAGTAAATAGTGAAGCGAGGTGCGTCCATGCACGTACACGAGGTAATTGCCGCCCTGGAGACCATTGCCCCGCCGGAGCTGGCCGAAGCGTGGGACAACGTCGGGCTGCTGATCGGCGATAAGACAGCCGAGGTCGCCAAGCTGGCGCTCTGCATCGATCTGACCGGACCGGTGCTCGAGGAGATTCTGCGCAAAAAGGTGGAGATGGTCATGGCGTACCATCCGGTCATTTTCAAGACCGTCTCCCGCGTCACTGCTGTCGATACGCCGGTTGTGTACTCGGCTGCGAAAAATAACCTCGCGGTCTACAGCATGCACACCGCGCTGGACGCCGCGCAGGGAGGCACGAACGACGTGCTGGCCGGGGTGATCGGACTTATCGACCCCCAGCCGCTGCAAGCGACGGCGTGCGAAGGCAGATGCAAGGTGGTCGTTTTCGTTCCGGCCGAGGCGTTGTCCGCGGTCGCGGAAGCGGCGTTTTCTTCCGGCGCGGGGGAAATAGGCAACTACGATGACTGCTCGTTTTTCGCGCACGGGATAGGCACGTACCGACCGACCAACGGGGCTTCCCCGACGCTGGGAACCGTGGGCGAGCACGAGGCGGTCGAGGAAATTCGCCTGGAAATGATCGCGCCTGAATCGCGAGTGAAGGCGATCCGCTCGGCGATAGGGGACGCTCACCCCTACGAGGAGCCTGCCATCGACGTATACCCGCTGGAGAAGGCGACCTCGAAATGCGGGCTGGGGCGGATCGGACGATTGAAACGCGCGGTCTCGGCGAAAACACTCGTGGATCGCGTGAAGCAGGCTTCGGGATGCTCGAAGGTGCAGGTGGCCTGGGCGAGCGGTTCTCGCGGGCCGTCGGAAAAGGTGAGCATAGCCGCGTGCTGCGCCGGATCGTGCGGATCACTTGCCGGAAGCGTCCCTGCCGGGGGCGCGACGTTTTACGTGACGGGAGAAATGCGCCATCACGACGCGCTCGCACTTGCCGCCGAGGGCGTCACATGCGTCTGTATCGGGCATTCCAACTCCGAACGGATGGCGCTCAGGCAGCTCGCCGGCCGGCTTAAAAAAATGCTTCCCGGACTTTCCGTTATCCAATCACGTCGCGACGTGGACCCGTTCAGAATTGTCTGACCTGCCGTTCGCTCGCGCCTGGAACGGCAGGAATATCGAAATTCGAAGCACGAAATTCGAAACAAATTCAAAACCCCAATGACACAATGACCCAAACTATCGCTTTCGGCGCGCTCTTACTTTTGGAGTTTCGGTCATTGGTATTTGGGTCATTGTTTCGGATTTCGGTTTTCAGATTTCGGATTTGTCGTTCGTTGCGCCTGGCCGATGGCTTCGAGCATCGCGCGGGCCTTGTCCAGCGTTTCCTGGTATTCCTCCTGCGGATCGGAGTCGGCCACGATACCACCGCCAACCTGTAAACTCGCCGCATCGCCGACGCAAAGGATGGTCCGGATGGCGATGTTCCACTCGCACGAGCCGTCCACGCCCACCGTTCCGACGCATCCGGTGTAGACGCCGCGAGCGGAGGGTTCCAGCTCGTCTATTATCTCCATCGCGCGTATTTTCGGAGCGCCGGTGATCGATCCGCCGGGGAACGTCGCCCGCAGCAGGTCCGCCGGTCCGACCCCGGCGCGAAGGTCGCCTTCCACCGTCCCGGCGAGGTGAAAGACCGTCGGATGGGTTTCAAGGCTGCATGGGGAGGTAACCCGGACGGAGCCGAACCGGCAGAGACGTCCGATATCGTTCCGCAGCAGGTCGATAATCATCGCCAGTTCGGCGTTGTCCTTGGGGCTTTTCAGCAGGTTCGCGGCGGCGGCAGCGTCGATTTCCCGATCGCCTGTGCGCGGGCGGGTTCCCTTGATCGGGCGGGTTACGACGTGCCCGTCGCGCACGCGAAGAAACAACTCCGGCGAAGAGGAGATCACGGCGCAGGGCTGGCCCTCCGCGTGGAAGCTCATGTACGCGGCGTACCAGGCGGGGTTGCGCCTGCGCAAAGCCCGGTAGATCGCCAGTGGCTGCGGCGCGTCGTGAACGACGAATCGCTGTGAGAGATTGACCTGGAAGATGTCCCCGGCTGCGATGTACTCGATACATCGCGCGACGGCGCGGCGATATTCGTCCGGCGAGAAGTTCGCCTCCACGTTCGACGCGGACGGCTGCGGCGCCGCGTCGGCGCTCTCGGCAGGGGCGGCGTGGGTCTCGATGTCAAGATCGCTCGCCTTGCCCGCGACGGAAAGGAGGGCTTCGGCGGCCAGGCCTGCGCCGGTGGGAACATTTTTATTATTATTTTCGAAATTGAGGCTCACCAATCGCCATGTTCGCTCGACGGCGTCGTGTACGAGAATGGCGTCGTAGAAAGCCAGCCGCAAGTCCGGCAGGGGCGTGTCGCGAACGGCGCTGCCGGGCAGAGATTCGACGTGTCGCGCGACCTCGTATCCGACGAATCCGAACCAGCCCGGCAGGTATCCGTCGGGACGGGGCGAAGACGGCGCTAACCTTGCGAACGAAAGGGCCTTCTCGAGCGCGGAGAAGATGGCCCCGTCGTCGCGTTCCGCCAGAACCACCCCCTGTCCGTCTGCGAGCACGCCTTCCCGCAGCGTCAGCACGCGCATCGGGCAGCATGTGAGAATCGTGTATCGCCCGAAGGTTTCGTGCAGGGCGGACGAATCCAGCATGACCGGGTCGACCTGCCCAGCCAGCGCACCCAGAAGCGCACCGGGCGGCGCGGAAATGTCCAGCGTCCGGCAGGTTACCGACCTGGGCGAGATATTTTCGTAATGGTTGTCGCGATCCGGCGTCATGGAATTCGCAATTTATTGATGTTTGTATTGTGAATGTAATCTCCGGTTTGTCTTTAGAGTCTATCCGAATAACCCCGCGGGCCGCGACGGAGCGGTTTTTTGTCCAGGCCAAGGCGCGAGGACGATTGCGACCCCGTCGGGTCGCCGGGTCCGCCCAACGCCGCCCTGGGCAAAAAGGCACCCGTCCCTTCGGGTTGTGCGAAAACGAGCGTCTGCTGCGTCATAACTCCTCGACATACCGTTAAGGTATGACATCGTCGTTCTTCCTTGCAGCCATCTCGTTTTCGCCACAACGCGGCTCCGTGCGGTTATTCGGATAGGCTCTTAGAGCTGATGCGATGGCCGCAACTGCCTTCGGCAGGTTGCATTGGCAAGACGAAGATCAATAACGCGTGCGGTTCAGAACCGGCTGCCCAATTGCCTGAACTCCTCGACGGTCAGGTTTTTCGCCGCTTTTGCCGCCGCCGCTTCGATCGGGTCTTTACCGGAGGCGAATTTTTCCAGCAGGCTCGCCGTCTTACTCGCGTCGCCACGTTTCCTGCTCGTAAACCGTACGATTCCCAGCGTCAGCAATCCCTGCGCCCGCCAGGCGCGGTCCTTATCGTTCTTGATCAGGTAGAAGACGTCGCCCGGATTGGGACTGACCTTCCGCAGGAGGCGGGCCTTCGTATCATAGGCCGCCCATGCATCCTTCAGCGCATTGTAGTATCCGTTCACCGCCTTCACGCGATCGGGCCTGTTCAGGGCGTCGCTGTCGTACACGGAGCCTAATCCATCCAGCGCCCTGTCCTGGACGCGGAGGCCCAGTTCGATCATGCCCGCGAGGCTGCGCTCTTCCATCATGTGCCGTCCCAGCATCAGTTCGTGCTGGAAGACGCTCTCCGCGGCGGCGTAGTCTCTCCGCGCCACGTACACGCGCCCCAGTATTTCCAGGGACAGCGAAAGGCTGGGGGGTTCGGGGTCGTTGCGATGGCTGCACAGGTCCTCCATGAACGGATGGATGAAATACACTCCCAGCTTTGCCGGCGTGTGCACGAGCGTGTATCGCATCGTCTTTTTCCTTGAACCGGCGGCGATGAAAGCGTCGATTTTTTTCAAGGTATCGAGCACCGGTTCAGGCGGCGAAAACGTGCCGTCGAGGATTTCATCCAGGTTCCGGCCCGACTGGGCCAGTTCGGACCGCTTTTCGTTCAGCAGGCGGACTGCCCTGGCGTAATCGTCGCCGGCGTTTCCACTTTCCGAAGGCTCCCATCCCAGGACGTTCCGGATGGGAAAATCGACGATGGCGAGATCCATCGTCGCGGACTGAAGCATCGCTCTCGACGGTTCCGATGGGGAGGGCACGAACATTTTGAAGGCGATCACTCCCAGCAGTCCCACCGTTAAAACACCGGCTAGTATCCACCCGACTTTATTACCCACGATCGGCTCCTTTTTGCTATTCGTTCTTCTTCGTCGGCGTCACGAACATCGTGCCGAGGTTTTTCGGATCGTAGAAGTATCGCGGCGCTCCGGACCAGCTCGACGCCTCCGCTCCCTGGGTTGCGAATCGCGTGAAATTCACGCCCCAGAACGTCGCGTCGCCTCCGGCTCCGAATGAGGATCGCGGAATCGCCATCTCGACGATCCAGACGTCCTTTTCCCTGCGCACCGCGACGGACGCGGATACCGGCCAGGCACGCGCCTTGCCGAGCGGAGGGCGCGTGTGTACGCCGCGTTCGGCCAGCAGGATGCCGTTCGCCTTGACGATGAGGTGAAAGAGATCTTCCGGTCCTTTTGCCTGGGCGCCGGGATCGAGAATCACTTCCACAAGGTCCTCCCCGTAGGCCATCAACTGCTCGTACTGGATGATGTTGTTGGGATGTGCGACGATCTTGTCCATCCGGGGTTCGTCGCAGCGGAACGCCACGTATAGGTTCTTCTCGTCGAACAGGACGAAGGTCAGCGTGGCCCGCTTGGCCAGGCCTCCGTTGGTGCGTCCGCGTCGCCCGATGAGCTTGAACCCCCCGGCGGTGTTGCCCGTCCGGATCGGCCAATCCTCCAGGCTCCCGTCGATCTTGATGGGTTTGCCGGATCGCCCCGCAAGCAGGAACGGAACGCTCGCCTGCAGCCGCTTTCGATGCGTGCGGTCTATCGTCAGGCTGATCGGTAGCAGCATTTTCGCGTTCGTCATCACCGGTACGTGATCCCCGCGTGCCGAAAGCGTTACGACCTTGCGGGAGGCGGGCGGCATCGGCGAGAGGTTCACCGTCCCCTTGATCGCTTTCCACCCTTCCGACAGATCGCCCAGTTTCACCATGACTTCCGCTTCCCGGCTGTGCTCGTTGTAAAGGTCCAGCGTTACCGTAGCGCGCAATGTGCCGTTTTTATCCGAACCAGTAACGCGCGAACGGACCTGCTCGACGCGCACGGTATGCGTGCGCTCGTCGAATTCCTTCCACGCAAGCCTCTGCGCCACGAGCTGCCGCGTGGACATTGCGGTGGGTTTCACGACGGCCTGAACTTCTTCCGCCAGGAGTTTCCGCACCATCTGCCAGGTGGCGGGATCCTGCACCCACCCTCCGAGGCGCGGGTCGAGATAATTATCTCCCGCGGCGTCCAGCCCTCCGTACCGCACCATTGAGTTGATAATCGCCTCGGCGATTCCCTCCCGCTCCCGCTGCCGGAGAATCCACAGGTACGCAAGGTCCTGCAACCCGCGACGAAGTCTTTTCAGGCGGATCGACGGGAGGACCTGCTGGATGCCTACGATCGTACCCGGGTAGAAAAGTCGCGTCTTGCCAAT
>JAJRYB010000080.1 GCA_024275995.1 Planctomycetota bacterium | reverse complement strand
GTTGTCGCTGCCGGCGTTGGCGTGGCCGGTGGCGCTGTCGTCGGCGTGGCCGGCGTTGGCGTGGCCGGTGGCGCTGTCGTCGGCGTGGCCGGCGTTGGCGTGGCCGGTGGCGCTGTCGTCGGCGTGGCCGGCGTTGGCGTGGCCGGTGGCGCTGTCGTCGGCGCACCATCGCCTGCCGGCGCGCTTGTCGGCGCGGTGGTGGTTACGGAATTCTCGCCGCTCGGCGCCACGGGTTTGGACTGGCCGCTGTACCAGAGATAGGCGAGGATCCCGCCGAGAATCAGCACGGTGAAAACAAAGCGTCGCAAATCCAAAAGAAATCTCCTTATCGGCCTTCAATCAAACGGGCGCCGACGTAGTCATCCAGTTCCGATATGCCCTTGACCTTCTCGACGACAGGCTCGATAGGGTAGGCGACGCGAACGAATCGCACCAGGGACTCTTCGAGAACGACGTAACCGGCGCGGGTGTCGCGATCGCGTGGCTGTCCCACGGACCCGACGTTTATCAGCGCCTTGTGCGATGGGTTCACTTCGAAAACGTTCTCCAGCTCGTCGGGGCTGTAGAAATCCGGCGTGTTGAGAAACACGCCCGGAACGTGCGTATGCCCCACGAAGCACAAGTGGCTGATCCTCTCGAACAACCCGTGGATTTTGTTGGGATTGTTGTAAACGTCATCGGGAAAAACATACTCGTTGACCGGTCGTCGCGGGCTTCCGTGAACGAACATTATCTCGCCGAGTTGAAGGTCTTCGGCGTTCATGACGTGCTTTACCGGAAGCGACCCGAGAAATTCCCATCGCCGGTTCCTCCGCTCGATATCGGTTTCGTCCTCGAGTTGGCAACGGGTCCAGAAGGCCGCGGACTCAGCCGCCAGGTTGAACTGCCTCGGTTCGTACATCACGGCGTAATCGTGGTTGCCCATAAGCGTCACAAAGGCGCGATCGCAGACGAGATCGAGACATTCCCTGGGCTGCGGGCCGTACCCGATTATGTCGCCCAGGCATATGATTCTTTCGATACCGCGAGCGCTGATATCGTCCAGCACCGCTGCCAATGCCTCTGTGTTCGAATGGATGTCACTGATAATCGCGATCACTCGTTCGCTCCGCGCAGGTCGGCTGCGCCATTGGGACCACGTATGCTATCCACCGGCGCCGCAAAAAGTCAAATGCCTTTGCCCGGCGCCTTTGGTGTTGGAGCGGCCTCGATAAGTCCCTACAATCGCCCGTTGAAAGGTTCTTACGTGAAACAGTGCGCCTCCATAGCCATTGAAACCTCCTGCCGGAGAGGCGGCGTTGCGCTGGGCATGGACGATCGTATCGTCGCGAGCGCCGATTTCGACGCGTCCACCAGGCACGCCGCGCAGTTGATAACGCGACTGGACGAGCTGTTGAAAGAACGCGGCCTGAGGCCGGGCGACCTGGACCACGTTTACGTTTCCGTCGGGCCGGGCAGCTTCACCGGAACGCGCATCGGCGTGACGGTCGGACGTACGCTTGCCCAGGCGGTGGCGAAAATCAAATGCGTCGCCGTTTCGACACCGCTTGTGATAGCCCAAAACGCCGGGGAACTTTCCTGGCGGCGCCTTGCCGTAATCCTGGACGTGAGGGATTCTCTTGTCTACGCCCGCATGTTCACCCGCAAAGACGGGCGAATCGAACCATCGGGCGAGGGGCGCGTTGTCCCGGCTGGTGAGTTCCTCGCCGCAGCGCCCAGACCCATCACGCTGATCGGCGAGGGGTTGTCCTATCACGATCTTCTCGACGAAGGCGTTACGATTCCTCGACCGGGCGATCCGTCGATGCATTTGCCCAATGCCGAATCGCTCTGGCGCGTCGGTCACGAAAAGGCTGCTCTCGGAGAGTTCACGGATTATCGTCAACTGCTTCCCGCCTACGCGCGAAAGCCCCGGGCGCAGCGAGTCCGGGAACGCCGGAACGAACCGTAGCGGAAAGAACATGCTTTCCCGGGTTCCCGGTGTGGGTTAGAATTATCGCAGGATTCGTCGAAAGGAATAATCCATGCAGATGCAGACGCAATTTTCCGTTTACCTGATCAACAAGCCCGGCGTGCTGGCTGCCGTTACGGGTGCCCTGGCCAAGGCGAAGGTCAACATTACCGCTCTCGCGCTCATGGACGCCGGCGAGCACGGCGCCCTTCGGATGGTCTGCGACGACCCCGACAAAACCCGCAAGGTACTGGGCAAGACCCATGACCGCTGGACGGAGGCGGAGGTTCTGACGCTGGAGTTGGATAACCATCCGGGCAGCTTCGCCACTATCGCCCGGAAGTTCGCTGCCGGGCACGTCAACATAACTTACGCGTATTGCTCCAGCGGCGCCGGTGGTGGAAAGACGACGGGTGTGTTCAAGGTGTCCGATGCCAGGAAGGCCCGGAAAGTTCTGGCCCCGGCCAGGAAGACGGCGCGGAAAGACGCCGGGACCACCCGTAAGCCTCCCCCGACCCGCAGGCGGTGAGGGTTAACCCGCCCTGACGGGCGGAAACTCGAAATCCGAAACGCGAAATACGAAACAAATTCGAAATCAGAATATCCGAAGCACGAAACTCCGCCTTCGACTGTCACGGCGAGATGGCACTGATCAATAGGGTGTTTTTGTCATTTTGTCATTTGGATTTCGGTATTGTTTCGAAATTCGTGCTTCGTTATTCGAAATTCCTGTTCTCGCCGTCGAAAGCGGCGAGAAACAGGTCAGTCTTCTTTTTCGAACAGGGCGAGCTTCGGGCAGCATCCTGCCGGGACGCACACGTATCCCACGGCGTCCTGAAGTCTCCGGTGCGCCGAACCGGTCACGTAGCGCAGGAGCACCGTGGTCAGCTTCACGTCGGTATCGCCATAGTCCCCACGATGGTGATCGATAATGCGCCGCCGGAGCTGCCACAACACGCCAGGCACGCGGACTTTCCGCGCGGAAATGTCGATCACGAAGCGTTCCGGATCATCCACGAACTGCGAAAAGCGGTTTTGCATGCGCTTGCGGACGTCGGAGGCGCCGAACGGCGTTTCGGGCAGCCGGGCCCGCTCCAGGCACAGGCCCGGTGCGGCGACGACCGCTCGCCATCCGCCTTCATCGGTAATGGACCGGTCGATTCCGGCGAGCGTGCTAGTCCGGCCGTCGAGCGGGAAGCGTCTCGACATGAAACGATCGAGGTGGACCTTCTCCGGGAAGCCCTCAAGCCGGGCGAGTTCGATCGCCCACGCCGCGCGGGCATTGTACCAGTACGCCAGGCGGCTTTGCGGCGAGGCAAGCAGCTTCGGCGTGGCGTTTGGACCCGTTACGGCAAGACGTTTCAACTGCTTGTCGAGCCGGCCGGAGAGGGGCTTGAACCGTTCCGGACGAAGCGCCCCGTCGTTGCCCAGCGATCCTTCGAGCACGACGGCGAGGTCGGTGTAATCGATCGTCGGCTTTACGCCGCGAACGTCCAGCGTGACTTGCCCGGGCGCTTCGACGCAGCCGATCGACCAGAAACACAGAATCGACGCCAATACAATCTTGCAACCTGGCAGCTTCATGAGAATGATTGTATGCGCCGTATCGATCATCACAAGTATTGTTAGACTGGACAGGCGCCTTATGGCAAAGAGAAAGAGACGCTGGTTGCGAATACTGACCGTCTCGCTGCTTATCCTGGCGATTCTTTCGGTGTCCGTGGTTCTGGCTGCGAAGTTCTGGATAGTCCCCGCCGTCGTGCGGTGGCAGGTGAACAAGGCCGTCGCAAAACAGTGGGACGGCGAGGCGACGATCGAGGAAGTGGAGTTCAACTACTTCTCCCCGATCTACCTTCGCGGGCTGAGCATTCGCGACCGGTCCGGCAGGGAGTGGCTCGGCGTGCGGTCCGTCAAACTCTCGCTGCGGGGCTTTCCCGGAATCAGCCCGGTGCTTTCTGGTATCCAGGTCGAAGGCGTCGGTTTGCGCGCGCACTTCAAGGACGGCAAGTGCGCCCCCCCGCTGCTTTCGCCTCCCGAGTCTCAAGACAAGAGCGGCGTCGGCAGGTACGTCGATCTGGACACGCTGAAAATCAGCGACGTGACGGCGGCGATCGTGGACGAGAGCGGCAGGCAGTTCGTCACGGGCAAGCTGGACGTGAACGTCATGCGCCGCGCGGACGTCTATTCCGTCAACGCCGTATGGGGAAAGCAGGACCAGACGCGCAAGTTCTCCGTAACCGGAACTATCCGCGCGGACAGCGGCCAGACCGATCTGGACGTGAGGATATTGCAGCCCGTCGAAAAGAACGACGCCGGGAAAATCGCGAAGATCGCCGCCATCGACCGCATCGTCGACGCGCGCGGACTGATCGACGGGTCGATAAAAATTACGGGCGACATGTACGAGCCTGCCTCCCTTCGACCTGAGGGGATCATCCTGCTGACCGGCTTTGCGGCGCGATCCGAAGTCGGGACGTTGCTGGAATCGCTGATCGCAACCGTGCAGATTTCGGGCGGCACGCGCAAAAAACTTATCCGGATCACACTGCCGGACCTGTCGGCGACACTGTGCTCCGGGCGAATCGGCGGGGAGATATCGCTGACGCTCGACCCAGCCGGCGGCGAGAAGGCTTTCTCATACGCCGCGAGCATCCGGGCCGACGGCGTAAACCTGGCGCACCTGATGTACGTCGCGACGGGCAAGAGGAACCTGCGATCCGGCACGGCGAGCGGGGCGCTGGCTGGAAGCGGGCGCGGGTTCGACCTGAATGACCTCCGCGCAAAGGGCGAATTGGTCGTGCGGAACATTCATTTGGTGGGCAATCCGCTGCTGGACGCGATACTGGCAGTGTTCGACATCCGCAGCAAGCAGCTCGCCCTGGGCGCCACGCTGAAAAGCTCCTTCCGCGTCGAAAACGGAATCGTCCTGATAGATCAAGCCAACTTCGGACATACCCTGCTCTCTCTTGCCGTCGCGCCGGTCGGAAAGGTGGATATCGCGACGCACGGGCTGGACCTCTACGTAATCGGCGGGCCGTTCGACCTGCTGGGCAAGGCGCCGGTCATAGGCCGGCTTAGCAGGAAATGGTTCCGCATGCACGTTAGCGGTTCGTGGGATTCACCGAAAATCGGCAAGGAAGTTCTAAAGGACATCCCCCGCGGCGTGCTGGACCTGTTCACCGGAACGATTACCGATACTCGCAGCCTCGGTGGAACCCTGCTGAACCTGTTGAAAAAAATCGGCGAGAACAACGGGACAAAAAAGTAAGCCTGTCCCCGTTCTTCCTGTCCCCGTTCCTCCCAAAAAGCATAACCTTTATCGCGTGAGTGCTGCCGTTATCGCCGCTGCGGCGGCGAGGGCGAGTATCCCCAGCACAAGCCGGACCCAGATCGATCGATGCCGTCGCGAGCCTTTCGGGAAACCTGGCCGCCTCGTAAACGTTTTTCCCTGCCGCCAGGTGAGTCGCATCCTTGCGTTGATAGCCCAGCCGGAACCTTCCAGGATCGCACTCAGATCGCGCCTGCGGAGCTTGAGAATCGCCACGATCGACGTCGGTACGATAACCGCCAGCACCGCGATACCCACGACCACGAGAATCATCCAGTAGTTGCTCACGTCGGCGAGCGTCTTTGCGATGTACGCCACGGCTGAACCGAGAGCTGCGATAGCCACCCCTCCACCCATCAGCAATCCGCCGGCCATCAGGCCCGAGCTTGGCCTCGCCGGTTGCGGCGGCGCCTTTGCGCCCTGTGCCTGTGTCAGGGCGCCCGTCGCGGTCGCGTCGAGTTTCTTTTCCGCCTTGGTGGTAATGGACTCTATCTTCCCGCTGAGCAGCCTGGCGAGGCGTTTGAACGGCGAGAATATCGCCTCGACGACGCTGATGGGGTTGGCGATGATCTGCACGACCCGCGCGTCAAACTGCCTGCCCCGGACGTCCTCGAACAGGCCCCGCTTGCCCACGCACAGGTTCCCCTTCCCGCCGGATGTTACCGGAACCGCCAGATCGAACGGCGCCAGGCCGAGGCGTTCCGGCGGGAGCACCTCGACGTACAGCACGAACATGCTTCCGGCCTGTGCGATGGCTGAGTGCGCCTTGCGATCGTCCACGCGAACGGAGAAATCGAATCGCCTGCCGTCCATCACCACCGCGCCCATCTCGAACAGCGCCCTGGCGTCGGGGTCGTACAGGTGCGGGAAACTCACGAAGTTGTTGGCCAGCGTTATCATGTTCGCCTGGTAGAGCAGGAGCTTTTCGGTCAGGCGGATGTTGTCCATCACAAACTCGCTCTGCGCGCTCTCGGCGATGAGGTCCCGGGCCGCGGAACGATATTGCGGTTCCATGTAGCGTTCGAGCGTCTCGCAGCCCAGCGGCTGGACTACCTTGCCCTTGCGCTCGGCAAGCCACTGCTCGTGCGGCGCGAAGGCGAGTTTGACTTCTCGCCACTGCTCCCGCGAGAGCGTCTCTATTGTGCCTCCCAGCAGCGGCTGGAGGATTTCCGTCCTGAATCGCTCGATATCGTTCGCGCAGGCGGGGTTTACCTGTCCCGTCAGCGGCAGCGTGCCATCCGCACGCGGGTGCGCTATCGGGCAGGATGCCATGAAGGCGGAGAGAGCCTCGGCGTCCGCAAGGTCCAACGATTCGAAGTCCCGCTCGGTCGGCCTGATTCTCCCCGCCGTGCGCTCGTCGAAAGCTATCGCGTCGCATTGGACGAAGTACAGGTCGATTTTCGCCTTCAGCGAGGCGTAAACGGCGAACGCTTCCGGCGTTTTCGCGCCGAGAGGCATTACATCGGAGCTTTCCTTTCCGCCCGCCAGTTCGCCTCTCCGTCGCCAGTCGAGGTATGCCGCTACGGCGTCGAGAAACACCTCGATATATTCCTGCGTGACGCCCTTG
>JAJRYB010000079.1 GCA_024275995.1 Planctomycetota bacterium | reverse complement strand
CATATCTACAAGTCGGACACGCGGGCGATGTGGGCCTGCGTTGATTATATCGAAAGCAACTTCGCCAAGCACCGCTTACCGCGGGAGCGATACGGATTCGTAACCCCGTACGACAATTGGCCCGATCATAAAAAGTCGCACTGAGCCGCCTGGCGACTTGTCGTTCCGCGGCCGGTGGTTTTGGGTCTGCTGTTATTGCAGGGGTTGTTGACTACCGGGCTACTCGGTAACCGGAACCGGGCCGGCAAGGGCCTCGAACTCCTTGACCGCGGCCATATCGCCAGAGAGTATCTGCTCTTTGAGCATGTGGATTTCCGGCATGCGCCACTGCAGCCAGTACTCAGCCACCTTCTTCTTCTTCTCGCTTACCGCGGCATGATCGCAGAACAGCGATGCGACGACGAGGTACACCGCAATGTCCACGAGCCTGCGGGCATGCAGGTCGCGATAGCTCGTACCGGGCTGGGATTTGATGAACTCGACGCATTCAGCCATGATGTCCATGCCTTCGCGAATCTTCCCGATCAGCGGGGCGACATCTTCAGGCCAATCGCGGTCCAGGCGCATTTCGAGGAACGTCCCGGCCGTCCCGCTGGTAACGCCCGCCACGGCGGCGATAACCTGGAGTTGGCTGGTGCCCTCGTAGATAGTCGTAATCCTGCTGTCGCGGAGGTTCCGCTCGACGGGGTAGTCTTTCATGTACCCGCTGCCGCCCAGGACCGCCATCGAGTCGTTCGAGACACGCATGGACATTTCGGATGCGTAGTACTTGCTCATCGGGGTGAGCATCTTGTTGCATCGGCCAAGCTTTCGGGACTTCTGCTTGAGTTGCCTTCTGCGATCCTTGTCCTCGACGTTTCCGAATTCCATCTCACGCAGCACGCCGTATTCCTGATCGACGTAATACGTCGAATAGTAGGTGAGCGTGCGTGCGGCCTGGAGGTCCACCGACATATTCACGAGCAGTTCACGCACGGCTGGGAAATTCTCGATCGCGGTGTCGAACTGTTTCCTGCTGTGGGCGTAATCCCGCGCGACGCGATAGGCTGCTTCGCCTATCCCGATCGCCTGAGAGGCGATACCGATCCGGGCGCCGTTCATGAGGCTCATGACGTAGGTAATCAGCCCGCGCTGACGCTCGCCGATGAGCTTGGCCGGTGCGTTGTCGAAGAATATCTCGCACGTCGGGCTGCCGTGGATGCCGAGCTTGTTTTCCAGCCTGCGGACTTTAACCTTCTCCCCGCGCTCGACGACGAGCAGGCTCAGCCCGCGCCCGTCGGAAATTTCCGGCTCGGTCCGGCAGAGTACCAGCAGCACTTCACCGCAGCCGTTCGTTATAAACCGCTTGACGCCGTGGACGAACCAGTTTCCATCCTCGTCCTGGTAGGCTCGCGTCTTGACGGCCTGCAAATCGCTTCCCGCGTCCGGTTCGGTGAGTACCATAGCGCCGGTCCACTTGCCCGAAGCCATCGGAGGCAGGTACTGCTGCTTGATCTCCTCGGATGCGAACGCGCTGATCGTCTCGGCGATTCCCTGCAGGCCGTAGATGTTCATCAGCGATGCGTCGGCCCGGCTGATAATATCGTTGCTCATCGTGTATACGAGTTGCGGACAGTTCAACCCGCCGAAGCGGTAGGGCAGCGTGAAGCCCATCACCTCCGCCTGCGCCAGCCGCTTCAGTGCGTTGTCGATGCCAGGGGCCCGCGTAACCGATCCGTCCTCGTTGAGCGTGTTGCCCACGAGGTCGGTTTCCTCTGCCGTCGGGGCGATTTCCTCGGCTGCAAGCTCGCCCAGGGATTCGAGTATCCGCCGATAGTTATCCAAGGCGTCCTCGACGTCCGTCGGCGCGAATTCGAACTCGTCGTGGAAGCGGAAGCCCTCTTCCATGACTCCGGCCAGACCGGCGACGTCCATGTGCTCGAAGTGGAACTGAATGTCCTCGTTGTCCGTGTAGAAGTTCGCCATTCTTTGTGTCCTGGGTTATGCCTGTGCAGCCTTGGCGAGGTCCTGGATGTGCTCGCCGCCGCGAATAGCCTTGATCATCCTGGGGATAACGTCGTTCAGGTCGCCCACGATACCGTAGTGCGCCACGGAGAAGATCGGCGCGTCGGGATCGGTGTTGATCACCACGATCTTCGCCGACTCGTCCATTCCGGCGCGATGCTGCACCGCCCCGCTGATCCCGCAGGCGATATACAGCGCCGGACGGACGGTCGTTCCGGTCTGCCCGACCTGGTGATCGTTCTCGACGAACCCCAGGTCCACCGCCGCCCTGGACCCTCCGACCGCGGCGCCGAGGCAGTTCGCCAGATCCCAGATAAGACGGAAGTTGTCCCTGCTGCCTACGCCGGCGCCCCCGGCGACGATGATCCTCGCCGCCTTGAGGTTGACCTTCTTCTCGCGACGGTGGGTTTCGATTATCTCCAGCGGCGCCTGGAAACCGTCCAGGGACACCTCGCAGCGGATCAGTTCACCAGTGAGGCCCGCCTGGGGTTCGGGCATTTTCATGACGCCCTCGCGAACAGTCGCCATCTGGGGCCAGCGACGTGGATTAACGATCGTCGCGATAATGTTTCCACCGAAGGCTGGACGAATCTGGAGCAGCAGTTTCTCGTGATGTTCCTTGCTCTTAAGCTCGGTGTGATCGCCGATCTGGAGATCGGTGCAATCGGCGGTCAGTCCGCACTTCATCGTGCTGGCGACGGTGGGGGCGAGGTCTCGTCCTATCGGCGTTGCACCGTAGAGGCAAATCTGGGGCTTGTGCGTCTCGATGAGCTTGCAGATAACCTTGCTGTACGTCGCCGCCTGGTAGTGCGCCAGCATCGGATGCTCCGCGAGATAGACCCTGTCGGCCCCGTGGGCAAAGAGCGTCTCGGCCAGGTCCGCCACGCCGTCACCCGGCAGGACCGCGCCCAGCGGAACCGAGAGTATGTCCGCCAGCTCCCTTCCCTTGCCCAGAAGCTCCAGGGGCACGTCGGAGAGTTTTCCACCCTCGGCTTCCGCAAATATCCACACTTCGCCTTGTCTGTTAACGTCGATCATGTGAGATTCCCGTTATCCGATCGTGTGTTCTTCGATGAGTTCGCCGATCAGCTCCGCGACGCCCTCGTCGGTGGGCGGAAGCTCGTGGTATTCGCCGCCGGTCAGGACAACCGATTGAATCCGATGCACCTTGGTCGGGCTTCCATCCACGCCGCACCATGCCATCTCCGCGCCGATATCGTCCAGCGTCCATGCCTCCAGCAGCAGGCCCTTTTCCTTCAGCGTGTCGAGTTGTCCTGCGTCCGCGTCGGCAAGTTCCAGCGGCGCCAGGGCCTTCTTGTACTTCATCATTCGCCTCGCAGCCCGCGGGCGGGGCGTGTTTGCGGTCTCCATTACCGTCAGGAGAACCGGCAGCTTGCAGGAGACGACCTCCCACCCGTTACCGACGTTCCGCTTGACGCGAATGACGTCGTCTTCCAGCGACTGGAGCTGCTCCAGGTAGGTGACGACTGGAAAACCCAGCTTCTCCGCCAGCTGCGGACCGACCTGGGCGGTATCACCGTCAATCGCCTGCCTGCCGCACAGGACGATGTCCGGTTCGAGCTTCCTGACGGCACAGGCGAGGATGTAGCTGGTAGCCAGCGTATCGGAGGCTGCCGCCCTTCGGTCCGTGATCAGGATTCCCCGGTCCGCGCCGCGAAACAGCGATTCTCTCAGCAGGTCGCAAGCGGCGGGCGGCCCCATGGTGAGTACCGTCACGGTCCCGCCGTGAGCGTCCCGGATCGCCAGCGCCTCCTCGAGTGCGTTGAGGTCTTCCGGGTTGAAAATCGTCGGAAGGGCGCCGCGGTTCACCGTTCCGTCTTCCTTCATTGCATCGCCGGTGATCTGCTTGGTGTCCGGCACCTGCTTGGCACACACTACGCAGTTATATCCCACGAGAATCGCTCCCAAGTGTTTTTCGAACAGTCTCGAATCGCACGTAAAAATCGCGTGTTTTTAACAACAACGGTCCGCTCATCGCGGACCGCAGATGGCGGAAGATGGTAAGAATTCGCCGAGATCAAGTCAAGGCGAAAAAGCCGGCGCCTTACCGGTCGCAGGCGACTGGTTCATTAACTGCCTCCCGCCGGATCGCTATCCGTGGGCTACCTTCAGGCGCGTTTGACGACACCGTCTTTCAGGAACGTCTCAGCCGTCAGGCGAACTCCCTGCTCGAGATCGACTTTCGACTCGAAGCCCAGAACTTCACGCGCCTTTTGCACGCTGGGTATTCTCAGCTCTATATCCGCGCTGAGCGGCGGGGCGAATATGATCTTCGATTTCGATTCCAGCACCCGCAGGCACGTTTCGGCAAGCCCGAGAATAGTGATTACCGCGCGCGAGTTGCCTATGTTGAACGACTCGCCGACGGCGTCGGGGTGCGTCATGCACAGTAGAAGCCCCTCGACGAAATCGGACACGTAGCACCACGCGCGAATCTGGTTTCCGTCGCCGTAGATGTGGATATCCTCGCCCGCCAGCGCCCGCAGGATGAACGTCCGCAGCGCGCTGTCGCCGACCTGTCCCGGCCCGTACACGTTGAACGGGCGCACCATGACGGTCGGCAGGGAGAACTCGCGGAAGTAGGCTGCGGAAAGATGCTCTCCGGCGAGCTTGCTTACGGCGTAGGTCCAGCGCGCCTCGCCCGCCTCGCCGAGTGTAGCGGGGGTGGTTTCCCGCGAGCGGAACGCCAGGGACCCGAAAACTTCACTGGTCGAGAAATCAACGAACCGCTCCAGGCCATCAAGCTGCCGGGCGATCCCCAGCGCGTTGGCGGTGCCTATCATGTTCACTCGCATCGTCATTGTCGGCGACTTGACCACCGTTGCGATACCCGCGATGGCGGCTGCGTGAACGAAAATGTCGGGTTTCGCCGCCACGGCCGCCGAGCGGAAACCGTCGCCCTCCAGCACGTCGCCCTTGACTGTCCGCAGGTTCGGATGCTTCTCGAACGGCTTTCCGGCAATGGCGTTCCGCGTGAAATTGTCGAAAATCGTGACCTCGTTATCGTCCAGAAGCAGTCCAGCCAGCGTGGAACCGATGAATCCCGCCCCGCCGGTAATGAATATGCGTTTGCCCTTGATGCTCTCAGCCATGTTTTTTCCTATGTTCGCTGCGACATTTTTCATCCCATTGCGATAATGGCGTCGGCGACGTATTCGTAGTCCTCATCCGCCATTCGATTGTGCAGCGGTATCGCCATGCTGCACCGCATACTCTCGCGAGCGCATGGGAAGTCGTCCTCGGCGAAACCGTACCGCTGCCGATAATATTTCAGCATGTGGATCGCCAGCGTGCCGGGTCGCGTCGCAATCCCCCGCTCTGCGAGGCGCTCCATAATCTCGTTGCGGGAGCAGGGCGATTTCGCCTCGTCCACCATGCACACGTGCGATTGCCATGCCGCCTGGCAGCCTTCCGGCACGATCGGAGTTCGCAGCCAGTCCAGGCAGGAGAGCCTTTCGTTATAATAGCCCGCCCACTTGCGCCGCTCGGCGATGAAGGCGTCCATCTTTCCGAGTTGCACCTCTCCGACGGCTGCGTGAAGGTCGCTCATGCGATAGTTGAAACCCAGCCGGTCGAACTCGCCGAGATCGTAAGGCCTGCCGGACGATCCGCCGGCAACCTGTCCGTGGTTGCGAAGGGCGCGAAGGTCGGCGGCGAGAGAGTCATCGTCGGTGACGACCATTCCGCCCTCGCCCGTGGTAATCGACTTTCGCGGATGGAACGAAAAAGCAGCCGCCTTGCCAAGCGTTCCCGCCTGCCTTCCCTTGCAGGTGGCGCCGGCGGCACATGCGGCGTCTTCCAGAATCGCGATACCAGGCGCCGCGACGGAAATCGCATCGATATCGGCGCACAGCCCGAACAGGTGAACCGGTACGACGGCCTTGGTGCGCTCGGTGATCTTGTCCGCCACCTGCGCCGCGTCCATGTTGAACGTAGCCGGTTCCACGTCCACGAGTACCGGCTCAGCCCCGCAGTACAGCACCGCGTTGACGGTGGCGATCCACGTGAAAGCGGGCACGATGACTTCGTCGCCCCGTCCGATCCCGAAGGCTGCGAGCATGAGGTGCAGCGCCGCGGTTCCGCTGGAAACAGCCACCGCATGAGAGACCCCGACCCGCGCCGCGAAGGCCTCCTCGAACGTCGCCACCCGCGGGCCCTGCGTCAGCCAGCCGGTTTCGAGGCTCTCGCGAATCGCCTGCCATTCTTCCTCGCCCGTAGCCGGCACGCATATCGAAATGTTACGCTTCTCTGCCAATGGGAGATCGTCTTCCGTTTCCCGACCCTCGCCGACGCGGTAATATCGCCGGATGTGGTGGAACCAGACTATATCCCCCTGCCGGCCTCTCCGCAAGGCGCGCAAGCAGCTCAAGCCCGGGACAACTCGCCCGTCACCTTCGGCGATAGTTGCTGCGATAGACAACGCCGCTCGGTTGAGCCGCTCGGCGAAGTCGATAGCTTTCTGATAGGCGTTGAGTTTCCCGAAGGCAAAGGCCATGCCGGAAGCATACCCGAACGGCCGGAGAGTATTGCTTTACTGCGCTTTGGGCGGCTCCCTCCGCTCCGCTTCGGGAGGCGCCCCGCTCTGTGAAGGAATCCATCGCCAATGCCGCTTCGCGCCATTCGCCCGGCTGATGTTGCGCGACCCGCCTTCAAGAACTGGCCTGGCGGACAGGGCTTTCCAAAATCTTTCCGAACGACCCTTCTTGACATGTTTTCGGATCTCTTGTATTCTACATACAAGAATTGATTTTCTATATTATGGAATACGCACAAGCAAAGATTAAGTCTCTGGCCAAGGGGCTGGCGTTGCTGGACGAGTTGGCTGCCGCAGCGCTGACGGACGAGGGGATGGCGTTGTCGAAACTAGCCAAGTCCCTCTCTGCCCCGAGCAACACGACGCACAACCTCTTGCAGACTCTCGTGGCTTGCGGATACGCCCGGCAAGACGAGAGCGCCCTCTATTACTTGGGGACCAAGTGCTGGCAATTGGCCACGCTGCAACGGGCCCTCGCCGGAGACCTGACCCGGTTGGCGACTCCGAGGCTCAATGCGTTTGCCCGGGACCACCACGAAGCCGCCGTCTTTGCGGTACTGGCAGCGGGACGCCGGGTGGTACTCGCCAGCGTCGATGCCGAGCAGACTGTCCGCGTGGATCGAGCACAGGTCGAACGGGCCGGGATCTACGCGATGCCCACCGGGCGGGTGCTGCTCGCCCAGGCCGACCAAGTCACCCGCCGCGAGATCGTTTCGCGTGAGGACTGGCCGGGGCCGAGATGGGATGGTATCGAAGACGAGTCTCAGTTGAACGCGGCCTGCGATGTCATCAACGCGGCCGGACATAGCCGGATCGCCCTGCCTGACCAGGGAGTCATTGCGCTGGCCGTGCCGGTTCTGGACGCCGACGCCAAATCGCTGGGCAGCGTTGGCTGCTACGCCCCGGGGTTTCGCTGCAACTCGAAGAAAGAGAAGGCCATGCTGGAGGGGCTCCGTCGGACCGCAGAACAGATCGCCGCCGCAGGCGACCCCCAACCCACCTAACAAGAAAAAGATGGAGAGTCATCGATGTCACTGAAGAATGCCGTGAAACAGTATGTCTATCAACTGGGTGCCGATCTTGTCGGCATCGGTAATATCGAGCGATGCGAGCACGCCCCGGAGATGATGAGCCCGCAGGGAATTTTGCCAACGGCCAAAACCGTGATTGTCATGGCGATTCACCATCCCGATGCCTGCGTCGAACTCGGCGGGGAAACGCATCCGCAGGAGATCGGACCGTACTCCGTACAATACCTGATGAACTCGCGGCTGGATGAGATGTCCTATCGGCTCGCCACGTTCGTTGAGCGTCAGGGGCACGGGGCCGTTCCCATCGCTTCCAGCAACATTTGGCGCTATACCCAATACAAGGATCTCGATGCCGTCTTTTCGCCGGATGTCAGCCACATCTACATGGCCGTTGTGGCTGGCTTGGCGGACATCGGCTACAACGGGCTGGCCTTATCACCGCAATACGGTGCCCGAAACCGTTTCATTACGGTCATCACCGATGCGATGATTGAGCCGGACCCCCTGATCCCGCCGGGCACCGTCTGTGATAAGTGTATGCTCTGCCGCAAGCACTGCCCGGCCGAGGCGCTGTCGAAGGAGATTACGGGGGAGAACGTATTGAAGATCGATGAATACGAATATCGATTCCCCAAGAAAAACCTTTGGCGATGTGCCTGGGGCGAGCACTTCAACCTGGATCTCGATCTTCCCATTCCGGAGACCGTCACGGAACAGGTGATTCTGGAGACTGCGAAAGAGCATGGTGTCCGCGCCGGCGAAATGGGACAGTGTCTGAAGTTCTGCGTGCCGAAACCGATCCGCACCTTTGATCCTGCCTATTCCAGAACCCCCATGCGTCGACAGGCCATCACCATAGACGATGGCATGGAGATTCGCAGGAGAGCGGATCAGTTATTATCCGGTCTGTTTATGCACGGGGTGGATGAGGTCATCGTGACCAGTGCCGAGCAGTTGAAGACGAAGGGAATTGACCTGGAGACGATTCTTCCCGGAGCCAAAAGTGCGGTGACGATTGCCGTACTCTGCCCGCCGGACGCGGACACGCCCGAATTCCATTTTGGCGCACGGTATCAAATGGACTCGTTGTGCTACGACGTCACGCGCGCGCTGGAGGACCTCGGCTACCGGTCCCTCATGACCGTCGATCGAAGCGGATCGCATCCGGTTTGGCACAATTCCGCGAAGTATGCAAAACCGACCGACGTCATCTTTGAAGATATCCCCGACCTCCGCTCACACACGATATTCACGAACACGGTGATCACGCGTGCACCCCTGACGCCGGAGCGTCGGAGCAACACCGGTGAGCAGAAACGGATCGACGCCAACGGCGCGACGGCGGATCTCACCGGCAACCTGACAGAGTTCGCCCGGTCACTCGGTGTGGATCTTGTCGGTGTGGCGTCCGTTTCTCGGTTGGATGAGTTGGCCGCGCAACTCCGGCCTGTGTTCGATGCAGACGAGATACTCGACGCCGAAGATAAGTCCATCCAGTTCACCCCGTGGGAACCTGTCATAACCCGACGGAAACGTATTGTAAAAACGCCGGCGGATTGGCTCGGACAGGCGCGATCGGTATTGGTCTTTGCCCTGCGCTACCACAAGGAGGTGCTGTCTTGGGCCACTCGCCCACCGGCGGAAGCCGTCGGTCCCTACGCGTTCCAGACGTATATAACCAACTGGCTCGGCGCCGTTATCGGCTACCGGCTTATTAAGCGGCTGGAGACCTTCGGCTATGCGGGGACCCTGACAAGCGACCTGACCGGAACGGCCTCCTTCACGGCGAGTCCACGCACGCAGCAACCAGATCTGTTTTCAAACCGGTTCGCCGCTCTGTCCGCCGGACTGGGCTATCTGACCACCAGCGGCCATCTCGCCACCCCGCAGTTCGGCCTCTCGCAGCGTATCGTCGCGATTGTGACAGACGCCGCATTGACGCCATCTCCCCTCTTCGTCCCGTCGATGAGTGAGAATCTCTGCGCCGATTGCGAAGAACTGTGCATCAAGTCATGTCCGTCACGGGCCATCACGGCCGCGAGAATAACACTGAACTGCGAGGGGAATATCTATACCTTCAACAAGATCGACTCCAAGCGTTGTGATTGGGTCAAGCGGTATGCATTGATGGTCGATGGCGGTTTCAAGTACCTCGGTTCGTCGACCGATGTGCCCCCCGAAGACGTTATTACGGAAAACGCACTGACCGAAGCTCTACGACAGCATGACTCCATCATCAAGGACCGACCTACCGCCGCAGAACCCTGTGTGATCAACTGTCCTTATGCCCATAGTGGCACATAAGGACGGCTTCTCACGTATCGGGACGACCCGGCTTGGCTAACCTGCTTCGCCTAGGCTACGCAGGTCAAGCGGCTACGCCGGGCAAGCTGTATTTCGCTTCGCCCTTCGACTCGCTTTCGCTCGCTCAGGACTTCGCGGCGCGTCGCTCCGCTTGGCGTGAACTGCGCGACCTGGTGTCCGCTCCCTTCGGTCGCGTTCACGGTCGCCGGTTCAAGGCCACCTCAAATGCACAACGGACAGGCCTTGCGGACCTGCCCGCTGTGCATCGGGGCGAGAGGATTGCT
>JAJRYB010000078.1 GCA_024275995.1 Planctomycetota bacterium | reverse complement strand
CATAGCCGATGCACGCAAGCGATACCGCCATGCACGCCAGGGCTACGATAAGAGCAGTCCTGTTCATCTCTCGCCCCTTTCGTCGGAGTCCAATAACGGCGGGCTTTTTCGCCTCGCCGGCGCCTGCATTATCTACCTGTTCAACGTTGCGATCGCAAGGGTGCAGCCTAGCCCACAGATAGCTATCCGGGAGCTGTTCAACATCGCGTATTCCCTACAGCCTGGCGAGAAACTGAAAAACGCTGTCGGAGTTGCCCGGCAGTCCTTCATGCCCGAAGTCCGGATAGATCAGCATGGACTTCTTCGCGGTGATATTGTTGTACGCGGCGAACTGCGTGGACGGCGGGCAGGTCTGGTCCATCAGCCCGACGGACATCTGCACCTCCGCGCGAATTCGCGGCGCCAGGTGATGAACGTCGATGTATCCGAGGCGTTCGAATATCTCGTTTTCCCGTTCGTGTCGCGGGTCGAACCGGCGGAAGTAATCCTGCAACTCCGCGTATGCGTTTTTGGCCAGGTCCATTTCCCAGACGCGCCGATAGTCGCTCAGGAACGGGAAGGTCGTCGCTGCCAGCTTTACGCCCGGTTCCAGCGCGGCGCAGGCGAGCGTAAGCCCGCCGCCCTGGCTTCCACCGGTCACCCCGACGCGATCGGCGTCCACATCGTCCATCGCCATGACGATCCGCACGAGCTGGGCTGTGTCCAGGAAGATGTTCCGGAACAGCATTTTTTCCGGGCCGTCGTCCAGGCCGCGGATAATATGCCCGTGAAGCGTGTTTCCCGTCACGCCGCCGAGGTCCTGGCTTTTACCGCCCTGCCCGCGACAGTCCAGCGCCGCTACCGTGTAACCCATCGACAGGAGGGCGAACTTGTCGGACCAGTCGCCCGAGTCGGCGGAATACCCGTGGAATATGACGACGGCAGGGTGCAGGCCATCGCTGCCTGCCGGTCGGAGAAGCTTGGCGTGAACGCGCGCGCCTCCGACGCCCGTGAAGTACAGGTGATCGCATCGTGCGGGCGGCGCCTGGAACTCCGACGGGACCAACTCGACCTGCGGATCGAGCGCGTGCATCTCGGCGACGCTCCTGTCCCAGAACTCTTCGAAGTCAGCCGGCTTGGGGTTTCTACCACGATAGGTCTTCAATTCTTCCAACGGCATGTCGAACGTCAGTGGCATGGTGATAAATCTCCCTGTACTCAGTATTTTTGACGCACCGTTGCGCCCGGTCCGCGCGGTGGCGGGCCCTTGCGCAGGAGAACGTACCAAAGCGTACCGTTTCGTACAAGTCCGCACAACTCCGCACAACTCCGCAAATTCTGGGACAACCAGGAACAGGCTGGAACGGGTTTTTTGAGGGGCGAAAATACGTAACGTCTTATTACACACAGAGATACAGAGATGCAGAGAAATTAAAAAACGCTTTGCTTTATTTTTAAACCTCATTTCCCTCTGTTCCTCTGTGTCGGTTTTTCGTTCTTTAATTGTCAAGCAACTTCAGCGCGCGTAGCACGCGCCTCCATACTTGGGCCAATACCCACGTTTTGACCACCCGAACAGGTAACTTTTGGAAAAGTGATGTGCGCAAGTTCTTATTCAGGGAGGGGATATAAAAAAATATTTTCCGGGGTAATTTCGGGAGTCCGCCGGCCTTTTTGTGCGCGCAAAAGGGGCATTTTTTGAAATCCGAGTCGCGTAACGGTAGGGTGTGCAACAAGCCTGCCTCGGCGAAGCAGGGGCGAAGACGGGTTGCACGCCCTGCTACTTAAACGCTTAAATGTAGCGGGGGGGGGGGCGTTTCAGAGTTTTCGATCGAGCCGGCGGTACTGAATGGCCTCGGCGAGATGCTGCGATTGGATGTTTTGATCGCCGTTGAGGTCCGCGATTGTCCGCGCGATGCGAAGCACCTTGTCGTGCGCCCGTGCGGAAAGGCCAAGCTCGCACATCGCCTGCTTGAGAACCGCCTCGCCGGGCTGGTCCAGCTTGCAATGCTCCCGCACCTTCCGGGAAGACATCGTGGCGTTTGTCGTCGTCTCGCCGTTGCCGGAGAACCGCCGTCGCTGGATTCGCCTGGCTGCGATAACGCCTTCGCGCATCTGCGCGGAACCGGCGCCGTCGCTTTCGCCGCGAAGTTGCCTCCACGGAACGGGCGGAATTTCCATGTGTATGTCGATCCGGTCGATAAGCGGCCCGGAAACCCGGCCCATGTACCGCTCGATCGCGTTGGGCGTGCATTTGCACGGACGCTTGGGATCGGTGTAGTACCCGCACGGGCAGGGGTTCATCGCCGCCACCAGCATGATCGCGGCTGGGAACTTCAGCGTGCTGTGAACGCGCGGTATGGTAACGCAACCATCCTCCAGCGGCTGGCGTATCATCTCCAGCGTAGCCCTGGCGAACTCGGGAAATTCGTCCAGGAACAGCACCCCGTGATGCGCCAGGCTGACCTCTCCGGGCTGGGGTATCGCGCCGCCTCCGATCATCGCCGCGGATGAACTGGAATGGTGGGGCGTTCGCACCGGCCGGGTGGCGAGCAGGCTCCTGCCCGCCTCCAGCAGCCCGCGAGCGGAGTAAACCCGCGTGGTCTCCAGCGATTCCGACAGGCTCAGAGGCGGAAGAATCGTCGGAAGCCGCTTGGCGAGCATCGTCTTTCCTGCGCCCGGCGGACCGATCAGAAGGACGTTGTGATGCCCGGCCGCGGCGATGGTAAGGGCGCGCTTGGCTGATTCCTGCCCGCGAACGTCGGAAAAGTCCACGTCGTAATGGGCGGAGACGGCGAAGATGCTGTCGAGATCGACCTGCGCCGGATCGATCGGGAGTTCGCCGGTGAGAAAACCCACCGCGTCCGTGAGGAATCGCACGCCGATGACGTCCAGCCCATCGACGACGGCGGCCTCGGCTGCGTTTTCCACAGGCAGGATTATGCCCTGTCGCTCTTGGCGTCCTGCCAGCATCGCCGTCGCCAGGGCGCCCTTGACGGGGCGGACGCGCCCGTCCAGCGCCAACTCGCCGATGACGAGATAATCGTCGATCTTCTCCGTTACGAATTGTCCACCGGCGAGCATGCACGCCAGGGCGATCGGAAGGTCGAACGCCGCGGAATCTTTCTTTACGTCCGCGGGCGCAAGGTTAATGGTGACCTTCGGTCCCGGCCAGCGATAACCGCTGTTCCTCAGCGCCGCCTGGATGCGCGAGATGCTCTCCTTGACGGAGACCTCGGCGAGTCCCACGAGTTTCAGCTCGCCCACCCCGCCGGTGGAAACGTCCGCTTCCACCTCGCATCCGATCGCGTCGATGCCCTGAAGAATACTGCTGTGTACGCGTGAAATCATATCGGTGTGCCGTTTCAGTGTTGGAAGTCAGTTTAAAACAATTTTCAACGCAGAGAACGCAAAGATCGCAGAGAGAAAATGTTTTTCAAAAACCCAATTCCGTTACTTCTCTGCGTTCTCGGCGATCTCTGCGATGAGTGTGACAATAGTTTCTTATTCCTGCGCCGCTGTTGGTTTGGGTATGTCCTTGAGCATCTTCTGGGAAGTTATCCGTCGCGAAAGCTCATCCCACGTGAT
>JAJRYB010000077.1 GCA_024275995.1 Planctomycetota bacterium | reverse complement strand
TGAAACACAACGTTGTTCTCTGTTGCTCTGTGTCGCACGCTTTGCTTTAGAATCAGGCGATGCAATAAAACAGCAACGCCGACACAGAGGGCCAGAGAGACAGAGGTAAA
The DNA here is from genome assembly GCA_024275995.1 of Planctomycetota bacterium. GTDB lineage: Bacteria > Planctomycetota > Phycisphaerae > SM23-33 > SM23-33 > JAJRYB01. The sequence goes on along the minus strand of JAJRYB010000077.1, from coordinate 21,623 downwards.
AGCAGTTAAAACACAACGTTGTTCTCTGTTGCTCTGTGTCGCACGCTTTGCTTTAGAATCAGGCGATGCAATAAAACAGCAACGCCGACACAGAGGGCCAGAGAGACAGAGGTAAAAACTGTTAAAACACAACGTTGTTCTCTGTTTCTCTGTGTCGCGCGCTTTGCTTTAGAAAAATGAATGAACTGAACGACAATCGATTGAACAAGATTTTCGCCGAGCTTCGCGCCGACGGCAAGAAGGCGCTCATGCCTTTCATCACCGCCGGGCAGGGCGGGCTGGAGACGACCGAGTCGCTTCTGCGTGATTTCGAGGCCCGCGGCGTGCGGATCGTGGAGTTGGGCTTTCCCTTTTCCGATCCTATCGCGGACGGTCCTACCATCCAGGCAAGCTACACCGAAGCGCTGGCTGCGGGCGTAAGGGTCGATGACATCTTCGCAACGGTCAAAAATTACCGCGCATCCGGTGGAAAGCTGGCGCTGAACGCGATGGTGAGCTACTCTATCGTTTACCGTCTCGGCGTGGAACGGTTCCTGGACCTCGCCGGCGAGGTGGGCTTGGACGGTATGATAATACCGGACCTGCCGCTGGATGAAGCCGGCCGGTTCGAGCCTCTCTCAGCCGGGCGCGGACTGTGTAATGTGATGCTGATCGCCCCGACCACACCACCGGACCGGCGAGTGGAGATCGCCCGCCACTCGCGCGGATTCATCTACTTCATGTCCATCGCGGGGATAACCGGCGAGCGCGACAAGCTGCCGGAAGAGTCCATCGCCGCCGTCGCGGAACTGCGAGAGCATACGGAAACGCCCGTCTGCGTAGGCTTTGGAATCTCGAACCCCCGGACGGTCGAACACGTCTGCCAAGTCGCCGACGGGGCAATCGTGGGTTCCGCCATCGTGCATCGAATCAACGACGCTAAAGATCGCCCGCGTGACGAGCTGGTAAAACTCGTGGGCGATTTCGTCAGCGAACTTCTCGCGCCGATCGCGTAACCCTGCGCCTTTCGCACGGAATCTCTGTCAAATTCGTCGATAGCGGTGTTCCTACGCGCAACGTTGGCAGGTTTTTCGACCTTTCGACGGAATGGCTATATGAACTAACATCTTGCCGTATAAGCAGTTGAGGCGCAAGGCACGACGGTTGCTTGTGACGGGTAGGTGAGCTCCGCGCCGCCTTTGAGTGACGCGGCGAGCGCAGAGATGATTGGCTGGAACGTAAGGTCCGCTACTTAAACCGGTTAAAAACGAAAAGGAGAAACACTCCATGGCGGCAAAGCAACTGATGTTCAACACCGACGCCCGCGAAGCACTTCTGACGGGTGTGCAGAAACTTACCCGTGCGGTCAAGAGCACCCTGGGGCCGCGCGGAAGGAACGCGATCCTCGATAAAGGATGGGGCGCGCCCACCATAACCAAAGACGGCGTGACCGTAGCGGAGGAAATCGAGCTTAGCGACAAGACGGAGAATCTCGGCGCCCAGCTCGTCAAAGAGGCTGCCTCCAGGACATCCGACGCTGCCGGCGACGGTACGACGACGGCGACGGTGCTGGCGGAGGCTATTTTCCGGGAAGGATACCGCATTCTCGCAGCCGGCGCCGACGCGATGTCGCTCTCACGGGGAATCCGCAAGGCGGTCTCGGCGGTAGTGGAGGAACTGGCGAAACAGTCCACCCCGGTCAAGGGCGAAGGCGACATTCGGAACATCGCAGCCGTCAGCGCCAACAACGACGCCGAGGTCGGAAAAATGCTCGCCGAGGCAATGAGCAAAGTAGGCCGGGACGGCGTTATCACCGTCGAGGAAGGCAAGGGCATGGAGACTTCCGTGGACGTGGTGGAAGGCATGCAGTTCGATCGCGGATACCTTTCGCCGCACTTCGTCACCGACCCCCAGGCGATGGAATGCGTGCTGGAAAAGCCGCTCGTCTTTATCAACGAGGACAAGATATCGAACGTCGCCAAGCTGGTTCCGCTCCTGGAGAAAATCGCCAAGTCGAAGAGGCCGCTGCTGATCATCGCCGAAGACATCGAGGGCGAGGCGCTGGCGACGCTGGTGGTCAACAAGCTGCGCGGAATTCTGACGGTTTGCGCGATCAAGGCGCCGGGATACGGCGATCGTCGAAAGGCGATGCTTCAGGACATCGGGCTGCTGACCGGTTCGAAGGTCTTCACGAAGGACCTGGGTATCGACCTGGAGGCGGTCGGAATCGGCGACCTTGGAACGGCGAAGAAAATAACCGTCGATAACGATAACACGACGATCATCGAGGGCGCCGGCAGCACCGCGGACATCCAGTCGCGGATCGCGCAGATCCGCAACGAGATCGAGACCACCACGAGCGATTACGATCGCGAAAAGCTCCAGGAACGTCTAGCCAAGCTCGCCGGTGGAGTGGCGCAGATCAACGTAGGCGCTGCGACCGAGAGCGAGATGAAGGAAAAGAAGGCCCGCATCGAAGACGCGCTGCACGCGACGCGGGCAGCCATCGAGGAAGGCATCCTTCCCGGAGGCGGCGTGGCGCTGGTGAGGGCGCGCAAGGCACTGGACAGTCTGAAGGCGACGGGAGACGAGGGGATCGGCGTGGAAATCGTCCGAAAGGCTCTCGCCGAGCCGCTTCGTCAGATCGTCGCGAACGCCGGAGGACAGCCCGCCGTTATCCTGCGCAAAGTCGAGCAGGGCAAGGGCGGCTTCGGATACAACGCCGACAAGATGGAATACGAGGATCTTCTCAAGGCCGGCGTTATCGACCCGACGAAGGTCACGCGAACCGCGCTTCAGAACGGCTCGTCCGTCGCGACGATGCTGTTGACCTGTGACGCAGCCGTCACGGAACTGCCCGGTGACGACGAGGCGGCCCCCGGAGGAATGCCACCCGGCGGAATGGGTGGAATGGGCGGCGGAATGGGCGGAATGGGCGGCGGCATGGGCGGAATGGGTGGCATGGGCGGAGGAATGCCCGGTATGGGCGGAATGATGTAAAGCAATTGACGATTGGCAATTGAAAAAACGTGCAAAGCATATAGACGAACAAAATCGAAGATCATAAGGAGCGATAGAAATGGCAGTTAAACCGTTGGATGACAGGATTCTGGTGAAGCAGTCGGACGCGGAAGAGACCACGGCCGGGGGTATCGTCCTGCCGGACGCAGCCAGGGAAAAACCCCAGCGCGGCAAGGTCGTCGCCACAGGTCCGGGCAAGCTGCTGGACAGTGGAAAGCGCGGGAAGATGGGCGTCAAGAAGGGCGACGAGGTCTTCTACGGCAAGTACGCCGGAACGGAGATCAAAATCTCCGGCGACGAGCTGGTCATCCTCAAAGAGTCGGACGTACTGGCGATAATCGAAAAATAACTGATTGCGGACCTGCCGGCAGGCAGGTTTCGGATTGGGAGTGCTTATGGGCGCCCGAAAGTTAAATCTGAAATCCGCAATACGAGGAGTTGAACATGGCTGCTAAACAGATGCTTTTTGACACGGACGCCCGTGCTGCGATCTTTCGCGGCGTGGCGAAACTCGCCGCCGCGGTCAAGGTAACGCTGGGACCCACCGGGCGGAACGTGCTGCTTCAGAAGAGCTTCGGTTCGCCCAAGGTCACCAAGGACGGCGTGACGGTGGCGAAGGAAGTGGACCTGCCTCAGCCCTTCGAAAACATGGGCGCCAAGATGGCCAACCAGGTCGCTTCCAAGACCTCCGACGTCGTGGGCGACGGGACCACGACGGCCGTCGTGCTGGCGGAGGCTATCATGGCTGAAGGTCTCAAGCACGTGACGGCGGGAACGAACCCAATGGCGCTGAAGCGCGGGATCGATCTTGCGGTAGCTGCTGCGGTCGAGTCCATCGCCGCCCAGGCAAAACCCTGCAAAGGCACCGACGACCTCCGCAAGGTGGCTACGGTCTCGGCTAACTGGAACGGCGATATTGGCGATATTATCGCCGAGGCGTTCGATAACGTCGGAACAGACGGCGTAATCACGGTCGAAGAGGGCAAGGGTCTGGCCAATGAGCTGGAGCTTGTCGAGGGCATGCAGTTCGACAAGGGTTACATCTCGGCCTACTTCATGACCAACCCCAACACGCTGGAAGCGGTCCTGGAAGACGCCTACATTCTCATACACGAGAAGAAAATTTCCTCGCTGCGCGACCTGGTTCCGGTGCTGGAGAAGACCGCCCAGTCGGGCAAGCCCCTGCTGATCATCGCCGAGGATATCGAGGGGGACGCACTGGCCGGTCTGGTCGTAAACCGCCTGCGCGGCGTGCTGAACGTCTGCGCGGTCAAGGCCCCGGCGTTCGGCGACCGTCGCAAGGCGATCCTTGGCGATATCGCCGTGCTGACCGGCGGGCAGCTCATCAGCGAGGACCTTGGCGTGAAACTCGACACGATCGAGCTGGACATGCTCGGTACGGCCAAGCGCATCGTCGTCAACAAGGACACCACGACGATCGTCGAGGGCGCCGGTAAGAAGAAGGACATCAACGCGCGTATCGAGACGATCCGCAGCCAGATCGAAAAGACCACCAGCGATTACGATCGCGAGAAGCTCGCCGAGCGCCTGGCCAAGCTCACCGGCGGCGTAGCCATCATCAACGCCGGCGCCGCGACGGAAACCGAGATGAAGGAACGCAAGGACCTCATCGACGACGCCGTTCACGCAACACGAGCGGCGAGTGAAGAGGGCGTCGTTCCCGGCGGCGGCGTGGTCATGCTGCACGCCATCGACGCGGTAACCAAGGTCCGCGGCAAGGCGAAGGGCGAAGAGAAGATCGGCGTGGACATCGTAGCGCATGCCCTTGCCGCCCCGACGCGGCAGATCGTGGAAAATACCGGCGAGGACGGTAGCGTTGTCGTTTCCGATATCCTCGAAAAGGGCAACGGGATCGGCTACAACGCCCGCACCGGCCAGTACGTGGACATGGTCAAGGCCGGCATTATCGACCCGGCGAAGGTCTCCCGGACGGCTTTGCAGAACGCCGCTTCCGTAGCTTCTCTGCTGCTGACGACCGACCTTATGGTCACGGAATACGAAGAAGACGCCGAAGATGAAACCAAGGTCGCCGGCGCGGTAATATAACAACATTTCGGATTTAGGAATTCGGATTGCGGATTGAAAAACGCGGAAGGGGCGCCTCGGTCGAGAAGCCGGAGCGCCCCGAATATTTCGGTAAGTCGTCGAATCGCCTGATTGCAGAACTGTAAAAAATTCCCATGGTGGAAAAACGCGATTATTACGAAGTGCTCGGCGTCGATCGCGGCGCGTCGGCGGGAGATATCAAAACCGCCTATCGCAAGGGCGCGTTGAAATACCACCCGGACAACTACAAGGGGAACAAGTCCACGGCGGAGGCGAAGTTCAAGGAGCTAGCCGAGGCTTACGAGGTACTCTCCGATACCGACAAGCGAGACCGCTACGATCGCTGGGGGCACGAAGGTCTGCGCGGCTCGGGAATGCACGATTTTTCGAGCATGGGTTTCGGGGACATTTTCTCCATGTTCGACGACATTTTCGGCGGCATGGGTTTCGCGACGCGCAGCCGGCGCGCCGCGGACATGGGGCGGGACCTGCAAACGGAAGTGGAGCTGACGCTCGAACAGGTGCTCACCGGCGCCGAACAGACGCTGGAATTCGAACGCCTGGACATCTGCGAGGAATGCTCCGGCAGCGGTGCAGCCGCGGGAACGAAACCACAACGGTGCACGACCTGCGGCGGGTACGGACAGGTCCAGCAGCAGACGCGCGGATTGCTTGGCATGTCGGTAAGAATCGTGACCTGCCCGGACTGCCGCGGGCGCGGAAATATTGCCAAAGATCCCTGCCGTAAATGCGACGGGACCGGACGCGCGAAGAAAAAACGCGTGCTCAGTGTCCATATTCCGCCGGGAATACGCGACGGGCAGGTGGTCCGCATCGCCGGCGAGGGCGAACCGGCGCCCGCGGGGACCGATCGCGGCGACCTGCACGTGTACGTGCGCGTCGCGGAGCATCCGCTCCTGGTCCGGCGAGACGACGATCTGCTCTGCCAGGTCCCGATCACCATTTCACAGGCGTGTCTCGGCGGCCGAATCGAGGTGCCGATCCTCGGCGGCTCGGAGGAAATGGACGTTCCAGCCGGAACGCAGACCGGGAACGTGCTGACGTTGAAGAAGCGCGGGCTTCCCTCGCCCCGTACCGCCAGGCGCGGCGACCTGCACGTGCAGGTGTTCATCGACGTTCCCAAAAAACTCACGGCCAAACAGCGCGAGCTTATGCAGAAATTCGCCCGGACCGAAGAGGCCAACGTCACGCCGAACCGAAGGAGTTTTTTCGATAAATTGAAGCGGTACTTCAACACAAAGGATTGACGCACAAGGCCGGGCCTGAATTTGTGAGACGCAAAAAAAATTTCGACAATTCAACGAGTTGAAGAAATACTTCAGCGCGAAGGACTGGCCGGACGGAAAAACATTGCGGGGATAAGCATGGCGCGGAGACAGCGATGAGCAGGAAAAAAAAGAAGACGGAGAAGGAAGCGGAGCAATCTTCTCCAGCCGATAGCCACGTCGCCGACGAGCCGGTCACGGAAACTGCCGGGCAGAGCGATCGGGACGCGCTCGCGGTGGAGCGGGACGATCTGCTGGCGAGGTTGCAACGGTTGGGCGCCGATTACCAGAATTACCAGAAACGCGTCAAGCGCGACATCGACCAGGCCCGCGAGTTCGCCAACGAGGATTTGATGAAGAGCCTGCTGGTCGTCCTGGACGACATGGAGCGTGCGCTTGTGGCCGCACGGGAAAATCATCCCGCGGACGACCCGCTGCTGACTGGAATGCAATTGGTGCACGACAAGACGATCGAGACGCTCAAGCGGTTCGGCGTTGACCTGATCGAAGCGGTCGGAAAGCCCTTCGACCCCGATCGTCACACAGCCATGATGCAGCAGCCCTCCGATGAACACCCGTCGCAGACGGTGCTCGGCGAGATTCAGAAGGGATACACGCTGAAAGGGCGAACGCTGCGACCCGCCGCCGTGATAGTATCCACCAAGCCGGAGGCTGCGGACCAGCAGGACGACGAGAACCCACCCTCGCAGTAGCGGCGAGCCACCGGAGAAAGCGATACATGCCGACTTACGAATACAAATGCAACGCCTGCGGACACGAGTTCGAGAAGTTCCAGTCGATAACCGCCGCCCCGGTCCGCAAGTGCCCTTCGTGCGGAAAGATGAAGGTCAAGAGGCTGATCGGAATGGGCGCGGGGATAATCTTCCGTGGCAGCGGGTTCTACCAGACGGACTATCGCAGCGACTCATATCGCCAGGCAGCCAAAAAAGATCAACCCTCCGGCGGCAAGTCGGACGAGGCCACAACCAACACCGGAACATCGGACAAAGCGTCCGGCGGGGAGAAAAAGGGCACGGACAAAAACACGAAAGACGATTCCTGAACGCGCAACGTCTTAAGGAAAATCTTTGCGGGCTGTTGCGCCGAAGGTGTATAATTCCGCGCAGAGTACCGGCGGGCACGTCGAAAACGGGCGACTTGCTCCGTGTTAAGATGCGCCCCTTCGCGTGAACGTGTGGGCAAATTAGTTTTACCCGGACTTCCATGCGCCGTAGAACATGTTTTATGGCAACTTAAGAAAGACCTGGCGTATCCGCGGGGTTCTCGGCCCCTGTTGGCAGGGGCCGGGCTGTCCCGTCAATACGTTGTCTCTATCGTAAAATGCTATAATAACGGAACATTGGCAGCCCAAGTTGGGAAAGGACAAGGCGATGGCCGATGAACAACACGAAGTGAGAAGCATCAACTGGACACGGGTTTTCGGTTTTTCGGAAATCTTCAAGGGCTTCCGGATGGCGATCCATCCAAGCAAGCTGCTGCTCGCCCTGGCGGCGATCGTTCTGGTATTCGCCAGCGGCTGGGTTCTCGACCAGTTCTGGTCCATGGGCGGCTCGTACGTGTACAAATACGACGCTGCCGGCGCTCGCTCGAACGAAATCGTCGATTATTTCCGATTGACCGGCGAGCGATTCGACCGGAAGAAAACCGCCATTGCGGACAGTCGGCTCGCCCGGGCTGCAAACGAGTTGGCCCAGGCGAAGCAGGAAGCGTTCGCGTTGAACAAACTCCGGGGGAAACTCAGCGGAACACCCAGCACCTATTTTCAGCAGGCGTTCTCCACACAGCTTGCCGAACTGAACAGCGGAAAGACCCCTCCGCCCGACACGGCGGCGTCTATTCTCCAGGACGCGAAGGACAAGGACCGCTCGTGGAGTTCCATTCTGTCGGACACGTGGGCTGAACTCAGCGTAGCGACCGAGAAGGGAAGGGCTATCGCCGAGAAGGCCTACGACGCGGCAATCAAGGCCATAGACGAAAGCTCCCTGACCGACGATCAGAAGTCGGAAGAAAAAGACAAGGTCGTGGAGTCCTGGCGACTTTCCGATCGCGCGTTAAGCGAACGTGGTCGCGATCACGCCGAGGCGGTCCGAAAGATCCGCGGCGACGGGATCTTCGAGAGTTTCCTGGGCTACCAGTGGGAATGCGTCAAGAACGCCGTGAAGAGCGTGACTTACCTGAACTTCACGGGTGGGCTGGACGGATATCGTCGCACCGTGCGAAGTCGCGCGATCCAGCCGATCGCAACGGCGGAAGATCAGCCGTTCGGCGCCACGGCGGCGGTTCCCCCGACGGACAGCCCGGGCTTTTTGTTCTGGGTGCTGATGGCGGCTAACGGATGGTTCTGGCTGCTGGGCACTCACTGGGTATTCGCCGCGGTGATACTGTTTATTTCGTTGGCCGTCTGGGCGCTGTTCGGCGGGGCGATTTATCGCATCGCCGCCCTCCAGGCGACTCGCGACGAGAAAATCTCCGCGTGCCAGGCGCTGCGGTTCTCTGCCGGAAAGTTCATGAGTTTCTTCACCGCGCCTCTGATCCCCGTTGTGATCATCCTGGCCTGCGGGTTCCTCCTGTTCCTGGGCGGGCTGGTTATCAACTTCCCCATCGTCGGCGAGATTATCGCCGGGCTGCTGTTCTTCCTGGCGCTGCTGCTGGGACTGGCGATCGCCTTCATGACCGTCGGGCTGGTAGCAGGAGCCGGTTTGATGTACCCGACGATAGCGGTGGAAGGCTCCGACAGCTTCGACGCGATAAGCAGGAGCTTCTCCTACGTGTTCGCCAGGCCGTTCCGCACAATCGTCTACTCGCTGGTGGCGCTGGTCTACGGCGTGCTGACGTACCTCTTCGTCCGCCTTTTCGCCTTCCTCATGCTCGCGACGACGCACTACTTCGTGGGTTGGGGCGTGTTCATCGGCGGCGATTCGATCAGCCCCAACGCCGATAAGCTGGACGTGCTGTGGACCGCACCGACGTTCGATTGCCTGTGGGGACGGTTCAGCTGGGCCGCGATGAGCGGCGGCGAAATGATCGGCGCGTTCATTATCGGTATCTGGGTGTTTGTCATCGCCGCACTGGTGGTAAGCTACATGCTGACGTACTTCGCCTCCAGCAGCACGCTTATCTACCTGCTGCTCCGCCGGAAGGTGGACGCCACCGACCTTGACGACGTATACATCGAAGAGTCCGAAGAGGAACTTATCGAGACCGGGCAGTCAGACGAGGCGCCCGTGGAGCAGGTGCCAACGGACGAAACGCCCGCCGATGACGCTGACAAAAAGGACGAATAACTTCCACCACGGATAGAATCGCAACCGGGTCCATCCGCTTTCCAGCGGATGGGCCTTTTTTATCGAGTTCGTCACCGCGGGTTACGGGTTTGCCCACGGACGAGTTTCGTGATATTCTCACCCAGCGAGGACGATAAAATGACGACAAATGCGTTTCGGACAATCGAACACGATGCGGACTTCTGCGTTATCGGAGGAGGCATGGCGGGTTTATGTGCGGCGATCGCGGCAGCGCGACATGGTGCGAACGTCGTGCTGATGCACGACAGACCCGTGCTCGGTGGAAACGCATCCGGCGAGATCCGCGTCCATATATGCGGCGCGGACCGGCACAATTCCATCAAGAACATGCGGGAAACCGGCATCCTCGAGGAAATCCGCCTGGAAAATCTCTACCGCAACCCGCAGCGCAGTTTCAGCGTGTGGGACACCATCCTCTACGAAAAGGCGCGCTACCAGGAAAACCTGACGCTGCTGTTGAACTGTTCCTGCACGTCGGTGGAAATGGACGGCGATCGAATCGCCTCCGTCACCGGCTGGCAGCTTACGACGCAGACCCATCAGAAGATCAAGGCCCGTATCTTCGCCGATTGCAGCGGCGACGGAATTCTTGCGCCCCTCAGCGGTGCGGACTTCCGCATCGGTCGGGAGGCGAAAAACGAGTACGACGAGTCGGCGGCGCCGGACGAGGCCGACGGGCTGACGATGGGCATGTCGATCATGTTTCAGACGCGCGAACACGACGCGCTGCAGCCGTTCTCGCCGCCACGATGGGCCTACACGTTCGACGATTGTGAAATGCTGCGCGGGGCTAATGCGCACAACTTCTGGGAGATGGGTTACTGGTGGATCGAACTGGGCGGCGAGCAGGATTCCATCGCCGATACGGAAGCGATCCGGGACGAGCTGCTGAAAATCGCCTACGGCGTATGGGACCACATCAAGAACCGTTGTCCCGCTCATAAAGACGCCGCCGCCAACTGGGCGCTCGAATGGATGCAGTTTCTTCCGGGTAAACGCGAGAGCAGACGATACCTCGGCGATTACGTGCTGACCCAGAACGATATCGAGCACGAAGGGCGTTTCGACGACCTGGTGGCCTATGGCGGCTGGGCCATGGACGATCATCCGCCCCGTGGTTTCTGGGGTGCGTCCGAAAAAGTGCCATCGGCGATTTTCCGCAAAGCGCCCAGCCCGTACGGTATTTCGTACCGCTGCCTGTACTCGAAGAATATCGCGAACCTGATGTTCGCCGGCAGGTGTCACAGCGCAACGCACCTGGCGATGAGTTCGACGCGGGTAATGGGCACCGGCTGCAGCATGGGCCAGGCCGTCGGCACCGCCGCGGCAATCGCCACGGCGCGCGGGATTGATCCGCGCAACGTGGGCGATCACATCGACGAGCTACAGCGGACGCTGCTGGCGGACGACGCTTACCTGCCGTGGGTCAAGCAACAGTTCGGTCCGATAACGACGGGCGCATCTTTCTCCGCCGAGACGGGCGACCCGGAAATCCTCCGCAATGGTATCAGCCGTCCGATAGGCGAGGAGACGAACCGCCTCTCCTGCCGAACCGGCGAGGCGATCACGATGAAGTTCCACGGTCCGGCCGATATCGCCCAGGCGACGATCATATTCGACAGCGGGCTGGACCTGAACGTCCAGATGAGCCACAACCGGCGGGACGACCAGCTAACCTCGCCGCCGCCACCGCTCGTGAAGGAATTCCGTCTGGAGGGGCTTCTCGCGGACCGATGGGAGGAAATCCACGAGGTCTGCGATAATCACCAGCGCCTGGTCACTCTGCCGGTAGGGCGACGCCTGGATGCTCTCCGCCTGGTTATCGGCGAGACCTGGGGCGACGAGGACACGAATATCTACGCCTTTTACGTGGACTGATCTATCCACACAATCGGGCGTACTCCTGCCGGCAGAAGCGATCGGTCATCCCCGCGATGTAATCGCACACGACGGTAGCTACGCCCTGTTCGTCGATCCGGGACTGATATCGCTCCGGCAGGGTTTCCCGCCTGTCAGTATAGGCGGCGAAAAGCCCGTGCAGAATCACCCGGGCCTCCTCGTCACGTCGCAGGCAGTCCGGGTGCATGTAAACGCTTGCCAGCAGGAACTCCTGCATCTCGTCGAGCTGGCGGCGAACCTCCGGCGAAAGCGTAACGCATTTTTCGCCCGCCCGCCTGAGAGATGCGAGCGAATCGATCCCCAGGCGCTTCAACTTTTCCAGCGTCGTGGCGATAGCGTCGTCGGCCGGGATCGCAAGCACCATCTTGATCGCCCGGATTCGCTTGTGTATCTCCCGCGCGTTCGGCGCGGAAAGCTCCGCTCGCCTCCATGCCCGCCGCCACAGCGCGACGTCCCGAAGCTGATCGACGTCGATCAGGCCGGACCACAGCGCGTCTTCCAGGTCCGCCGACGTGTAGGCGATTTCATCGGCGAGGTCCACCACCTGTCCTTCCAGCGGCGCCGATTCGTTCGGGGAAAAACCGAACTTTTCGCAAGTGGACTTATCGTACCTGGTCTCGTGCTTGGCGAGGCACTCCCGCACGGCGTTCGAGAGATTCAGGCCGCGGAATTGCGGATACGGATGCTCCAGGAAGTCCACGACGCGCAGTGACTGGCGATTGTGCTCGAACCCGCCGCTGCCGGACATGAGTTCGTCCAGGATCGCCTCTCCGCAATGTCCGAACGGCGGGTGCCCCAGGTCATGCGCCAGGGCGACCGCCTCGATCAGGTCCTCGTTCAATCGCAGCGCCCTTCCTATCTCGCGCCCGACCTGCGCGACCTCGATCGTGTGGGTGAGGCGCGTTCGGAAATGGTCCTGCTGGTGCGGTACGAACACTTGCGTTTTGAAGTCCAGCCGCCGGAACGCGGAGCTATGGATAATGCGATCCCGATCTCGTTGGAAACACGTGCGGTAGGGGTGCTGCGGTTCGGAATGCTTCCTGCCACCGCTGTCGGATTCGCGAACGGCATAGCTCGCCAGGCGGCGACGCTGGTCCTGCTCGAATCGCTCGCGGGGGGATAGGGCTTTTTTCTCAGAGTTCTCAGCCATGATCAGGAGAAATCGAAGAGAGCGCCGGCAGGTTCATTTCGCCGGCAGTATTGCGGAGGAGGCAGTAGATATCCTCCAGCGCCTGGGGAATAACGCGAACGTCGCCGAGGACGCCCATGAAGTTCGTATCGCCGCTCCATCGCGGAACTACATGCACGTGCAGGTGTCCGGGCAGCCCCGCCCCGGCGCATCGTCCTACGTTCATGCCGACGTTGAAACCCTGCGCGCCGATGGCTCGCTGGAGAACGCTCTGCGTATCGCGAACGAGTTCCAGCATTTCGCACATCGTGTCGCGGTCGAGTTTCGCCAGGTCGCCGGCGTGTTCGTACGGTGCGATCATGCTGTGTCCGCCGGTGTAGGGAAAGCGGTTCATCACGACGAAGCTTTTCCGGCCACGCCAGAGCAGAAGGTTGTCACGATCGCATTCCGGCTCGTCCCGGTAGCGGCACAGGAAGCAGCCGTCCCCTTCACCGGAGAGCATCTCGATGTACTCGATCCGCCAGGGCGCCCAGATATTCCGGCTGCGTTCGGTGCTGGATGGTTCCTCGTGCATGGCCGCGATGATACCACCTCGACCCGGCGCGCACAACTCGCACCCGCGGCGCCGGCGCGCAGGAAAGGTTTGCAGAAAAGCCCTTTTTCGGGTAATATGAACGGGCGGAACGGAGGTTCGTACATCTCATGGAAGACCAGAGCGCATCAGTGGGTGAGCTGCGCGTTGTGATCCTGTCGCGCAGCGCCGAGCTGTCCGGCGTTGCCCGGAAAGGCCTCTGCGCGGAGTCCCTGCGCTGTATCCGCGTAGCAAGCGCGTATGAAGCCGCCGCGGAACTTCTCGCCGCACCTGCGGTGGCGATGATAGTCGATTTGCGACTGATAACCGGCGAACATGTGCGCCTGATCGAGCTTGCCCGCGAGATGGAAGTAGCGATTTTAGCGGTTGGCGCGCTTCCTGTCGGCATGAACGCCGACGACTTGAGCGGAGTTCGGCTGACCTCGCGCGAACACCTGCCCGAGGCGCTTGGCGAGATCGTTCAGGCGGCGGCAAGTCCGGTAACTCCTCCCGAATCGTCCGCGCCACCCGGGCTGCAAACCGCGCCGCGCGAAGCGGTAGCGCTCACGCCGGCCAAACCGGCGGACAGGCCAAAGACCCCGCCGGACGAACTCCTCACGCCGGAGGAACTCTCAGCCCTTCTGGAGAACGAACCGTGAGCGAAAACGGCGATATGCTGCTGTTGTGCGACGCGCCGACACGCGAGCAGATCGGGTTGCAGCTGGGCGACGGGCGATTCGTTCACCACGACGATCCATACGAGGCGCTCAAGGAGATGGGGCGTCGCCGCTGGCAGGCGATAGTGCTTACCGGCGCCCGGGGCGACGACTTGGCGGGCATGGTCCGGGCGGCGAGGCGTCTCCAACAGGACGCGCGCCTCTACGCCCTCTGCCAACCCGCAGACGAACCGCAGGTTCGAAAACTCAAGGGCGGGTTGCTGGACGATTACTTCATCTACCCGCCTTCGCGCGCGGAGATGGCTGAGATCCGGCGGGCGGCGAACGCGAACTTCTCCGAAAATCACGATACCGCGGGACGACTTTCGTCGCGCCAGATAGCCAATCTCGTAACGGCTGCGAAAAGCGCATCGTCGCTGGAGAGGCACCTGCTGAATCTGCTCGGCGAAAAACTCGGCGTTCCGCTGCGATGGCAGGACGCCGCCGAAGTCGGACCGGAAGAGGAACCGTTGCTTCTGACTGCCGGCGAGACGCCACGCGTGCTGATCGCCGATAAGCTGCACGTCGTTCCCGACGAGACGGAAAAGTTCCTGGCCCAGCTGCGAGATATCCTTCCCTCGCTCGTGGAAGCTGCGCGTCGGGTGGAATCGCTCCATCGCATGGCGGTCACGGACTCGCTCACCGGGGCGTATAACCGCAGGTACTTCTACCACCTGACCGATCAGATCCTGCTGCGCGCCCGGCAGCGGCGCTTCCGCGTGGTGGTGCTGCTGTACGACATCGACGACTTCAAACGCTACAACGACCGGTACGGATACGCCGCCGGTGACGAAATACTCCGCGAGACGGCCCACCTGATGAAACAGATCACCCGCTCGCACGATATCGTCGCGCGCATCGGTGGCGACGAGTTCGCCGTTTTGTTCTGGGACGCGGAAGGACCCAGGTCGCCGGACAGCCAGCCCCTCCAGACCGCCTATGCGCTGGCCAACAGGTTCCGCGAGGCGGTATCGACGATGGAATTCAATTTCCTCGGCCCGGACGCCAAAGGCAAGCTGTCGATCTCCGGCGGTCTTGCAACCTTCCCCAGCGGTGGAAATACGTGCAAGAATCTGCTCGCAACGGCGAACAAGGCGATCCGGTCGGCGAAAATGAGCGGAAAAAACGCCATCTACCTTATCGGACCGGACAGCAGTGAACCCGTCGCCGCGGGGTAGTTTTCTTTCGCGCCTGTCACGCCAGCAACGACGTTTTACGCGCTTCGACGAGGGCTTTTTTATCCGCCGGCATGTCATCCTCAGCCAGCAGGACGTCGCAGCCATCCACGAAGATTGCCCTGGCGAAATCCGTCGTATAAACGCGGTCCTCTTCCGAGCGCGCCGCGACTGTCTTGAGAAAGCCTTCGAACTCGTCGAAGTAGCTGCCGTAGATGTGAAAGGAATCTGATATGTGAATGTACTCGCCCGGTTCGATACCCAGCGCGCCGGCTACCTCCCGCTGAAGTTCCGTGAAGGCGTACATATTCATGAACGCCGCCTTGAACGCATCGTTACTTCGCATGTGCGCGTTCATGTGAAGCTTCCCGCCGGAGATTCTGAACCACAATCGCTGAAGGCATGCTGGATCGCCAATGTTCATGTCGTTCCATACCTGCCAGGTAACCACCTGGGCGCGTCTGGTGTGCGGCGCCTCGGCGAGCTTCGCCGTTATGGCGGACAACTGGTCGACCGGCCCGATGGACGGAACGTCGTACGCGTGAATGCGCTGGTGGTACGTGTATTCCCACTTGCCGGCTGCGGGATCTATCCAGTGGTCGTGCACGCCGTAGAGCATCTCGCAGCGGTATTTTTCGAGGTCGTCAAGCCCGCCTGGGAACGCCCGGTGGATTCGCGGTTCGTCGAAGGGGCGCGTTACGTGGATCAGGCAGGAGACATCCCGGCTGGCGGGGTCGCCCTCCTTGTCGTATTCCGTGGGAAAACTTTCCCCCTGCTCCCAGCACTCGATGACCGCCCGTTCCCATGCAAGCGGAAGGGATTCCTCGACGACGTGAATTGACTTCATCCTACGCCTCCTTGCGTAGTAGGGGGACGCGAACGCTTCCAAAAAATTCCAACGAGTGTATTGAAACGAAAGAGGCGCGTGCGGTCAAGGTTCGACGGATTTTCCCTCGCCGCCTGGTGGTAAAACCGCGCGACGGATCGCCTCGGCGATGGTCCGTCCGGCGGGTTTGTACAGGCGGCGTGCGTTCTCAGCCAGGATGGCCCTGGCGGAAGGATTGCCCAGCAGGTCGCGAACCGTCCGGATGGTTTCCTGCGGGGTTCGGGTGATCACGGCAGCCCCCTGGCCCTGGAAATACCGCGCGTTGGCGCTTTCCTGTCCCGGAACGGGGTTCGTCAGGACCATGGGGGTGCCCTTGGAAAGGCACTCCGCGGTGGTGATACCCCCGGCCTTGGTTACCATCAGCGAACAGACTTCGACAAGCTCGTTCACGCGATCGGTGAACGAAACGGGAAAGAGCCTCTCACCCGCTCCCGGCAGTCGCGCCAGGCGTGCGAGCAGGGCCTTGTTCCTTCCCGCCAGCACCACCAGGCAGGCGCCGGGACAGGCTTTCAGGATTCCGCGCGCGATACCGGTTATGGGCCCGCAGGTGAACTCCGTTCCACCCGCAAGCAGTACGATGTCCCTGCCATCCGGCAGGCGCCAATCGGAGAGCACCCTCGACCGGTCCAACCTGCGCGTCCACTTGGGACGCACCGGAATTCCGCTCACGGTGATGCGCCGGGGGGGGACTTCCCAGCCACGCAAGGTCGCGGCGTTCGCCTCGGTGGCAAGGAACCATCTCTCGACGTTTTCGCTGTACCACCACGGGTGCACGTCGTTGTCCGTGACGACGACGAATTGGCGCGATTTGAGCCTGCCGTCGCGAATCAACCTGCCGACTACCGGAGGCGCGAGGAAATGGGTGTGCACAATCAAGTCCGGCTGGGTTTCCAGCACAAACGTGGCGAAGGCGCTCATCGCCCGTCGTTCCTGCCGTAATCGCAACCGATCCGTCACGGACCGTCCCGGCCGTTTCCTCCGACGGTTCTGAAGAGAGTATCCAAGCCCGTACACAAGCGGGAACCTGGTCATCATCAGCGCGAAACCGTCCACGTAGAATGCGCGGAACCATCGCGGTACGAACGTCATGGAATCGGCGCTCGTAACGTTCAGGTCGCCTCCTCCGGATCGGAGTGTTTCGATGATGGCGCGCCCGGCCTGGTTGTGCCCAGCGCCGATGCCGGCTGAGACAACAAGCACCCGCGGCGCGGACGTTTTTGCTGACTTCATAGCGCAACCATGTTCACGGCGCAAGTGTGCAATCGCAAGTTCAAAACGTTCCGTTGGAGCCTGTCCGTACAGGCTCTCACTACTCCCGCGCCGGGCGTGTCGAAACTTTCAGCCATTGCAGATGTTTGCGTGCGGACTGCGTCCACGGACTCGCCGGAGCGTTGAGAACCTCTTCGAAGTAGTCCCTCGCCGTGCGAATGCCTTCCAGGAGCGTGAGGACCTCGCTTTGAAGCAGAAGTTGCCCGAGTTCGTAATTAGCCTCGATGGCCGCGTCGATGTCGTCGGGCTGGTTCGCCAGGTAGTGCAATCGCTCGGCGCGCTGGGCAACGTCGTCGATCGCCAGCACCGCCGCGAGAATGATATTGCGCCCCATGCGGGTGTCTTCGTATCTACCGGCCAAATCGGAAAACCTGCGATACCGCTCGCTGCGATCCAGCCCGTGAGTATCCACCTCCAGAAGCGCCGCCAGCGCCTTTGCCGATCTGTCGTCGGTCAACACGTCGTTCTGCTCCATCAGCCAGGTAAGACGCCTGATCTCCAGAAGCGCATCGGTGTAGTAGCTCCGCAGTGGTTTCTCGTCCGTCTGGAAAACGGAGACAACGGTGAACGGCGCCCTGCCACCGTCGTTCGCAAGGTGGGCCTCGATTTGCGCCACCGCCTCGCCGAGAAGTTCGTCCGCCTCGCTTACGCGCCCGCTGCGCAGCGCCAGTTCGCCCAGCCGCCACTTCGCCAAAGCCGCCTGGGGCGAAGCGGGGCAGAGGTCCATCAGCCGTCGCCACGCCGGTGCGCTTTCGGGGCGCACGAACCCGGCGGAGTATTGCACCAGTCCTGCCGACAGCGCCATTATGTCCAGGCGGAGGCTTTGCGCCTGCGCCTCGATCCACCGGACCGCCGCTGAGCGTCGGCTGCGCGGGTATCGCCGGTGGAACTCCTCGCATTTGCCGATCAACTCCTCCCTCCGGCGGGCGGTGTCATCCTTCAGGCGCACGCGAAGGGTCTGCGGGTTTAGCCCCTGGGCACGATGCTTTGAGCTCCACTGCGTGAGTGTGGATTCTTCGAACAGCGCGTCTCCGGGTGCGAGCGGGCGGACTATAAGCGAGTAGGCGATCTCGCCGGGACCGATCATGGTGTAAAAAAGCGTTGCGGATACCGCCAGTGGGAGCACAAGCATCGGCCAGATTATCCCGGGTCGGTACGCGGTGAGGCGCGCCACAAGCAGCACGAGCGCAACCGACACAATCGACGCCATGACGGCCAGGAGGAACGGGCCGTACAGGACCCATCGTTGCAGAGGCAGTGCAGCGGCGGATTCGATGTCCAGGAAGCCCAGGGCGAACAGGTACGCCGCAACTGGCACAAGTCCGAGCATCACCGCGAGAAACGGCATGTCGCTTCGCAGGTTTGTTCTCGCCGCCAGCACACACCCCAGCGCCAGCACGAGCGCAAGGATCGGCTCGTGTCCGATCACCGCGACGATCAGGATAAAAAAGCCGGCAAAGAACAGGCGGTACAAAACCGCGACGACGATGGGCGTAAAGACCAGCACCGACAGTACCAGCCCGAATATCGGGATCATCCACGGATGCGACAGGCAGTTCAGCGGGTCCGTGAAACCCTGGCCGATTGGAACTCTCATTCCCTCCAGGAAGCCCTGGTAAGAGAGGTCCAGCCACCTGCCCGTGGTGATGTACTGCCAGAACGATGCGCCCGCCGCCAGCAGAAGCAGGTTCACGCAAAGGAAAATACCTGTGCGCACCGGCATCCCGGACCGCAGCAGCGGTTCGTTGCCATGGTGGTGATCGTAAATGTCCGTTCGTCCGTGCGCCATTATGCTTGCCGCCTATTGTACCTTCCGTCTCTCCATCATGCCCGTCCGAGCGGGGGGTCAGCGTTTTTGCGCCGCCAGCCAAAGGCGGTAGAAGATATTGTTCTTCAGGAAGATAACGAACAGCGTTTCGTTCGGCCAGAGATACGAAACCTCGTCGTCGTGCATTTTTCCTTCCTCGATGCGGGCCTTGATCTTGAGAATGGGAATTCGTCCCTGGCGAAGCGAGTGGTTGAACTCCGCCGTCTGCGGCGCCGCCAGCAAGATCAGTCCTATCTCGTAACGCCCGATATTATCCAGGTCCGTCGTACCCTCCATGTACATGTCGTAAACCGGCCCGCGGAAAATCATATCGTTGACGGCTGTCCCATCGCGACGATACTCCGAAAAACTGGTCATCCTCGCGTATCGGTACTTGGTGAGGTTAAGTCCCGGAAAAATCGCCGTGACGAATTTCGGCGCCGCTCGCCCCTCGACCAGCCCGTCGATGGAGACGGTCTTGCCCGTTCCAACCGGTCGAAGTGGATGGGAAGGACTGGACAGGTTAATCAGCATATCCTCCAGTCGGAACCGCACTTTCATCTCCCGGCTGACCTGTCCGTAGACTGTGTTGCCGGGGAAAAATCGCGCGAGCTGCTTGCGAACGGTATCGGTCGCCGCGACGTCCGTAGACGTCATTTCGCTGTGCACGAAGGGATCGGAATCGTTGATCCGCATTCGCATGTTCCCGCGAACGCTGCCTCCGTTCAGGCCGCCGGCGTATCGTGCGGCGAGAAGCCCGTTGCGGACCGTCATATCGAGGACGAAATTATCCAGCCGGTGCGACAGGCCGATGAGACGGTCGAAGGTACGCAGATCGTCTACCCTTACCTTGATCTCCAGCGACGCCTGCCAGAACCAGGCGCGCAACGTCGCCACGATCCGACCGGCCTTGGCGACGTGATCTACGCCGGAAGCGTCAGGCCGCGATCGTACGATCGTGGATTTTTCCAGGCGAGCGACAAGGTCCGCAAGGTCCTTATCGTCCAGATATTCAGCCGGCAGGTACAGCTTTCCCGCAGGCCTGGCGGGAACGCCGGTGACGTCGCCGACAATCCACCCGTGATTTTTTCCGATGCGGAACTCGACGCCGTCGGTGGCGATTTTCTCGACGCTCACGGTCGGTCCCGAGGCGAGATTTATCCCGAGAGCGGACATTCGCCCGTTGAGGAAAAAATTCCTGCCGAAAAGTTTTCCGCGCAGGTCGTTCAGAGACGCCCGGAGGCGCGAGATTCGCCCACCGCTTTTGTCCTCGTAATCCAGCTCGATAGACAGCCCTCCGGCAAGTGCAGCCGGCGCCAGCGAGGGTACAAGGCGATGAAGGTTCTCCATCCGCTCGATGCGGAAAGTCGCGCTTCCCTCGCGGACGACGGGCCGGAACGACATCTTGCGCCTGTTGAAATTCAGGTCTACCTCGCCGGTGGCGCCCAGCCGCATTTCGCCAAGCTGGACCGTCAGGCTTGTAATGTCCGCTTTCGAAAAATCCGTCGCCAGGCGGGCCTTCATATCGATCCCGGCCGGGACGCCTTTGGGCTTAACGCAGAGTGGCAGGCGGATGACTTCCAGACGCCCGGCCGGAACGGAAAGTTTTTTCGCTATCGATGCGAGGTCCACAGCCTGCCCTTGAGCATCGAGCAGGCGCAGCTCGCCTCGCGGCGCGATGCGCGCCAGGTCGAACGGTCCTACGTGACGGGCTGAGATATCGAGTCCGGACAGGTGCAACTTGACGTCCAGGCCTTTTTCGTCGCCGGAGAGCGTGGCGGATCCCGTCGTTCGTCCAGCCAGGCCGAAACGGTCCGCAGCGCCGGCAAGTGCCGGGAAGATTTCGCGCATCACCCCGTCGATTGCCGTATCGAACTTCGTTTCCAGCCGGAATGATTCAATGCCTCCGGCGTAAACGGCGTCTCGGCTGTCCGGAGCAATCTCAAATTGTCCCTTTGCTTCGAAACGACTTTTCCCCATCGTGATCGTAGCGGAATCGAGCGTAGCGATCGTAGTGTCGTCTTTGCGCACGATCGATCCCGATAATTCCGCCCGCATCGGCCTGTCCGACAATTTGCCGTCGCCCAGCAGGTTTCGCAGGGCGGGACATCTGCGAGCGAGCCATCCGGCGTCATCGACGCGAATCACCAGGTTCGCGTTTACCGGATAGGCTGCACGGGGATTGTCCGGCAGGGTTACCGTCGCATCGAACCGGGCCTTGTCAAACGTGCCTCTCAGCGTCGCGCGTCGCCGGTGCCCAGCCTCCAATCGGGGATCGTAGTTGTAACGAACCCTCAGCAGGCCCGCGGAACCCGCCGGCTTGACCCAGGCGTTCTTCACGTCGATCACCAGCATTTTAACGTCGGCTGAGAGATCCGCGCGCACAGCGCCGCGGCGATCTCCGACAATTTCGAAATCTCCGCGAACTTCGCCGCCAAGCCGCTCACGCAATTTCCGCAGCGCCGGAATGCTTTCCAGCAGAAACGCGGGAT
>JAJRYB010000076.1 GCA_024275995.1 Planctomycetota bacterium | reverse complement strand
AGCGTACCGTTTCGTACCACTTCGGACAGTTTCGCAAATCCCGGGACAACCTGGGACAACCAGGAACCACTAGAGAACGAAAAAAAACAGGGTTTGGAGACCTGGGATCAGGGTTCGAGAAGGCGTAACATCTTTAGTATTCGAAGGTTGCGCATCGCTCACAATCGGCTTGCCGTTCCGCAGCAGTTGTTTTTGACCTGATTCTGTTTTCAAATAGCATCGGGCGCGCGTAATGTGCGCCTCCAACCTTGGGCCAATACCCACGTTTTAGCTACCCAAACCGGGAACTTTTGGAAATGCGATCCTCGTAAGCCCCCGGCACTGCCGGGGGATATAAAAAAATATTTTGTGTCTCGTTTCGGGAGTCCGCTGGACATTTCGAGCGCGCAAAAGGGGTATTTTTCATACCTATCCGCATATGGCATAAAAACTTGGCAGGGAACCATGAGATACACGAAGCAAAACGGCTCGAACGCAAATGAGCGTATGATCGTTGACCGGCGGGCGCGATTCCGGTAGCGTTGTCGTCATGGCCAGGACGCTGTACCTCATCGACGGGCACTCGCAGATGTACCGTTCGTATTACGCGCCTTTCCGCGACCTTACCAGCCCCACCGGCGAACCGACCCGCGCGACGTACGTCTTCAGCAACATGCTGCTTCGGTTCCTCGCCGAGAAGAAGCCTGACTACATCGCCATGGCGATAGACGGTCCTGCGAGCGAACTCAAACGGCGCGAGGTGTACAGCGAGTACAAGATCACGCGAAAGCCCGCCCCGGAGGACTTCCCCCCGCAGGAAAAACGGATTCTCCAGATCGTCGAGGCGATGGGCATTCCCATTCTTGCCGCGAAGGGGTACGAGGCTGACGATATTCTCGCCACGGCGGCTGAGAGGTTCGCCTGTGACGAGCTGAAGGTGGTGCTCGTCAGCAGGGACAAGGACCTCGACCAGCTCGTCGGCGAAAACGTGCTGCTCTACGACCCGATGAAGGACCAGGAGATAGACGCTGCCGCAATCGCCGAGCAAAAGGGTTACGCCCCTGACAAGGCGATCGAAGTTCAGACGCTCATGGGCGACAGCATCGACAACATTCCCGGCGTAAAGGGCGTCGGCGGGAAGACCGCGGTAAAGCTGATAGCCAAATACGGCAGCGCCGAGGCGGTCGTCGCTCACGCCGACGAACAGACGCCCAAGTTGCGGGAGAACCTCCTGGCGGCTGCGGACACGCTGGCTCTTACGCGCAGGCTCGTGACGCTCGATCGCAACGTACCGATCGAGCTGGACCTGGAGGCGATGCGCTTGACGAAGGTCTCTACCGAACCGGTGCGCAGGATCTTCGAGGAGTTGGGGTTCAATCGCCTGATCGATCGCCTGGATGAAATTTCCAGCCGGCAGGTCGAATCGCCACCCGAACCGTCCCACGCCTCCGAGGCGCCCTCCGAGTCGCCCGAAGGTGCGGAGGCGAGAGCGGATGACTTCGATTACCGCTGCGTTAATACGCCTGAAGAACTGGACGCGCTGGCGAAGGAGCTTTCGAAGGTGAAGCCAAAGCGCCTTGCCGTGGACACCGAGACCACCGGCACCAACCCGATGCGCTGCGAGCTGGTCGGCGTTTCGCTCGCGTGGAAGCCGCTCTGCGGGGTGTACCTGCCCGTCCGCGGTCCGCTGGGTTCAACCGTGCTGGATATCGAAAAACTCCGCGACGCCATCGGAGGAATACTGGCCGACGAAAACGTTCAAAAAATCGGGCAGAACCTCAAGTACGACCTCCACGTGCTTTCCCGGCACGGGTTTTCCGTCCGCGGAAAAATGTTCGACACGATGATAGCCGCCCACGTGCTGGACTCGACGCGCCCCACCTACAAGCTGGACGCCCTGGCGATGGAATTTCTCAATCACCGGTGCATTCCGATCGAGGAACTGATCGGCCGGGGTAAAACCCAGGCGACGATGGACACCATTCCTGTCGAGACGGTGGCTACATACGCAGCGGAGGATGCGGACGTGTCGCTTCGTCTGGCGGATGCGCTTTCCGGGAAGCTCGTAGAAGACGGCCTGACGGACCTGTTTACGGACCTCGAGATGCCGCTCCTGACGGTGCTCTTCGAGATGGAGCGTCGCGGCGTGATCGTGGACCCCCAGGCACTCAAGGACATGGAGACGGAACTGTCGCGCCGCGCCGACGATCTCCGCGAGCGGATAATCTCCGCCGCGGGTCGCGATTTCAACCCCGACTCGCCCAAGCAGCTCGCCGAGGTGCTGTTCGGCGATCTCGACCTTCCCGTAATCAAGCGCAAGAAGACCGGTCCCAGCACGGACGTTTCCGTTCTGGAGGAGCTGGCGTCGATGCACGAGCTTCCCGCTCTTGTGCTGGACTATCGCCAGCTCACCAAGTTGCTGGGCACGTACCTTCTGGGGCTTGCGTCCTGCATTCATCCGAATACGGGACGGGTCCACACCAGCTTCCATCAGGCCGGCACGGTAACGGGGCGTCTCAGCAGCTCCGATCCGAACCTCCAGAACATTCCGGTCCGCACGGAGATAGGCCGACGGATTCGCTCCGCCTTCGTCGCGCCTCGAGGCAGCGTTCTGCTCTCGGCGGACTACTCGCAGGTCGAACTGCGGGTGCTGGCGCATCTCTGCCAAGACGAAACGCTCTGCAAGGCGTTCGCGGACGATGAGGACATTCACCGCATAGTGGCGGCGGAGGTTTTCGGCGTTCCGCACGGCGAGGTGACGGATGAGCAGAGGGCGCGCGCCAAGACGGTGAACTTCGGGATCATTTACGGCCAGACCGCCTTCGGACTGGCGCGGACGCTGCGGATATCGCGCTCGGCGGCGGGTGAGTTCATCAAGGCCTACCGAATGCGATTCCCGAAAATCGACGATTTCCTGCACTCGTGCGTCGCCCAGGCAAAAGAGGCAGGGTACGTGCAGACGATTATGGGACGGCGCAGGCGAATTGCCGAAATCGACTCGCGAAATCCCCAGCGTCGGTCGGCGGCGGAAAGATTGGCGATAAACTCAGTCGTGCAAGGCTCGGCGGCGGACCTTATCAAGCAGGCGATGTTGAACATCGACGCACGCACCGACAAGGAGCGGCGCCCCGCGCGCATGCTGCTGCAGATCCACGACGAACTCGTGTTCGAAATTCCCCGCGAGGCCGTGGACGAGGAAAAAGAAATGATCGTTTCGGAAATGAAAAACGCAGTCGCCCTTCGTGTACCGCTGAAGGTGGACGTCGGCATCGGGAAAAACTGGATGGAAGCGAAGTAGGAAAACGGTATCCTGTAGCCCGCAACCAGGCACAGAAAATCACGGAGAAAAACATGGCCGACGGCAGCAATCCGACAATCGTAATGGACACGACGATGGGCACGATCACGGCGGAGCTTTGGCTGGACAGATCGCCGCTTACCGTGGAAAACTTTCTGCAATACGTCGACGACGGGCACTACGACGGGGTGATATTCCACCGCGTGATCCCCTCCTTCATGATCCAGGGCGGCGGGTTCGACGCCCGGATGAACGAAAAGCCGACCCGCGATCCCATCCGCAACGAGGCCTCCGCCGAAGCCCGCAACGATTGCGGCACGCTGGCGATGGCGCGGACGAACGAGGTCCACAGCGCCACGGCCCAGTTCTTCATCAACCACGCGGACAACGATTTTCTGAATCATACCAACGAGACGCCGGAGGGGTTCGGCTATTGCGCTTTCGGGAAAGTCGCGGACGGAATGGACGTGGTGGACGCCATAGCAAAGGTGAAAACGCACAGCGCCGGACACCACGACGACGTTCCGGTCGAACCGGTGATAATTAACAGTATCCGACGGGCGAACTGACGTGATCTCATTTTTTTCCTGTCA
This sequence comes from Planctomycetota bacterium, assembly GCA_024275995.1. Taxonomy (GTDB): domain Bacteria; phylum Planctomycetota; class Phycisphaerae; order SM23-33; family SM23-33; genus JAJRYB01. The sequence goes on along the minus strand of JAJRYB010000076.1, from coordinate 13,071 downwards.
AATCCGATTAAACTTGACCTCCCGCGCCAAGTCGCTACTATTCTGCGCGCTTGGAGCATCGGTTACGTGCCGGCCCGCCTGAACCACTGAGGAAGCCCGAATGAACGTCATGGAAATCATTTTCAACCTTATCGGAGGACTGGCACTTTTCCTGTTCGGCATGGGCTTCCTTTCCGACGGACTCAAGCGCATCGCCGGCGACGGTCTGCGAAAGCTGCTCGGGAAAATCACGAAGTGGGCGGTAATGGCGCTGCTGGTGGGCGCCGGGGTGACGGTCCTGATACAATCCAGTTCCGCGACAACCGTAATGGTCGTCGGCCTGGTGAACGCCGGCCTGCTGACACTCAAGCAGGCGATCGGCGTGGTGCTGGGCGCAAATATCGGAACTACGTGCACCGCCTGGCTGGTCGCGGGTATGAGCATATTCAAAATATCGCTCTACGCGCTTCCGGCTATCGCCGTGGGATTCGCCCTCCAGGTATTAGCCCGGCGCCAGAAAACAAAGCACCTCGGGCAGATACTTCTGGGGTTCGGCCTGCTGTTCATCGGCATCAGCTTCATGAAGGACGCCTTCGCTCCCCTGAGGCAAAGCCAGGACGTCCATGCAATACTTATCGCCATCGGCGACAGGCCGTTCCTGGCGATCATCGCCGGGGCGGTCATCACGATGCTGGTTCAGAGTTCCTCGGCCTCCATCATGATGATCCAGACGCTGGCGTTCGTCGGGGCGTTCGGAACGGACTGGGACGTGGTGCTCCGCGTGACGATTCCGTTCATCCTGGGGGATAACATCGGAACCACGATAACCGCCCAGCTTGCAGCCCTGCGGACGAACCTCGCCGGAAAGCGAACCGCGATGGCGCACACGCTGTTCAACGTACTGGGGGTCGCGGTAATTATGCCGCTGCTGTACAGCGGGGCGTATGTGATGCTTGTCAAGGCGATCTCGCCGCTTGCGCTGGGGCAAACGACGATCATGGTGCATATCGCCATCGCTCACACGACGTTCAACGTCGTGGCGGCGTTCGTCATGCTCCCGATGACGGGCCTTCTGGCGAAGATAGTGACGAAGATACTTCCCGCTGGCAAGCGCGCTCGCGACGAGATGCCAGTAACGCTGGAGCAGCACCTGCTGGACACGCCCCCGCTGGCGATTCAGCAGGCGAGGCGCGAGATTATCCGCATGTCGCACAAGGCCAAGGAGGCGCTGGACCTCGCCGTCAGGGGAATCGCCGAGGATGACCTGTCCGCCCTGCGAGGCGTTATGCGCAAGGAAGACGCCGTCGACGAATACCAGACGCAGATCACGCAATACCTCGTGGAGGTTTCGCAGCGGCAATTGGACCCCGATATGGCGAACGAACTGCCCGTGTTGATGCACTCGGTGAACGACATGGAGCGCGTCGCCGACCACGCGGTGAACATAGCCGAGATCGCCGAGCGGAAAATCGAGCATCGCCAGAGGTTCAGCGATTCGGCCGAAAAGGACCTGACGCGAATGCGGATGGAAGTCAGCCACATGTTCGACAACGTCCTGATGGCGCTGGAAAATTCGGATCAGCGATCCGCCGAGCGAGCACTCGAACACGAAGAGGCCATCAACGAAATGCAATCGCAGTTTCGCGGCAGCCACATCAGACGCCTGCAGAGCGGGACCTGTGACGCGATGACCGGGCTGACGTACATAGACTTCGTCAACAACATGGAGAAAATCGGCGACCACCTGTCCAACATCGCACAGGGAGTCATCTACGGCGGCCAGTGGGGTGTCGAGATCCCCCAGGAAAAACAATCCGCCGACGCCGACCCGCCAAACGAGCCGGCAGACGAAGAATCGCTCTAGAAAAAACCTACGGCAGGAACTTGCTCACCTGCTTGAGCTTCCGGGGCAGATAGGTCCTGGCGACGTACTCCAGCCCGTGCTTGGCAAGGGCCTGCTGCTCCACGCGAACGCCCATCTTCAACATCTTGTTTACGGCGTCCTGCCACGCCTTGTAGTGGCGGATGAACGGATCGTTCTTCATGGCATCCATCGCACGCTTTTTGTCCACTTCCTTCAGCGGGTGGGTCGGCAGCTTGTATTCCACGATGTCCTCCGGCGTAACGCCAAGGAACCTCGCCGTCGGAACACAGAAGTATTCGTTCAGGTGCGCCGCGTTTCCCGATCCGACCTTCAGCGTGCGATAGATGTTGAAGTACCCGTACGGGTCGCCGTCGGTGAACACGTAGACGGGGATTTTTTTCGCCTCGGCCAGTCGGCGGATGAACCTCCGGCACGCCCTGCTGGGCACGCCACCCATGGAAACGAGTATGCAGTGGTGCTCATCGAAGAAGTCCTCCTCAACCAGGCGCTCGAACATGCCCTTTGTCTCTACCGCGAGGATGAACTTCGCATTCGTCCGGAACTGCAGGTCCTCCACGACGGTCGGAACGCTGTAAGCGCCGCTGCCGAACCTGGTGCAGTCGATCTGAAGGCGCTTGCCGGTGCGACGGTCCCTGTCGATAACGATCAGCTCGCCCGCCACCTCCCCGCCGTGCTCGTCCGCGCGGAAGTGAATCTGCTCGCGATTGACCCCCAGCAGCGCCTCGACATCGTCCATTACCGCGTCGGATTCGTCCTGCCCGCTGAAGGCTGCCTCCTGCCAGTTGTACGCCTGGTAATACGCTTCCCGCTTGGTCGAGTGCCTGGAGGTGCGAATCAGGTCCTTGCTCATCGCCAGCATCTTGAGCGTCTGGGCGAACGTCTTGACGGTGTTCACCGTAAGCGTGCGAATCTTGCTCTTTCCGCGAAGCCGGAAATAACCCGACTTCGGACGGTAACTGACGTTCGAAAGCGACCGGATCGGAAGGTGCATCGTGGGCTTGAGTTTGCGGCGGATTCGCTTATAGACCGAGTCCGCCTCGGCGTCGATCCGTTCGATTACCTTGTCGGATTTCTTTACCATCGTGTGCCTCGGTCGTTTATCGGGCGTCGTCGGCATTAACCGGGACCGCCTCGGCGAGGCCGAACTCACAGACAACCTCGTTGAGCGATTCCAGCACCGCCGATCTCGCCACGAACGTCTGGCGATCGTTCAGCAGGCGTCCTTCCACCTCGCCGGCGACGATCCGCGCCGTGCTCGCCATGAGGTTCCAGCTTCTGCGTGCGAACTCGCACAGCCAGCCCTTGTCCCAACGGGTCACCGCGCCGCTTTCGTGGCGGATGCACAACTTTGCGCGACGATCCTCGCGCCGGTAGTGATATTCTTCCAGGTTGCGGACCGCCTGGTCCAGACCGACGCGGCGCAGCACCTTGATAACCATCTCCAGCAAAGCGGCGCTGCGAATTTGCCCCCTGCCGTCACCCGCAAGGTAGATGTGAATAGCCCCCGCCAGGTCCACCGCGTAACGCCGATGGCCGTCGATACCGCGCATGGCGCGATCCATCGCGGCTGCGAGTTTCTCAGGCGAGAAATCTTCCCTGCTTCCGTCTCGCTTGAGAACCCGGATCGTCCGTGACCCGTTCATGCGTTAAATCCTTCCGTAGCATCCTGCCCTTTCGGAGCACACTCGCCTCAGGGCTTTTCCCTGCCGAACAGATCCTTCTGTTCGGGTCCAACCTGCGGACTTTGCCGCACTTCCGTCGCCTCGTCGATCAGGTCGCCCAGATCGGAGAAGTTTCGATACACGCTGGCGAACCGCACGTAGGCGATATCGTCCACTTTCCGCAGGCGCCGGCTGACCGCGTCGCCTATGAAGCTCGAAGGCACCTCTTTCTCGAAGGACTTGAAAATGTCCTCTTCGGTGGCGTCGACGATCTGGCGGATCTGATCGTCGGTTACCTTCCGCTTGTAGCAGGCCTTCTGCAAACCGGAAATCAGCTTCTCCCGATCGTATGGTTCGCGTGAACCGTCTTTCTTGACGACGTTCAGGCGAACCGAGCTTTCCGCCCGCTCGTACGTGGTGTACCGCCGGCTGCACTTGAGGCACTGGCGGCGCCGACGCACGACGCGCCCACCCTCGCTACTGCGAGAGTCCACGACCTTATCGTCATCCTGCCCGCAGAAAGGACATTGCATAGGACCGCATTTCCGGAGAAGATAGCTGCCGTAGCGTCAATATATAGAGCCGCCGGTGATTCTGCACCACAGTATCTTGGGAATCAAGGGAAAGCTGAACTTGCACGGAAGATTTTTCGTCGTAACGGGGTGGAAATTGCCGACAGTTATCAACAGCCCTCGAGCCCGAAGAGGTGGCAGGAATAAACCTGCCTGCCGCGGACAGACACAGATAAACGCCGATGCAAAAAAATTACATTGCCATCCGTGCCTTTTCTCAACAAAGCCAGAAAACGTGATATCATCATTGCGTTCCTATTTTATTCATCCTCGCCTATGCCGCTCCATAAGCGGTTATTCCCGGTCCCTGTAACAACGATTCCGTCCTGAGCAAGTTCATAGCCGAGGCTTCTCAGCGACATGCTCGCAGCGTGCCCATCCACGAAAGACACATTCCCCTTACCGGCATGGCGAGCTTCCAATGGCGAGTGACCAATGGGTCCATCTTTCCCAGCCGTCGGACCGAACTTCACCACGCCTTTACTCGCTGCCAGCTTCGGCGGATCTAACGTATAGGAGTGCTTACCATGTTCGCTGTCGCCCCCGCGGCTGTCGCCAATGAATACGGTTTGAGCTGGTGCAGTTATCTCCGATTGCCGGACAGGAAAGTTTGTGTATCGGCCGCTATCGACGCTACGCGAGTCACCGAGATATTGGTAGTTGTATCCATAGGCTCCGTTGCGTATATCCTGCTCGTATTCGCCTCTCAGAGATGGACATTTGAAGTAATCATTGGTCATCGTGCGGGTTTCCGAATCACCGAACGGTTCGCCATAAGGTGCCGGATTGATAGCAGGACCAACGCCCTGGTCCAGAAACCATTGCCACCTGGGCTTGGTCCTTCCATATTGGTTGACAAAGGTGCTTCCATCCGAGTTGTACTTCATCCTGACAGGTGGAAATATCTCCCGGTTTTCAGTCAGATAGAACTGTCCTGCTATGGCCAGACGCTTGACATTGGTCAAGCAGACCACCCCCCTGGCCAGTTCTCTAGCCGTGCTCAGAGAGGGCAGGAGAATGGAAACCAACAGTGAAATGATGGAGATTACCACCAAAAGTTCGATTAACGTAAAGCCCGCGTTTTTGACGGGCTTACCCACGATGTTGCCGGCCATCTCTACAGCTCCTTTTCCTGGAGGTGGATAGCGCGCCCAGGAGTTCGTTGTTGCGTTATGGCTGGCTTACATCGATTGTCGACGCTTGGCTGGCTACTTCGTGCTGCCGCCCGCTGCGGCAGGAAAGTCATTTGGTTAGAATCAGCTTCTCGTTTCGGGTAATGCGCAAACGATATTCTTCACCTCTATAGATCATTCTCAATTCACGGCTGCCCGCAAAGAGGTCTTCCGCATTCAAGACCTTGGGGGGCAGTCGGCTGACACACTTTTCTTCAGGTGGGTCGATTCGTTGTGTCTCCGTTCGTTCAGTGAGCATCTCGGCAGCAGCCTTTGGCTCGGTTTATGGCAAGTTAAGAAAGACATGGTGTATCGGCGGAGTTGCCGGCCCCTGTTGGCAGGGGCCGAAGTGTCCCGTCAATACGTCATCTCTATCGTAAAAGGCTATAAATGCTAAGGGACTGTTTCCATAAAAGGACAGGAGTCATCCAAGCACTCCAGCCCACAACAGGGGCACAGTGCATCGTCCACGTAATTACAATCGGGGCATTTCTCTTCTATCACTTCTTCCAATGTGAAATCCGGATGGTGTTCCCGCCAGAACTCCAACAGTGCAGAGAGGCGCCTCGCCGTCGGTGCCTCAATCAAGTATTCCAGACGGCAGCTCTCGCGGTGTGACTGCTCTACCGACAGGCCGAGAATCTCTGTGAGGAATCGCTCAACAACCTCGTGCCGTGCACGAATGCTCGAAATCGCGTTGCGCCCTCTATCTGTAAGGGTGAAAAAATGGCTCTCGTCCTGCTCGACATAAGCAGCCGATTTCAATGATTGCATCGCCACCGAAACGCTGCCCCGTGTAATCCCGAGCTTCCGGGAAATATCAGCCACGCGCGCATAGCCTCGCTGTTCAATGGATTCGCCTGCGGCAAGCAAGTGATGAGCGGCACTATGGGTCAGGCCGCGAGCTGCGAATTTTTTTCGCGTCTCCAACATTGTGATTGAGTATCCTATCATGTGTTTGGATAGTCAAACATTATTTTCAAAAAATTAATCGAGCGGATTTTTCGTCGTAACGGAGTGGAAATTGCCGACAGTTATCAACAGCCGCGTAGACCCAATCCGGGTTTCGTGACCACAAAGGCCGCGAAGGTCACGAAGTCAAAACATCCTACCCGCCGTGGCGGGGCAGGCAGGTGAAAATCGAAACAGGCAGAGCGTTTATTTCGAAAGCGTCGCAGTGTCGTCAGGAGGAACTTTTTTGCGATTGAGGCGCTCTTTGTGGTAAAAAAAACACACACACAGCACTCAAAGCGACAATTAATAATGAATCAGGGAGTTGCGAGATGTTCTTCTGGAAAAAGGAACGCCAGATCGAGCGGGTAATCGAGGACTATCTCAAACGGACCGAGTCGTGCCTCTGCTCGTTCGGGGAAGCCTGCGAGTTGTACTTCCGTGACGGTCTGAGCGGAAAATTCGAGTCGCTGGTCAACATGACCCACGAGCACGAGCGGCAGGCGGACGATCTGCGGCGCGATATCGAGCAGATGATGTACGACAAGGCGCTGATTCCCGAATCGCGTGGCGACATACTCGGTATGCTCGAGGCGATCGACCTGATCCCCAACAGGTGCGAATCGATCCTCTTCCAGGTGCTCACGCAGAGCATGTCCGTCCCGCGCGAATTCGTCAGCCAGTTCAGGGAGCTGATCCGCATTAACATGGAAGCGTTCCGCCTGTTGTGTACGGCGATGCGCAACCTATTCGGAAAGGTGGACCTCGTTATCAAGGACGCCTCAAGGGTTACCGAAATCGAGGGGCAATCGGACGTGATCGAACGCCTGCTGATAAAGGCGATTTTCGATTCCGGGATGGACAAGGCGGACATGATCCTGCTCAAGGAACTGGTCCTCGAGATAGGCGGCATTTCCGACAGGTCGGAGAACGCCTCGGACCGCCTGCGAAATATCGCCGTCAAGCGGCAGAGCTGACGGGGCGAACGTAATGTATCATCTTTCCTCAAGTGTGGTTCTCGGCTGGTCGCTCGGCTCCAACGACGCCGCCAACGTCTTCGGCACTGCCGTCGCGTCGCGGATGATACGATACAGGACGGCGATCATCCTTGCGGCACTATTCATAATGATCGGCGCCATGGTGCAGGGTTTCGGTGGAATCCGAACGCTCGGAGGACTGACCGAACAGACTTCGCGCTCGGCGACGATCGTCGCGTTGATGGCCGGGATCACGGTGATGCTGATGACAGCGCTGAAGCTGCCCGTATCGACGTCCCAGGCGGTCGTCGGGGCGATTCTCGGCGTAGGCCTGGCCGTGGCGCCCCAGCAGGTGCAGTGGTCGAGGCTGGTAAAGGTCGTCACCTGCTGGGTGGGAACGCCGATAGGCTCGGCGATTATCGCCGCCGTCCTCTACCCACTGCTCGGACGATTGCTCGACAGGATGCGGATCAACTTCGTCAGCCGGTCCATCCTGCTCAAGAGCGTTCTCCTGATCAGCGGATGCTACGGCGCGTACGCGCTGGGCGCCAACAGCGCCGGGAACGTGGTGGGAATGTTCCATGGAACCGGAGTGCTGGAGGGGTTCGCCAACGCCGAGGCGCTTCTTGCTCTCATCGGAGGGGCGAGCATAGCGATGGGCGTGCTTACGTACAGCCGAAACGTCATGTTCACCGTCGGAAGCAGGCTCGTCCAGCTCGGCGCGTTCTCCGCATGGATAGCGGTGCTGTCCATGGCCGTCACCGTGCACGTCTACGCCTTCATCGGCGTTCCTGTGTCCACTTCCCAGGCGATGGTCGGGGCAGTGCTCGGTATCGGACTGGTCAAAGGATCGCGAACCATTAATCGCAAAACGCTGGTGCGGATTGTGCTGGGCTGGCTGGCGACCCCCGCCATCGCCGGCGCCGCCAGCTACGCCGTCGCATCTCTGTCGAGTCGTCTCTAGGAAAAACGGCACGGGTTCATGATTTGGGGCTTGGGATTTGTTTGAGATTTGAGATCTGAGATGAGATTTGAGATTTGAAATTTACCCTCCCCCCTCCCCGCGTCGATAAGCACGGTATGGCCCGGAAGGAGGAACACGCCCCTTTGCACGCACAACGCCCATGCCGCTTGCGCCGCGGCGCGATCGCGCTGATCCTCTGCGTCCTGTCCGCCGTCTCCGCCGGGGGAGACCTGAACAACCAGGCTGCCCAACTGGCGCGAAAGCACCTCGCCAAAATGGGCGCAGGGTACGTCGCGCAGATCGACGGGTATCGCCGGATCGTCTACGTAAGCGCCCTGGACGGCGAACATCTGCGCCGGACGCAGCTTCTCATTTCGCTCTACCTCGACGCGCAGAAAAAAACGCTTTTCGCAAAGCCCCTTCCCTGGAATCTTTCGGTAATTCTTCCGACGACCGATGACTTCCGCCGGCTCGCCGAAAACATCAAGACGAAGGACTGTCGCGGCTTCTACGTTCCGGGGCAGCGGAAGCTCATCTCCATCGATCGCGGGAGCGTATTGATCCACGAGTTCACGCACGCCCTCCACCACGCCGACGCCGCCGACGTCCGGCAGGTGCATCCGATCTGGATCAAGGAAGGACTCGCGACGCTCTTCGAGAGCAGCTCGATCACGCCGGCGGGTCTTGAACCGTCCGTCGGCGCCCGGCTGAGAACGGTCCAGGCGGCGATTCGAAAGGGAACGCTCGTTCCGATGGACCGCCTGCTGAGCATGGGGCCGCGATCGTTCATGTCCGACGCGAACCTCCACTACGCCCAGGCGCGATACGTAATGCTGTACCTCCAACGGAAGAACCGCCTGCGAAGCTGGTACGCCGATTACAAAAAGAATTACTCGAAGGACACCACCGGACGGGCGGCGCTGCAGCGCGCACTGGGCAATCGCGTGGACCTTATCGAGCGCGACTGGAAAAACTGGATCGTGAAACTCAAGCTTCCGCTGGGGACCTACGCGAAAGGCCAGGCCCGGCTGGGGCTGGAAGTAAAAGACGACCGGCGCGGCGTGAAGGTGGTGGGCGTCAAACCCGGCAGCAGCGCCGCTGCGGCAGGACGCATCCGCAAGGGTGACATCATCACGATACTGAACGGTAGAAAAACGGGCAACCCCGCCCTGTTCGTCGCGGCTGTGCGCTCGGCAGGGGCGAACCAGACGGTCAAGGTCGAGCTTATCCGTCACGGCCGGCGACAGACGGTTCTCCAGCCCCTCGGCGCGCCCAACACGAAACCCTGACCTACGAAGCCGACGGAATCAGGTATCGCAGCACGAACAGCACCGCGAACACGTAGACCATAAGCGGGCATTTCCTAAACTTCCCTGTGACCAATTTCCCGAAGGCGTACGAAACAAACCCGATGGCTATTCCGTCGGCTATGCTGTACGTCATCGCCATGACCAGCAGCGTAAGGAACGCCGGTATGAACTCGGTGGCGTCGTTCCAGTCGATCTCCCGAACGGCGCGGAGCATCATGGCGCCCACCACGATCAGCGCTGCGGCGACCGTCGGGAAGATCGCTCCATTTGCGCCGGCGAACTCGCCCATCACCATGTCAACGATCGGCTTGCAGAACATCGCCCCCAGCAGGCACAGGCCCGTTACGATAGCGGCAAGACCGGTCCTGGCGCCGCTCTCGACGCCGGTGACTGACTCGACGTAGCTGGTAACGGTGCTGCTTCCCAGGCACCCGCCGATGACGGTCCCGGCTGCGTCGGCGGCAAGGGCCCTCTCGGCGCGGGGCAGTCGCCCGTTTTTCATAAGCCCAGCCCTTCCCGCCACGCCCACCAGCGTTCCGACCGTGTCGAACAGGTCCATCATCAGCAGCACCGCGAGGAAGGCGACCATTTCCATCGCGCGGGTCGAGGAAAACGCCTCCACCACGCCGGAAAGCCCCCTTCCGAAGCCCGCCACGGTTTTGTCCAGTCCTCCGGGCATCGCCAGGACGCCATGGAAGCTGGCCTTGCCCAGCATCACCGCCATCGCCGTAGCGGCGAGAATTCCGACGAGAATCGCCCCGCGAACCTTGAACGCCAGGAGCGCCAGCGTAACCGCCAGTCCCACCAGCGCCACCCACACGGCGGGATTGTTCAGGAAGCCTCCGAACTTGTCGCCGTACGCAGCCGGGAGGTTGGCGTTCTCTATTCCGATGCGGGCTATCAGCAGTCCGATCCCCGCGGCAATTCCGCTTTTCAGCGCGTCGGGAATCGAGTTGAGAATGGACGAACGCAGACCGACGAAAGACAGCGCCAGAAATATCGCCCCTCCGATCGCCGTGAGCGCCAGCGCGACTTCCCACCCGGCTGCACTTGCAAGTCCCCATCCTCCGATCGTACCGGCAATGGCGACGAAGAAGAAATTCTCGCCCATTCCCGGCGCAAGGGCTATCGGGTAATTCGCCAGCAGCGCCATGAGGAAGCACGCAGCCGCCGAGGCTATGCACATCGCCATCAGCACCCCGCCGCCGTCCATGCCGACCTTCTCGCTGCTTAGCAGCCCGACCTGGACGAACACTATGTAGCTCATGGCGAGGAAAGTGGTAACGCCGCCGAGTATTTCTCTTCCGACCGTGCTTGACCGCTGGCGAATCAGGAACATGTCGAAATCCTTCCGGGACCGTTCGATATGGGAGTCCCAGGCACAATTGATACACCGCAACCGCCCGTGTGTGTAGTATTTTTCGCGGGTTATCTGCTTTCCGCCCCGGATTCGGTTCGATACAATAAATGGTGGAACGTGGCTGTTAAGTTCGTCGGCGCCTTCATACATACATGCCGCGTAAGGGTCTGAACCGTTTTTGATGTCTGGATCGCCAATCGCCCTGTGAGATCGGGCGCCGCCTGACTCGCAAAATTGTTTTCGCGATTCAAACGTCAAAAAATCTCCAACCTGGCGGGAGGTGCAACGATGACTCGCAAATCATTGGCTGCGTGTATGTGTGCAGTGGTGCTGTCCCTGCCGATGATCTCGACCGTGGCGTCTGTGGCGGCAGGCGGCCCGCTGGAGGCGATAAAAACCGTCGTGAAGAACCCGCTCATCAAGGGGACGCTCAAGCAGGCGATCCGGCAATGCGAAAAACTGGCGGGCGTGCAGATCGTCGTGGAATGGCCTGTCCTGAAAGCCGCGGGCGTCGGTCCGGACGATAAGGTGCTCATCAAGGCGTCCAAGGCGACGGTCGAACAACTGCTTGAAATGATGCTGATCCAGGTAGCGACCAGGGGCAATCCGCTGGCATGGTACGTCGATGAAAACCAGGTCCGCGTAACGTCGCAGCGGCGCATTCTCTACACCGGCAATCCGCCGGTAGCGCGAGCGCCCGTCCGTTCGAGGGCCGCGGTGGCGGTGAAAAAGTCCTCCCGACCGAAACAGGGGTTATTGCGGGAGTTGAACTTCAACAATATCAAGCTTGTCAACGTGGTCGACTTCCTGCGTGACGTCAGCGGCGTGAGCATTCACGTAAACTGGCGATCGATGGAAACCATCGGCGTAACGCGGGAGACAACCGTCACGCTGAAGGCGAAGAACATCTCCATCGCCCGCGCGCTGGACCTGCTGATGGACGATATCAGCGGCATCGAGGACAAGTTCAGCCGGGTCTACTGGATAATCGACGAGGGAATCGTGCGAATCGCCACCGGTGCGGCGCTGAATCAGAAACTGAAGACGCGCATAATCGAGGTCGGCGACCTGCTGATGCTCGTGCCGGATTTCGTGGCGCCGCGGATAGAGTTTAACCCGACGGCCGTTTCAGGCACCGGCTCGAACAGTAACAGGGACACTTCCAGCCCGTTCGCCGACGAAGAGGACGACAGGAACTCCGACAGAGAGACCCCCGCCCAGCAGAGGAAGCGCATGCGGGACAACCTTATCGGAATGATCAAGGAGTCCATCGGCGAGGACATGTGGCAGCCGCAGGGAAAAGGCTCGATCCGGATAATGCGAGGCAAGTTGATTATCTCGCAGACGATGCTGGGCTTCAAACTGATGGAGCGAGCCGGAAGGTAACACGGCGGTAATTCCCGCAAAAAAACGGGCGGCCCGTAAGGGTCGCCCGCTTTTTATTGTCGCCCTACCTGTTGTCACGAGTATATAAGTCAGGCATATTTGCGTGACAATTAATTCCTCGAACACCGATCTATACAGGAGCCATGACTATCATGATCAGCAAAATACAACGCCTTCCACTAAGGAACGTATGGAAGCACGAGGCGCTGGACTTTACGACTTGGCTGGAGGGAAACATCGACGTTCTCAACGACGCTTTGGACATGGAGTTGACCGGTGTTGAGAGAGAAAAAAACGCGGGAACCTTCAGTGTAGACCTGGTAGCCGAGGACGGTCAAGGCGGCATTGTGGTGATAGAAAATCAGCTGGGGAAAAGCGATCACGATCACCTTGGCAAACTCATCACGTACCTTGCATCCATGAGTGCCAAGACTGGTGTCTGGATCGTGGCCGATCCGCGCCCGGAGCACGTGACAGCTATTTCGTGGCTGAACGAGTCATATTCAGCATCATTCTACCTGCTGAAAGTGGAAGCGATTCAGATTGGCGAGTCCCCAGCAGCGCCGCTTCTAACCCTGATCGTCGGCCCAAGCGAGGAAGGAAAGAAGGCCGGAGAGGCCAAAAAGGACCTAGTGGAGCGATATGTCCTACGCCGCAAATTCTGGACGCAATTGCTTGACCTGGCGAAGTCGAAGACAAAACTGCACGCCACAATCAGTAGTGTCCCGTTAAAAGTCGAATAGTTCCAGTTGGTTATGACATTGCATGTTTTCGATTCTGTAATCCTGCTCCGAAAACACCTGCAAAATGGGCCTTTTGTCGAATAGCATGAGGCTCAAAATCTGTAGAATTCT
>JAJRYB010000006.1 GCA_024275995.1 Planctomycetota bacterium | reverse complement strand
GTAGACTTCTTTTTTAACTTCTTCCCGGGTTCGGGCCGCATCCTTGGCCAAGTTATTCAATCTCCTGCTGCGGGGTTTCTTACTGAGAAAAACGGCGCTTCCGTGCCTGGGAGAGCATCGGAAAACCACTCGCAAATATCGCCCTTTATTATCCTCGAAATGAGTGCCGGCCGCCAAGATAAAACGACGGTTTCAGGCAAGATATAATACGGAATAACCGTTTTTCGACAAAGGGGTAACGTAGCTGTCCGGGAGTTCCCTGCAGGATGATGCATCTCAGGCGTCCCCAAGGGCCTCGAGCTGCTGGCGGATGAAGTCGGCCGTATGCGATTCGCCCTTTTCGAGCGCCAATTCCAGGGCGTCGAGGAACGCCTCGCGCGCTTCGGAAAGCCGTCCCGCAGAGCGAAGGCACTTGCCGGCCTCGACGCGGGCCGGCAGGTGCGCCTCGTCCAGGCGAACGCAGATGTGAAACTCGTCCATCGCCTCGTCGTACAGCCCGGCCGAGACGTATTCCATCGCCAGGCTGTAATGAAGGAACACGTCGTCGGGATCTTTTTCGAGCATCCGCCGGATTGTTTCGATTCGCCGGTTCATTGGACTCTTGTCGTATCGCCACGCGTAAGCTTATTCTATCCGTTCGGGCGCCCAAGCCCAACGGTCCGGGAAGCGCGTACATGAAAATCTACACGAAAAAAGGCGACGACGGTTTCACCGACGAACCTGACGGCGAGCGCGTCGGCAAGTGCGACGTTCGTTGCGACGCAGGCGGCGAGGTGGACGAGCTTGGCGCGCATATCGGCTGGTGCATCGAAGCTGCGTCGCGACAGGACGACATCCGCGACGATCTGGAGAAGATACTCGAAAATCTTTTCGCCGTCGGGTCGATGCTGGCGGATGGGGGTTCGGGCAAGGCGCCGCTCGCGGGGCTTGGGGCGAAGGTCGTCGCGGACGTGGAAAAAAGAATCGACGACGTCTCGGCGTCACTGCCGGATCTGAAACGTTTTATTCTTCCGGGCGGCGGCGAGCTGGCGTGTCGCCTTCAAATTGCCCGCACAATCGCCAGGCGGGCGGAGCGGTCCCTCGTCGCGATGATCGACGCGGGGCGGAAACTTCCCGGCGACGCCCTGGCGTACCTGAATCGCATCGGCGATTTGCTATTCGTTTTGTCCCGTCTCGCCGTCGCGCGCGCCGGCAGGGACGAACGCACGTGGACGCCGTGACGATGGCTGACGAACTTCCATATCTGACGAGCGACCTGCCGGGAATCGGCGGGAGGATCAAGGAGACGCCCGAGGACTTCCGCGTCGAGGAGATACCGATTTACGATCCGTCCGGAGAGGGCACGCACCTGTATTTTCGCGTGGAGAAAACCGGCGTTCCGACACCCGCGGCGGTGGATCGCATCGCCAGGCACATGAGCGTCAGGCCGGGCGACATCGGTTTCGCCGGGTTGAAGGACGCACGCGCCGTTACGGTTCAGATGATGAGCCTCGAACACTGCGAGCCGGACAGGTTGGCGTCGTTTCGAGATAGTAGCGTCCGCGTGAGCGTCGTCGGCATGCATACGAACAAGCTTCGGCCCGGACACCTGTCGGGCAATCGTTTCGACATTCGCATCCGCGGCGTCGGGGCTGAGCGATTAAACGACGCGAAGAATGTGCTGGCCGTTCTCGCGCAACGCGGCGTAGCGAATTTTTTCGGTAAGCAGCGGTTCGGCGCGCGCGGCGACACCTGGCTGCTGGGCAGGGCGCTGGTGACGCAGGATGCCGACTAGTTCATTTCGCTTTTCCTGGGCAGGCCCCAGCCGGACGACCCGCCCGACTGCCGGGCAGCACGCGACGCGTTCGATACCGGTTTTTTCGATCGGGCGATGAATCGCTGGCCTCGCCACTACGCAAACGAACGACGCGCGCTGGCTGCGTTCAAACGCAAAAAACGTCCCGCGCAGGCGATAGGCGCAATCGACAAACGAATGCGCCGGCTTTACGTCTCCGCCTTCCAGAGCCGGATGTTCAACGAGATCCTCGCGCGTAGAATGGACAGCCTGGGCTGTGTCCTGAAGGGCGACTTCGCAAGCAAGAGAGATACGGGCGGCGTGTTCCTCGTCGAGGACCCAGCCCTGGAGCAGCCAAGGGCGGACGCCTTCGAAATAAGCCCTACCGGTGCGATCTTCGGCTACCGCACGAATATTGCCGGCGGCGTCCCCGGGCAAATCGAGCGCGAAGTGCTGGACGCTCACGGAATCGCCCTGGAAGATTTCCGCAACCTTGGCCCGTTGCGATCCAAGGGCGCCCGGCGACCGCTGAGGTTCCCCCTGGGGGAGATGGACGTTTCGGCAGGACGGGATGAACGCGGGGAGTTCGTCCGGCTGCGATTTACCGCGCCGTCCGGCTGCTACGCCACAATCGCGCTGCGGGAAATCATGAAAAATGATTAGCGCTCTATAAAATATATCGGCTTTGTTAATAATACTTGATATAGCCATGGTCTTTTTCCTGTCCGATTATGGCATCAAACAGGCTTTTTCGGGCTATTGTGGCGGCGAAACTTGACATTGGGGGGCAGTGCTGCTATATTGCCTGATACTATGGTAACCGCCACAAAATCCAAGGCCATACGCGGGAGGGTTTTGCGCAAAAGGCCCAGCAGAACGTATGATTCCGCTTTGAAGTATCTGTTTACCATGACGGATTACGAGCGGATGCTTCACGTGCGCTATAACGCGGACACGTTCAACCTTTCGCGCATGCGCTCGTTGCTGAGAACCGTTGGCGACCCTCATAAAACCATTCGTTCGGTACACATTGCCGGAACGAAGGGTAAGGGTTCCACGGCTACGATGCTTGCGCAGATGCTGAAATCTTGCGGGTATAAGGTCGGTTTGTATACTTCGCCTCATATTTGCGATATTCGTGAGCGGATCCGGATCAATGGTGATATGATCTCCCAGGCCGCCCTGACTCGACTGGTCTGTGCCGCCGAACCGCACATAGAGAATCTTTCGAAGGACAAGCCCACGTTTTTCGAGATATTTACGGCGCTGGCGTTCATGCATTTCGTCAACGAGGAGGTGGACATCGCGGTTGTGGAAACCGGCCTGGGCGGGCGTCTGGACAGCACGAACGTGCTCAAACCGGTGGTCTGCGGTCTTACGAGTATATCGATGGATCACACGCAGCAGTTGGGCGACACGTTGGCGAAGATTGCCGTCGAAAAGGCCGGCATCATGAAGCGCAACGTTCCGGCGATCAGCGTTCCGCAGGCGCCCGAGGCGAAACGGGCCCTTCAGCGCATCGCAAAAACGTCCAAGACCAAGCTTATGTTCACCGGTGACGATATCGAGTTCAGCTATCGGGTCGAATCTTCCCGTCAGTGTGGCTGTCACACGCGCGTGAGTCTTACGACCCCTACCAGCCGGTTCGAGCACCTTCCGGTCCCGCTGACAGGCGAGCACCAGGCGATTAACTGCGGCCTGGCGCTGGCGTTACTGGATCAGCTCAAAGTGCAGGGCATGGAGATCGACGATAACCAGGCCATAGAGGGACTGGCACGCGTCGAGTTGTCGGGGCGCATGGAGATGGTCCTCGAATATCCGAGGCTCCTCGTGGACGGCGCTCACAACGCCGCGAGCGTCCAGGCGTTGATTCGCGCCATCGGGCAGCATATCCCTTACGATTCGATGGTCATGGTCTTCGGGTGCGGGGCAGACAAGGACATCGACGGAATGATCGGGCAGATCGCCACAGGCGCCGATAAGGTGGTCTTCACGAAGGCGTCCGATAACGCCCGGGCCGCCGATCCGAACGAGCTGGCGGAAATCTACGCCGAACGCACCGGCCGGGTCGCACAGGTCGCACAGGAACCATCCGAAGCCCTCCAGATCGCCAACAACGCCGTCAGCAGGGAAGATCTGATCTGCGTATGCGGGTCGTTCTACCTGGTCGGCGAGGTGAAGGGGCTTCTCAAAAAAAACTGAGCTTCCGAGCGCTCAGTGCTGAAGGTTGACGAGCTTCCTGGCGAAGAGGCGGTATTCTTTCTCGAATTTTTCCAGGTCGTCGGTGATATAGCGCTCGAAGAGCGGGACGGACACGATCCGGTTGTAAATCCTGCCGTACCGTCGCAGTTGCTCCAGTTCTCCAGCGGAAACTTTCAGGGCGACGTTCAGCCGACCTGCCTCGGCATCGGCAATGAGCCTGGACATCCCCGCACGGTAATCCGCCCTGGAGCGGATAAACTGCACCATCGCCCAGAGTTGCCCGTAGTATCCCACCGCGCGCTCGGTCGAGCTTCCGTCAATCGCCATCCCGGCGTCCATGGGAAGCAGCCGATCGATCGGGATCCACCGGTTTTGCGTGATGTTGTTTCGCAGGTTATTGAATCGACCGACGTTGCGATCCGGAGTGAACGTTACGATATCCGCGAATATATCGTATCCCTCCGCCGTAACGCACAGTCCCTCTTCCAGCCACATCGGAATCTGGTCTTTCATGCGCCGCCGGAAGAACTGGTGGAGACCCTCGTGTGACGCCACGGAAAGCGTGCCGAGACCACCCATGTCCCAGAACACGCAAATACCGTCGTAACAGTATCCGCCCGCCTCGATGCTCAGATAGGTTTCCACGTTCCGACGGACGACTTTGCGGGTGAGTGCAGCCCATTCACGACGCGTGCCCATGAGGTAGATCGTCATCGGACCATCGAGCGCTTTGTAGGTCAGGCCCGTGAGTCGCAGGTAGTTCTCGTGGGCGGCCTCCATGAAACCGGGCAGGTATCGCACCAGCAGCTCGTTGGTCGAAGTCGTGTATATCCTGTAATTCCGGCTTCTCAGCGACACGCCGTGCGTATTGGCGCCGTTCCACGGACCTCGTCGGACGCGGATCACCATGGATTGCCCGCGCAACCCGGGCGCACCGCCGCCGCCGTTGCAACCCACCAGCAACGCGCACGCCATCGCCACTATCAGGGTGCTGCGGGTCTTCATGAAATTTCCCGGATACGCCATTGTACCTTATTCGGCTGCAGAGGCCGCACACGTCGGGAAAAATCTGGCTTGCCTGCCAGTCAAGCCCCTAGAATGCCCGTGTTCGCGCCGCTGCCGCGGGGAACGGGTGCGGCGGCACGTCGAATATTTCGGGAAACATCCCGCACAGGAGATGACGACGATGAAAAAACATTCCATTACAGCATGGTGTTGTGTTCTGGGTGTCGCACTTCTGGGTGTCGCACTTCCGGTAATTGCCGCGGCGCCGCTGGCGGAAAAAGTACCCGCCCAAAGCCTTCTCTACGTCGGCTGGGCCGGTCGGTCCCTGGGCCTGACGTTCGACGGGTCGATGTTCGGTCAAAGCCTCCAGGAACCGGCCGTGCGCCAGTTGATGGGTGGAATCAAGCGGTCGATTTTCCGGACGGTGGGCGAGGGGAAAAACAGGCGGCTGGCTGAGAATCTCTGGGAAATGGCGGCGATTGTCTGGCAGCAGCCCATCGCCGTTACCGTAACGGACATGCAGGTCCTCGACGAAGGCGGCGATATCGAGATGAAAGCGGCGCTGCTGATCGACCTGGGCGATAAAAAGCCCGCGTTTGAAAAGCACATGGATGCCGTTCTGGCGGCGATTGGGGACGAAGTGAAATTGAAGGACGAGACCCTGGGAGAAATCACCTTCAGGACGCTCCCCGGACCGCAGGATAAACCCGTCTCGTTCGGGTTCATCGGCAAGATGTTTTTCCTTACGATTGGACCGGGCGTGCCGCGACAGTTAATCGAGTTGAAACCAGCCGACGCGCTGTCGGGCGACGTTCGGTTCGTCAAATACTTCCAGGAGCTTACCGGCGCCAACGAGCAGATATCGTTTTACGTGGACGTATCGGCAATCATGAAGGTCGCCCGGGACGCCGTTCCCAGGACCGTTCGAGCGCCCGGAGGGACCGAGACAAAACCGCTCCCGTGGCGCATCGTGGACGCCCTCGGCTTCGGAAAGACCGGCGCGATAGCGGGAACCGTTCGTATCGTCGATCGCGGGATGCACACGAAGGTTCGGCTGTTCTCCCCGGCGCCGCACCGCGGGCTGCTGATGCCGCTGGCGGGAGCGCCTCTGAGCGATGCGGACCTTGCCGGCGTTCCGGCGGATGCGATATTCCTTCTCGCCGGAAAGCTTTCCCCGTCCGACGCGCTGGGCGAAATTCGCCGCGCCGTCGAGCAGATCAGCCCGCAGGCCCGCGCCGCTTTCGATAAGGAACTCGCGAGCCTCGGCCAGACCGTCGGCGTCTCGATAGAGAAGGACATAATAGCAAGCCTCGGCGATACCTGGGTGCTGTCCAGCGCGCCTTCCTACGGCGGGCTGATCACCGGCACGCTGCTGACGATCCAGGTGAAGGACACCGCGAAACTCTCTGCCGCACTGGAAAAAATCGAGAACTTCGCAAGAAAGCAGTTGGCGGATACGACAACCGCCCCGACCGACTTCAGCGGGTTCAGCCGACCTGGCAGCAGGATAGTGATCCGCTCGCTCAAGGCCGGGCGCGTCAATATCCGCTATCTCGCCGGTAATATCATCCGGACGCCGCTGCCGATCGCGCCGGCGTGGGCGATTCACAAAGGCAGGATGTACCTGGCGCCCTGGCCGCAGGTCATCCAGTCGGCTATCGAATACGCAGGAAAAGACCCGCTCACCAAGTCGCCCCAATACCTGAGGATCCGCTCGAAAATCTCACCCAAGGCCTCCGGGCTGATGTACGTGAACGTCCCGAAACTGCTGCGCGACCTGTACCCGCTCCAGATCGTCGCCAATACCATGCTCCTGAACACCGTTCGCCAATTCTCGCCACTGGCAGAGGGGGTAATCTGGCCGTTGGCGCTCAGCCGGCTCGAAAAATACGCCTGGCCGGAAGCCACGGTCTGCTACGCCGACGCGGATGGGGTTACGCTGGAAACTTACGGCGCAGGGCCGGCCACGACGATAGGCGCACCGGTGGTAGCAGGAATGGCGACGGCTATTCTGTATCCGTCAATATCGCGCGCAAAAACATTGGCCCGTCGCACCGTGTCGATGTCGAACGTCCGGATGATCGGTATGGCGATGGTGATGTATTCAAACGAGAATGACGGCGGGTACCCGCAGCGCCTCGGGTTCCTCAAGGAGTACGTCGGAACGGAAAAATTGTTCGTCAGCCCGGTAAGCGGGCGCAAACCGCCGGAGATAACGGACGGCAGGATCATCGGCGAGATCGATTACATTTACATACCACCGGGACGCCGCCTGTCAGCGATAGAGAATCCCGCCGGGACGATCGTGATCTACGAGCGCCCGGAAAATTACGACTTCAAGGGAACCGTCGCCGGTTTTGCCGACGGACACGTCGAGTGGGTGTCCATGGAACGCTTCGACGAACTCGTGAACGCCGTGAAGAAGCGCACGGGAAAGCCCGACGACGATAAGTAGGCCGTCCCGCATGTTCGCTATCCGCGTTTTACCCAGAAGGGACCCTTTGGTTTCTTGGGCCTGCTCGAGCGAGCCGCCTTTCCGGGCATCTGCACGCGGGTTTCCATCATCGCCTGGGTTTCTTCCTGCATCCTGATGTGCCTGCGGATGACGTACTGCTCCGCGACGCCGAAGAACGTGCTGGCCATGATGTATAGCGTCAACCCCGAAGGCGCCTGGTAGAAGAACATCAGCATCATGATCGGCATCATCCACATCATCATCCGCCGCTGGCTCTTCGCCTGGTCGTCCGCAGCCGCCGCCTGGGGCGTGAACTTCTGCTGAAGCACCATCGCCACGCACAGCAGGAGCGGAAGCAGGTTGAAACTCGTGATCGTACCGACCAACCACGAAAGCACCGGAATGCTCACCGGCGTCGTCCAGCTTACCAGCGCGTCGGGAGCGGCAAGGTCCGTTATCCAGACTGGAAGGAACGCCGCGTGACGCAATGCGACGGCTGCGTTAATACCGGTCCATAGCGCGATCCAGATCGGCATCTGGATGAGCATCGGCAGGCACCCCAGCAGCGGTCCTGCGCCGTGCTGCTTGTAGAGCGCCATCATTTCCCGGTTCAGCGTTTCCTTGTCGTCCTTGTATTTTTCGCGGAGTTTTTTCAGCTCGGGTTGGAGCTTCTGCATCCGCATCATGGCGACCTGCCCCTTCTTGGTGAGCGGATGCATCGCCAGGCGGACCAGGATAACCAGCATGAATATCGCCACTCCGTAGTTTCCGAAGGCGATGGAAGCGAACGCGTCGAGCAGCCACATCATCGCCAGCGACAGCCAGTCCCACGCGCAGAACGAGCAGCAACTGGAGAAAGTGATCATGCTTGCGTAATCGAGCTTTCCGTACAGCGGGTCGTTCTTGAGCAGGTCGCGGTCCTTCGATCCGGCGAACAGGTCGAAACGGATGAGCATGGGCTTATTGGCGTCGGCTGACAGTTCCAGCCCCGTCAGCTCCATTCCCGTAAGGATGGAGCGCGTCTTGGAGACTTCCCGTATCGGCGCCATGTAGAACCTGGCGCGGTATTCCGGCGCCTGGAGGCGTCCGGCCTCCTTGGGAACCAGGTACATCATCGAGCTGAAAAACTTGTTGGCGATACCGATCCACAGGATCGGCTCCTTTTCGTTGGAGCTGCCGAGGTACTTGCGCTTTGCCGGAGGCATCTCCTGGTAGTCCTTGATGGACTCGACCAGGGTCGAGACGGACTCGTCTTCCGTAAGTCGGCCGAATGCCCCGAACCGCCCGTCCATGCGGACGTCTTCTCTCGGCGGTCCTAT
>JAJRYB010000005.1 GCA_024275995.1 Planctomycetota bacterium | reverse complement strand
TTTTTCCGGACATGACAAAGTTCCTTCCTTTTTCCCTTTGAGAAAATCGTTTTGGAACTAGGCCGCCGAATGGCCTGGGGCGGTGCGAGTGAGCGAACCCTGCTTCGCTGAAGCTACGCAGGGCATAGCGCCCGTACCCCGAATCGAGTGAACCTGCCGCTCCTGCAAAACAGGCCAGAGCTATGGAACGCTGCCGATTATCTCACGCTTTGCGGATTCGACAATTCGTCAATCCTGTTATCATTTCCGATGTCATCACTTGCGATGACGTCGCGTGAGAGGACAACGGACGTTCCGGCAGCTTGTCCGGAAACACTGAACGACGCTCAGGGCAACGCCGTGTCGGTCCTCAACATCGAGCCGGCCGAACAAGCGGGTCAGATGAGTTCGAACGGTCGGAATGCTGATGCGCAACCTGGCTGCGATCTGCTTGTCGGAAAGTCCGTTGAAAAGGTAACGGGCGATTTCTGCCTGCCGGGGCGAAAGCGATAGATCCTCGGAGATGCAGGCCCACTCCGACTCGGAAAATACTTCGAATGCATCACGACTTTGTTGCGCCATCTGTCTTCCCCTTGCGCAAAGAGAAGGGAGCACGACTCATAGCCACCCAACGGAACGGTTGCGACACCGTAGGTAAGAGTGGTAGAGCGCGCTCCCATTGCCGTGAGGCATGGGAGGCACGGCCCACCTTTACGTCTCTTACCTTTGAAAAATGTCGCAATTTTCCGTTGAGACGATTGATGAACTGGCCTTCGCCAGTCAAAACTATTCAGTTGTCACAAACTACTATATCACAAAATTCGCATAGTCCGATAGTTCAATCCCGCATCCGTACGGACACCCTCCAGCTTCGTGATCTCTGTGGTTATGAAACATTTGGGTTACAGGCTGAGCTTTTCGTAAATCGCCAGCAGTTTTTCTTTCTGGGTGGTCCAGGCGAATTTTTCCCGAGCTGCCCGCAGCGCCTGTTCGCTGAACTCTCCCCGCTGGCAGCGGCGACGGCAGTCGTCGATAGCCCGCCCGATTGCCTCCGGCGAGTCCATGGCGTAGACGCCGCCGATTCCGCACCCTGCCACTATCTTGCGCAGCTCCGGCAGGTCGCTGGCGCAGACGGGAATGCCCGCCTCGATGAACTCGAACAGCTTGTTGGGCGTGCAGTATTGCGTGTTGAGCGCGTCGTCGCCGGCGTACGGCACGATTCCCATGTCCGCATGAGCGACGAAACCCAGCAGCTCTTCCTGCCGGATCCACGGGCCGAAATAAACATTACCGATACCTCTGCGAGAGCAGAGTTTCCGCAGGTGCCCCTGCCTTCCACCGCAGCCGAGCAGAAGAAGCTGCGTCGAACGGTCCATCCCGGCAAACGCCTCGACAAGGTTCTCCAGATTGCGATCCGCCGTCAGGTTGCCCTGGAGCATTACCTTGAAACCTTCCGGCGGTGCGCCGAAGTGCTCGCAGAACCGGCGCCGGGAGATCGGCGTTTCGCTCGCGGCGCGATGACAGCTGTTGTAGATAACCTCGGGGGTGGCGATACCGTAACGCCTCGCCAGTTCGTCGGCTATGGACTCGTTGACCGTTATAACGGCGTCGGCGCGGCGAATGTGGCGTTTTTCCACCTTCGTCCAATACCGCTGGAACCCGCGCGAACGGACGAGGCAGGGAAACAGCTCGTGCGAGTCGTAGATGATTTTCGCTTTCGGCGCGAGCGTGTTTTTGAGTTCCACTGCCGCTGGAAGCGTCTGGAGGTCGTGGCAGTGGATCGCATCGAACGTTTCGCGCGGCGCGACTTGGCGGAAGAACCGCCGGTAGGACGCCACCGGACCGAGGCCAAGTCCGTAGCAGATCGTCTTGATCGCGTTGCTCAGCGGCGCTGAGACGTAACGAACCGCCTGCTTCATGGCGAGCGCCCTGCCGTTGGCGCTGCCGGGCGGCATGATCAGTCGGACCGCATCGTCAAGGCTCGCCCCGGCGATGCGCGTCGGGACGCTCACGAGAGTCACGCGCCGGGACGATTCGACCAGCGCGTTTGCCTGCGCGACGATGCGCCGGTCCATGTGGTCCTCGTGCGCCGAGAGCATCAGGATGTCGGTCGGTTTGCTTGGCAAGGTGAAAGATTATACGCCGTCCCCGGATTTTCGTCATGCCAATCCAGCCGCGGCGATAATTCCCGGCACGCAGTGGTCCCATCCCAGCGTCATGAGGTGCGCTCCCTGGCAGAAGTCTTTCATCGACGAGATCAGCTCGCCGCATATCTCGATGGACACCTTCTGCCTGTCTTCCTTGGCGCAGTCGCCGAGGCGCTGAATAAGCTCATCCGGAACGCTCACGCCCGGAACGCCGCGGTTCATGTACTTTGCCATCCCGGCCGTCTTGAGCATCACAATTCCCACCAGGACGGGCACCTTCAGGTGCTCGATGCTTTTCATGAACTTCTCGAACCGCGCCGGTTCGTACACTGCCTGGGTCTGCACGAACTGCGCCCCGGCGGCGACCTTCTTCTCCAGCTTGATAATCTGCGGCGCGACCTCCTCGGCGCACGGAGTAACGCAGCAGCCCTTGAAAAACTTCGGCGCGCCGTCCAGCTCGTTGGGGTTGCCCTTCATGTCCTTTCCGAGATCGCTTCCGCTTTCCAGCGTACACATCGCCTCCAGCAGGCTCACAGAGTCCAGGTCGTAGACACCCATCGCCTCCGGGTGATCGCCCATCGTCGTGTGATCGCCGGTAAGAGACAGCACGTTCCGCACGCCCAGTATGTACGCCGAGAGAAGGTCGCTCTGGAGGGCAAGGCGGTTGCGATCGCGGCAGACCATCTGGAAGACCGGCTCGATGCCCTCGTCCAGAAGCAGCTTGCAGCCCACCATGCTTCCCGCGCGCATCACCGCCGTCTGAATATCCGTGACGTTGACTGCCGTGACCGCGCCTTTCAGATACTCCTTCGCCTCGTGGATGACAGGGCCTATGTTCGTTCCCTTGGGCGGTCCGATCTCTCCGGTGACGACGAATTCGCCCGCTTGCAGTGCCTTCTGAAGTTTACTCACCGGTTCACTCATTGACGGGCTCCTCTTCGATCATGTCCTTCAGCACCAGTCGCCGCACGCCTTTTCCGCGATCTTTGCGGTGATCGCGCAGCGGTCGCATCTTGCGGTACTCGTCCAGCCGGTCCCGTTTTTCCAGTCGCTCGTAAATCGCAAGCCAGCCGCATTCCATGTCCTGGTCCACTTCGCATTTTCCGTCGTTCGTCCCGCCGCACGTTCCGTTGATCAGGCTCTTGGAGCACTTGGCGATCGGGCATATCCCTCCGGTCCACGCAAGGGCGCAATCGCCGCAGCCGCGGCAGTATTCCTCCCATATGCCATTGGCTACGTTGGACGCCAGGAAGGTGGTGTTCATTCCCGGAAGGATCACCGCGTCGGGGTACTGCTCGCTCATGTATCCCACACCCGCGCCGCAGGCGATGGAGAGCACCGCGTCGTAGTCGTCCGGGTTCTTCGTAAGGTTGTCGAAAAACTCTTTCTCGCACTGGCGCGTGATGCAGTCGAAATCGGCTGAGATGGTTTTATCCGCCTGCGAAGCGGCGAGCTTCAATTGCGTCGCGAGCATCTCGGCGTTCTTCTCGCCACCGGTCAGGCACACGGTGACGCATCCGCCACAGGCGAGCACCAGTACCTTTTCGTACGGCGCGATCATATCGATGATCTCGTCCATAGGTTTTCGTTCAGCTACAATCATCGCTCGTCTCCCGATCCCCGGTCTTCCAGCCGGGGAGTGTTTTCTCGATCAGGTCGCGTCAATTTTTTCCGCAGCCTCGACCATCGCGTCGCGCATCGCCTTTCGGCCTTCGCTCGCCTCCTCGACGAGCTGGACCTTGTCCGGACTGACGCCGATTTCCGCGAGCATATCCCGCACCTGCGAGACTCGCTTTCGCACCCGCTGCGTAACGGTCGGGTAACGGTCCGCGCCGATCCGACAGGCGACCACGATCACGCCCGACGCGCCGTTTTCCAGTGCGTGGAGAATGTGCTGGCTGCCGAGTCGGCCCATGCTGGGCATGTATATTTCCACCACGCCGCCGATCGTGTCTTCCAGCTCGCCGCTCCAGGCGGCTGACGATGAATGATGGCCGCATACGTACGCCACGATCTTGCGCTTCGGCAGCTTGCGGATCTCCGCGGCGGTATCGTCGTTCTGGCCGCGAACGTCCCAACTCCGCGCGACGATCGCATTGGCGGGGCACTCGACGATGCACATCCCGCACGACTGGCAGAGGGCGGAATCTATCCGGGCGACGTCCGTCACAACGGGAATGTCGAACGGGCAGACGCGCAGACACGTCAGGCACGCGGCGCACTTGTCCACCAGCACCTCCGCGCCGCCGCCGCAGTTCATGCATCGTCTTGCTTCGCGCATCGCCGCATCGGCGCTGAAGTTGAAGTCCACCGCTTCGAAATCTTTTCTGCGCTGCTCGGGCGGGCGCAGGTGAACCGGATTGCGGTCGACCTGCGGCACCGTCTGGGCGGTTTCGTCGGGAAGAACGCCGATGGCTTCCGGAATATCGTCTTCGATGACGATCTCCCGTCCGCTCAGGTGCAGGTAAACCGCTTTCGCCGCGCGCTGCCCGGAGGCGCACGCTTCGACCACCGAACCAGGTGCCGTGACGATCTCGCCGCAGGCAAACACGTCTTCCTGGGATGTCCGGTGCGTAGTCGGGTCGTACTTCATCCGCCCGCGCTCGTCGCATTCCAGGCCGCTACCGGAGAGGAAGCCCGTGTCCGGCATCTGCCCGATCGCCATGATCACCGTGTCGCACTCGACGTCCTGAACGTCCGCGTCGTCGTACTGCGGCGAGAAGGCGCCGGTATCGTCGAACACGCGGGTAACTTTCCGTGTGCGCACGCCGTGAATCGCGCCTCCGGTCAGGAGTATCTCGACCGGGCCGCGACGGTGTATGAAATTCACGCCCTCTTCGAGAGCTTCTTCCCGTTCCCACGAGAAGGCGGGCATTTCTTCTTCGTTCTCCAGGCACATCGCACGGACGCGCTTCGCGCCCATGCGCACCGCAGTTCTCGCGGCGTCCATGGCTACGTTCCCACCTCCGATCACCAGCACGTTCCCGCCGATATCCACCGGCTCGTCGAATCCGGTGCGTCGCAGGAACCGAAGCACGGGCAGGCATCGCTCGTTGTCTCCACCGGGGATCGGCAGCATTCTGCTTCGCGCGCGACCCGTTGCGATTATCACCGCCTCGAAACCATCCGCCTTGAGGTCCGCGATGGACTTGTCCCCGCCGATATCCACACCGGTGACGATCTCGACGCCGTGCGCGCATATCCAGTCGACGTCCTGCCGGATAACGTCCCGCGGGAGGCGATACTTCGGAATAGCCGTAGCTGGAATACCTCCGGCGACGGGATCTTTTTCCAAGACGGTCGGCCTGAATCCCGCCTTTGCCAGCTCCAGCGCCGCTGCCAGGCCCGCAGGACCCGCCCCGACGATTGCTACCTTCGGACCGTCCTGGTCCACCTTGTGCACGGTCGCTCCGGCTGCGCCCTGGCGCTCGGAGACGAACCGTTTCACCTCGCGTATCGCAAGCGCTTCGTCGACGCCGTCTCGTCGGCAGTTCGCCTCGCACGGGTGGTGGCAAATTCTCCCGCACACGGAGGCCAGCGGCAGGCGCTCGCGGATGACGTCGATGGCGGCTCGCCACTGTCCACGGGCGATCAACTCGATGTAAGAGCGAACGTCGGCGTGGACCGGGCAGTGGTACC
Source organism: Planctomycetota bacterium (assembly GCA_024275995.1). GTDB lineage: Bacteria > Planctomycetota > Phycisphaerae > SM23-33 > SM23-33 > JAJRYB01. The sequence continues at coordinate 5,807 of JAJRYB010000005.1, read as the reverse complement.
GGCAGGGCGCCCACTCCCGGGCCATAAGGTCCTGCGTGGAATCCATCCGTGCTACGTCGTCGGAAGTCAGATCTTTTTCTGGCATTTACTTGGAGTCCCTGACGGAATGCCTAATTCGTCGCTGCGGATGGAACCGGCCCGATCCGCCAGCCGATCCTAACATATCGCGTGCGACGCACCAAAGGTGTTTATCGTGTGGACGATAAGCGGAATATGGTATCCTGCCCAGACGGTACAAGGCACGTCCAATTATGGATAAATCGATGAATATTGACGGCGCGCTGGATATTCTGCTTGGCGGGGCACAGCTTACCGTGCATCGGGCGGGTCTGTTCAGCTATCAACGATGGTACGACTTTCCGTACCGCGTTTTCCCCGATTACGACCTCATCCTGATCGGCAAGGGCAGCGGCGTATGGGAGATCGAAGGGCTGGGTTCCTGCCGTATTGGACCTGGAAGCGTGCTGCTGATTCCCCCGCACGTTCGCAACGGTACCTCCGGACGGGTCGAAGGCAAGTGCAGCCTTGTGGGCATACACTTCGACCTGCGAATCGCAAACGGGGCTGATTTTTTCCAAACCGTTCCATTCAAGCTGGTTATGAAGCTTGGCAGGCGGAAGGAGCTGTTCGCACAGGCCTGTCGCATCGCGACAGAATGGTCCGACGCATCCCGTCCCGGAAGGAGCATTATCGTCCACGACCTCACGCGCGCCCTTCTGGTGGACCTCGTCCGCCTGTACACACAAGACGGCCTGCAGACGATTGCTACCGACGGGCGGGTCCTGGAAGTGCTCCGGCGACTGGAAGATGAGTACGCCGGGGAGCTTTCCGTCGGCAGGATGTCTCGCTGGGTTGGCGTGTCGGTTTCGCATCTGCGCGCCCTGTTCAAGTCGTCCCTGGGCCTTGGACCTGCAAAGGCACTGCAAGCCAGGCGAATCCGCGAGGCGCGGCGACTTCTGCTGGGGACGTCCCGGCCGGTGAATTCCGTTGCCCGTGCCGTTGGTTTTTCCGATCCACTCTATTTTTCCCGGGTGTTTCGCAGGACGGTTGGGATATCGCCACTGGATTTCCGGCGATCAGCGAAAAGTCCATAATTCTCCTCCTTTGTTCCATTGTGGGATTCGCCTCTTACCGGTACCATGAACGGTTCGTTACCATCCAGCCGCGCACGCAAGCGCGCAGGAGAAAAGACCATGTGTAAAGTCCCTTCAGACATTGATATTTCCCGCGCCGCGACGCCGAAGCCGATCACGCAAGTCGCCGCGGATGCGGGTATTCTTCCCGACGAGATCGAGCAATACGGACCTGTCAAGGCCAAGGTCAAGCTCGACATCCTCGAACGTCTCGCCGATCGTCCAAACGGAAAGTACATCGACGTCACCGCGATTACGCCGACGCCGCTTGGTGAAGGGAAGACGACTACGGCGGTCGGTCTTGTCCAGGGCATGGGCAAGATCGGAAAGAACGCGTTCCTGTGCGTGCGCCAGCCGTCGATGGGCCCGACGTTCGGGATCAAGGGTGGCGCCGCCGGTGGCGGATACAGCCAGGTGATCCCGATGGAGGAATTCAACCTCCACCTCACCGGTGATATTCACGCCGTGAGCATAGCGAACAATCTGCTGGCCGCGGCGATCGACGCGCGAATCAAGCATGAAGACCACGCCACGAACAAACGGTGGGCACAGACCGGACTTCCTCGTCTGAACATAGACCCGTACGGGATTTTGTGGCGTCGCGTGGTGGACGTGAACGACGCGGCGCTTCGCGGCTGCGAGATAGGCATCGGCGACAGTTGGCAGGACGGTCCCCGACGAAAGGCGCACTTCACCATCGCCGTCGCCAGCGAAGTGATGGCCGTGCTCGGCCTGGCGAGCGACCTGAAGGACCTGCGCAAGCGGCTCGGACGGATGGTGATCGGCACGAAGCGCAACGGCGTGCTGCTGACGGCAGAGGATATCGGTTGCGCCGGTGCGATGGCGGTGCTGCTGAAGGACGCCATCAAGCCGACGCTCATGCAGACGCTCGAAGGTCAGCCCGTGTTCGTTCACACCGGACCTTTCGCCAATATCGCACATGGTAACAGCTCCGTCATCGCCGACAGGATCGCCCTGAAGCTCTCCGATTACGTTGTTACCGAATCGGGCTTCGGAGCGGATATCGGAATGGAGAAATTTTTCGACATCAAGTGCCGCTACTCGGGCCTGCAACCGGACTGCGTGGTGCTGGTCGGCACGATCCGCGCGTTGAAGATGCACGGCGGCGGACCCAAGGTCACGCCCGGAAAGCCGCTCCCCGACGAATACACGCACGAGAACCTCGAGCTTCTCGCCGAAGGTCTGTGCAACCTGGTGCGGTGCGTCGATATCGCCCGTCAGTTCGGTATTCCGGTGGTCGTGGCGATCAATCGCTTCCCGACGGATACGGACGCGGAAGTCGAGATGGCCCGCGGCGCAGCCGGGCAGGCCGGCGCCGAGGCGGCGGTAATGACCGACCACTACGCCCACGGCGGCGAAGGCGCCGTCCAGCTCGCCGAGGCGGTCGCAACCGCCTGCAAAAAACCATCGGCCTTCAAGCTGCTCTACCCGGACGACCTGACGATCAAGGAAAAGATCGAGACCATCTGCCGGAAGATATACCTCGCCGGCGCGATCACCTACTCCGAGCAGGCGGAAGAACAGATCGCCCTCTACCAGGCAAACAACCTGAACCACCTGCCGATCTGCATGGCCAAGACGCACCTGTCGCTCTCGCACGATCCGAACTTCAAGGGCGTTCCAAAGGGCTTCACCGTGAACGTTCGCGAGGTGCGCGCGTCGGTTGGCGCGGGGTTCCTCTTCCCTCTGCTGGGGCGGATGCAAACCATGCCCGGCCTGCCTTCCCGCCCGGCGTTCCTCGATATCGACCTCGACGAAAACGGACAGGTCATCGGAATGTTCTAGCGACCGGCTACACAAACTGAATATCCCGTTGCATTTTCCCGCCCTCCGACGTGACAATCGCAGGGCGCTTCTATTGGACTTTGAATAGCCGATGCGATCCGCCAACGGCGGCTCGTCCTGTAATTTCGGGTAAGGCGCACCTGCGGAGTTACTTTCGCAATTCAAATATCGATAACACCGGCCCCGGAAAGACCAACATGGATATCGCCGAACAGCTTCGTTCGCATCCCCTTTTCGCTTCCTTCGACGCCGCATCGCTCGATGAAATCGTGCGTGTCGCAACGAAAGTTACGTATCAGCCCGGACAGGTATGCGTTCGTCGAAACGAAGCCGGCGAGATTTTCGGAGTGGTGCTGAGTGGCACTCTGGACGTACTGGGCGGTTCACCCGACAGCCCCGAACCCGTCGGCAGCGTGCAGGCTGGTGAATGTTTCGGAGAAATGTCGCTGCTCACCGGCGAGCCCAGCGGCGTCGACGTGGTAGCGGCAGACACGTCACAAGTCGTGGTATTCCGCCAGGAGACGATCGGTCCGATCATGGCGATGAACCGCGAGGCGGTTGCGTTCCTGACTCGCATGATAACGTTCAGGCTGTCGCCGAAGCGGGGAAAGGTCGCCTCGCCGCAGCCCCGGACGATTTCCTACGCCCTCGGAGCCGGTGCGCCGATGCGAGTGTTGTCTGTCAGCTGCCGGAAGGACGACCTGCGATACAGTTTCTTTGACACCGCCTCCGAGCGCGCGGTGCTCACCGGAGGGGTGAGCGGTATCGGTGGCGAAGAATCCTGCCATACCTGGCGGACTCACGATTGCGAACAGTCCGAATCATTAGTAGCCGATACTCACAAAGCTGCGCTGGCGGCGATGCTCGAAGTGTTGACCGCCGAGAGCGGCATGATCGACAGCCCGGCGGCGCTTTCGGTCGTTGGGCATCGTGTCTGCCACGGCGGCCTGAGATTCAACGGCCCGGTCGTAATCGACGAGGACGTCACGGCTGAGATTCGCCGCCTTGGCGAAATCGCGCCGATGGAGAACCCGTTCAACCTCGCCGGTATCGAGGCATTCTCGCAACTCGCCCCGTCGGTCCCGCAGGTGGCAGTGTTCGACACGGCCTTTCATCTGACCATGCCGCCGGCTGCCCATTCCTACGCCCTGCCCGCGGACCTGCGCGAGCACGCCCAACTGCGAAGGTTCGGCGGCCACGGTATATCGCACGAAGGCGCCGCGCGGGATGCCTGCGCGTCGATAGGCGTGAACTTCGGAGCCGTGAAAATCGTTACCTGCCATCTCGGTAGCGGCGCTTCGTTGACGGCAATCGACCACGGCAGGAGCGTCGATAACACGATGGGCTTCACGCCGCTGGAAGGCCTGGTCATGGCGACGCGCCCCGGCGAGTTGGACTGCGGGCTTGTCCTGCACCTGATCGAGCGGATGGGCGTCGAGCCGGCGAAACTCCGCGAGAAACTCTACACCGAATCCGGAATGCTCGGTCTTACCGGTGGCGCGAACGGCGACATGATCGCCATTCAGACCGCAGCCGACGACGGAAACATCGAGGCGATGGCGGCGCTGGAGGTCTTCTGCCATCGCGCCCGAAAGTATCTCGCCGGTTATCTTGGCACGCTCGGCGGTGCGGATGCGATCGTGTTCACCGGCGGCGTGGGGCAAAATGCCCCGGGCCTGCGCGCGAGAATCTGTCAGAATCTGCAATGGCTCGGCGTCGTGCTGGATGACCATGGTAACCAGACCGTCCGCGTCGAGGCTGGTCAGTGCGCCGATATTTCCGCCGAGCACTCGCGCGTCCGCGTGCTGGTGGCGGGATGCAACGAGCAGCACACAATCGCGCGTCACGCCGTAGAGACGCTGTCGCAGCAGCGGGTGACGGACGTTATTCGTCGCAACCGCAAGCCGATCCCGATCGGCATCTCCGCGCACCATGTGCACCTGAGTAGCCGGCACGTCGCGGCGCTGTTCGGCGAAGGCGGCAGCCTTACCCGGCTTTCAGACTTGACCCAGACCGGGCAGTTCGCCTGCGAGGAACGTGTGAACCTTATCGGCCCGCGAGGGCGGATCGAACGGGTTCGCGTCCTGGGACCGACCCGCAGCCAGACGCAGGTGGAAATATCCCGAACCGAGGAGTTCAAGCTCGGTATCGACGCGCCGATCCGTCTGTCCGGCGACCTTGACGGAACGCCTCCGATCACGCTGGAAGGACCTGCCGGTAAGGTGGATATTCCCTGCGGCGTGGTCTGCGCGATGCGCCACGTGCACATGTCGCCGCAGGATGCGATGGAATTCGCCGTGCGCGATCGGGACGTGCTGCGAATCAACGTTCCGGGCGAACGGGAACTTATCTTCGGCGACGTCGTGGTGCGGATCAATCCGGATTATCGGCTGGAAATGCACATCGACACGGACGAGGCGAACGCAGCCGAACTTAGCCCGGGCGCCGTTGGGTACCTCGACTCGATCCAGGAACGCGCCGGCGGTTGATCGTCGCCTCCCCGCGCGAGACACCCCCCCCAAAAAAAAACGCCCCTGCTTCGCCAAGGCTACGCAGGGCTGCGCCGTGGCGAACCAAAGCGTACCGTTTCGTACAAGTTCGCACAACTCCGCACAACTCCGCACAAGTACGCACAAGTACGCAAATCCAGGGACAACCAGGAACAGGCTGGAAAGGGGTTTTCGAGGGGCAAAAATACGTAACATCTTATTATACACAGAGATACAGAGATTCGGAGAAATTAAAAAACGCTTTGCTTTGTTTTTAAACCTCATTTCCCTCTGTTCCTCTGTGTCGGTTTTTCGTTCTTTAATTGTCAAGCAACTTCAGCGCGCATAGCACGCGCCTCCATACTTGGGCCAATACCCA
>JAJRYB010000075.1 GCA_024275995.1 Planctomycetota bacterium | reverse complement strand
GAAAAGGTCGTCATCCGGATCATCGACAATCGCAGCATCCTGGTGAACCTGGAGAAACTCGGCTTCTCGTACGAGACGCTCAAGGAATGGCGCAAGGCGATAAGCCAGCCCAACGGAATCGTGCTGGTGACGGGACCGACCGGAAGCGGAAAAAGTACCACGCTATACAGCGTGCTGAAAGAGCTTAACAGCGACGAGGTGAACATCTGCACCGTGGAGGATCCGGTGGAGTTCAATCTCCCCTGGGTCAACCAGTTCCAGGTCAACGATAAGATCGGTTTTACGTTCAGTTCGTCGTTGCGATCGCTGCTGCGACAGGACCCGGACATTATCATGGTCGGCGAAATCCGCGACGAGGACACCGGACGCACCGCGGTTCAGGCTGCGCTCACCGGGCACCTCGTGCTGAGCACGCTGCACACGAACGACGCGCCGGGCGCCATCACACGATTGATGAACGTCGGGATAGAACCGTACCTGATCGCGGCGTCGGTGGTGGGGGTTCTGGCGCAGCGACTCGTTCGGAAAATATGCACGAATTGCAAGGAGCCGTTCGACCCGCCCGCGAACATCCGGCGGGCTGTGGAACGCTCGGCCGGAGAGGTCGAAACCTTCTACCACGGCGCCGGATGCAGCAAGTGTCGAAACAGCGGATTCCGAGGGCGCATCGGCGTGTACGAATTGCTCATGCCCGACGACGCGCTGCGAGACAAGATCACCGCTTCGCCGAACATAACGGAACTGAGGAATCTTGCCGTGCAGTCCGGAATGGCCACTCTGCGACAGGACGGTATGGCCAAGGTCAAGGCGGGAATAACCACCGTAGAGGAAGTGTTCCGCGTAACCGCGATTTAAGCCCGACGGGAGAATGCGAAGATGTCGCGATTTGTATACCAGGTCAGAGACGCCAACGGACGGAGCGAGTCCGGCGTGCTCGATGCAAGCGATGTGAACGAAGCCTCTCGCATGCTCCGTCACGACGGTAAGATCGTGATCAACATCCACGAGGAATACGCATCGGCGGTGGGGAGCGACGCATACGAAGCCACCAGGAAGAAGAAGATCCGGAAAGACGACGTGATCTTCTTCGCCAACCAGTTGTCGGTCATGGTCGATACGGGCGTCCCGCTGTCGGAGGCGCTGGACTCCATCGCCGAGCAGACCGAGCATGGTGGAATGAAGGTCATGCTCCAGGACATCTCCGACCAGGTGAAGGGCGGAATCGAATTTTCGACCGCGCTCGAGAAATACCCCAAGTCCTTCGGTACACTGTTCACGTCGATGATGCGCGCGTCGGAGGCTTCCGGAACGATGGGGCAGATGCTCGTCCGAATAAGCGATTATCTCAGCCAGGAGCGGGACACACGCAAAAAGGTGCGAGGCGCCATGGTGTACCCGGTGTGCATGCTCGGTTTCTGCGTCTCGGTTGTGGTGGGCCTGCTGGTGTTTGTGCTCCCGCGATTCGAAAAAATATACGCCGGAAAGTCCGCGGCGCTACCGCTCCCCACGAAAATACTGATAAGCATGAGCAACGGGATTATCACGTACTGGCCGCTGCTTATGGCCCTGATCGCAGGCTCGATTGTCGGACTTTACATGTACCTGCGAACGCCGGCCGGTAAACTCATGCTGGATCGGGTCCGCATTTTCATTCCGATACTTGGACCCATGTATCGAAAGGCGTATCTCGCACGTTCGCTGCGGACGATGGCGACGATGGTCTCCTCCGGCGTAAGCATGCTGGAGGGATTGGAGATAACCGCGCAGGTTGCGGGAAACCGGTTGTACGCACGGATATGGAAACATCTCTCCGATCGCGTGCAGGAGGGTTCGACGCTTACCGATCCGCTCTTCAAGTGCAAACTGATCCCGCGGACCGTCACGCAGATGATCTCCGCCGGCGAACGCACCGGTAAACTTGCCAGCGTCATGGACCGGGTGGCGCAGTATTGCGAGGACGACCTGAAGATTGCCGTCAAGACCGTTACGCAGATGATCGAGCCGATCATGATTATCGTCATGGGCATAATCGTCGGCGGTATCGCCATCGCGCTTCTGCTTCCGGTGTTCAGCATCTCGAAGGTGATGGCGCGCTGATGTCTGTTTCAATTTATTGATAATCGACTCGGAGGGGCGATTACCGGGCCTGCCCGAAAGGGTGGGCCCGTTGTTTTTCGAAACCCTTACGGAAGCCCGCGGGCTCGCCTGGAACTTATTCAGGCCGGAGGACGGTTGCCGACGGGACGCCTTTCGCTAGAATATGCTCATGGGCAAGAAAGATTACTACGACGTGCTGGGCGTAACCCGCAGTTCGACCGCGGCCCAGATAAAGTCCGCATATCGCAAGCTCGCGCGAAAGTACCATCCGGACGTCAATAAGGACCCCGGCGCGACGGAGAAGTTCAAAGAGGCTACCGAAGCCTACGAGGTGCTTTCGGACCCGAAGAAACGCAAGGTGTACGATCGGTTCGGGCATTCCGCCGCAGACGGACAGGCTCCTCCGGGAGGCGCCTGGCGATGGGGCGGCGACGAGGCGGGGGCGGAGTTCGACTTCGACGACCTGTTCGGCCGATCGGGTGGTGGCGGCGGCTTCATGGGCATGAGCCTGGAAGATATTCTCTCGACGCTGGGCGGACGGAGGCGCAGCAGCCGGCGAACGGCCCGCGCTGCGGCGGTCGGTGAAAATCTGGAGCACGAGATATCGCTCGATTTCATGCAGGCGGTCTGCGGCGCCACGGTGACGATGCGGCTGCCCCGCCAATCCGGAAGGTCTCGCTCCGTCGAGACGATCGACGTGAAGATTCCGCCCGGAATTCGCGACGGGGCCAGGATCCGCGTTCGCGGAAAGGGCGCCGACGGACCCGGCGGGCGGGGCGATCTCTACATCGTCGCCAGGGTTCGAAAGCACGCCTACTTTCGACGCGACGGCGACGATGTCACCGTCGAGGTGCCGATCTCCATTACCGAGGCGGCGCTCGGTGCGAAGGTGGACGTTCCGACGATCGACGGAATGACGACGGTTACGATCCCACCTGGAACGCCCAGCGCGCGGCGTCTGCGCCTCAAGGAAAAGGGCATTCGCAGCCCCGGAAAATCCAGGCGCGGAGACCAGTACGTCCTCGTGCGGATCGTCCCTCCGGCGAAGGTATCCGCCGCGGGCGCGAACCTGCTGAAAAAGTTCGACGCCGAGGAAAAATTCGATCCTCGTCGAAACGCACCATGGACAAAGAACGCGTAAAACGATTCCGTACGGCGACGTTCATTGCGATGCTGATCTGGCTGTGTGCGATGGCGGCCATGCTCGGCGTGCTCGTGTTCCTGATGGCGGACGCCCTGGAAAATGCCGACGCCGAGGGCAGGTCGCTGCTCGGCAGAATGCTCTGGCTGTGCTCCTCGGCGCTTGGGCTGACCCTCCTTCTGCTGCTTTGGGGAGTGATCCGCTACATCAAGTTCCGTTTGAACCCTCCGGTCGATTCGAAAGCCACGAAATACGTCGATGCCTGGGCCGAGGCGGGACGACGCTTTCAGCTTCCGAAGGAAGGGGGCCAAGGCGATAACGACGAAGATGCCTGAGGCAGTGCGCCGAAGATCGGTCACCGTGAGCGCTTGGCGAGTCGCTTCATCGCTTTTTCCGTTTCATCCATCAGCGCGTACCACTGCACCGTCTGGACGACGCCCGAGCTGGGGAGAATACGCACCGGGTATCCGGTTACATTGATGACGGAGTCCCAGTTTGACCAAAGGCTCTTGATGTGCGTGCGGTTTTTGTCGGTCGGACCGTCCGCTACGGAGATGGTGACCACTTCGGCCCCGCGTTTCAGGGCCTTATCGGCGCGCCTTGTCGGGTAGGTGAGATATCCGAAATCGAGCAGCACGTCGCCTTTCTCCAGGACCTCATCGCGCCACTGCCACGGGCGGCCATAAACGATCACACTCTCCCGGAACGAGCGGGGGACAAGGGCGCCGGTTACGTGCAGGTGTCCGGAGATCACGACGAACACCCGCTTGCCCCGCGCCACCGCAGCGGCTAACCGTTCGGCCGCCAATCGCACCTGCCCGGTCTGATCGGAATTAAGGAACGCCACGAGTTGTTTTTGGCAGGCCAGGTAATATTCCCTGCTGATCTTACCGGCGGGTATGGCCGGGAGCTTGAACCTGGGATTCAGCTTTTTCCCCCGGACCGAGCGATCCCAAAGCTTACCGTTCGGCTCGGCGTCGCTGGCCAGCGTGGCGAGAGTTTTTCCGTTCCGACTTGCTGCCGCGAACATCTCGCCCTGGAGCGCCCAGGCGGTGGCGATCGTCGCCATCTGGTTCAGCGAAATATCCGACCATGACGAGCCGTCGGGCCCGTCGGTGTCGATCAGGGCAAGTCGTCCGCCCCAGCGGTCGAGCTTCATCGTGGGGATCGTCCGTTTCACGTAAGGCCAGCGGCGACTTGAAAAATGCATCACTTGTCCGGGTATACGCCTGCTCTTCCATGTCAATACCGTCAGCGAATGTTCATAGTCAGGCTCGCGGGAACGCATCATACCAAAGAACAACACGTCGTTCGCCTTGATCGGTTCGCCCGACCATTTTTTGAGGAATCCATATCCCCCGGCCCGGCTGAACATCTCCATCGCAAAACCGCTCGTACCGTCGGCGTAAAGCTCGCCGCCCGCGATAATGCGTTTGGCGGCCGACTCGGCCGGCGCAATCAGGGCGTCGGTGCGCTTCACCGCTCCGCTGAACCACGCGATCGCCTCACGGTAAATCTTCTCGGTCTGACCGTCACCCGGCTGGGGTTTCGTCGGTGGAAGTTTTACCGGTTTGACGGTCGGCGCCGGTTGAATGGAATTCTTGACCCATACCCCCAAATTCGTGGACATCGCTGCCGGCTTTTCCTGGGCGAAGACCTAGGAAGAACAAAGTGCCACTACCGCGAGCATCGCGGGGATGATTATCGAGCGGCTCTTTCTTCGGGACATATTTTCTCCGGTAAAAATCCATCGGCAACTGTCTCCCGATCATCCGGACCTGTATTCTCGTTCCTTGCCGAGTTTGTCCTGAAAAGACCGGACGATACGATGTTTCAAACTGTCGCTGCTCTAATCCTGCTCGATAAGCCACAGGCAGTCGATGTAGCTCTCCGGGGGCAGTGTCTTACCGTCGGGGCCCTTGACGCGGAACATACCGGTCTTCGTGGCGTTCGGATGCCATGCCATGTAGAAAGACCCGCCCAGTTCGCTGGCTTCCCATTTTCCTACCTCGGCGACGCGCCACTTCCCGTCCATCTGTGTGGCGTCGAGCGTGGCGCTCACGCGTCGTCTCTTGGGGTGGTGGATGCCGAAGCCCAGCGCCTTTCCCGATGCGCCCGGTCTGGCCTTGCCCATCACGCGGATAAACACGCGGTAGGTCTTGCCCGGTGTGAAATCGCCGGGCGGAAGCAGGCGGTTGGTGATAGACCAGCCGTGGGTACGGATGCGATGCGCCCAGCCATCGGATGCTCCCTTGACGCGGGTCATGAACTTGACCTTCTTGTCGAACTGGGCCGCCTGGATGAACGTTACCTTCGACGGGTCGATCCCCTTGATCTCATCCGGCATGACGTTTTGCGGAAAGTCGCCTTTGCGTCCGGCCATATCATCCGCCCAGTCGAACAGCTCGGTGGAATGGTCGCCTTCCGCGACGCGCTTGATCCCGGCCATTCGTCCGACGCGCGCGAATTTTTTGCAGATACCCGGCCAGGTGATTTCGGGGTTACGCTTCAGGGTCTCGGCGAAGAAAACGTAAGGTCGGCGAACGAGCATGTAAAGCACGGGGAAATGTGCTGTCTCAACGCGCTTCAGCAGAACCGGATCGTCCTTGACCATGCTTTCCGCCTTGAGAAACAGCGTCTCGGCCGCGGCGATCAATTCCGGCGTCAGGTGCGGCGAACTGAGATGCGTCCGATGCGTCGCCCAGATGGGGATTTTGTCCTTGACGACCTTCTCGATCAGCATGGTGATGTACTCGTAAATGAGGGGGCCTGCCTTGGGTCCGTAATAGCCGAGGCAGAACTCTTTTGTGAGGGCCATACTGTCGGATCCGGGATTCCACATCGCCTGGGCCAGTACCCACATGTTCAGCTTCGAGAACTGGCCGTTTGGGGTAGTGTGGCTGCCCTGGTTGAAAATGCCGCGCACGTTGTTCTCGACGAAAAACCGTATGTTCGGCGAAATTACGTGGAAGTTAGGCCATGGCTGGACGTAGTGAACGAAGTTGGTCGTGTAGTCCCATATGTAGATTTTATTGGTGAGCTTTCCCCAGTTTTCCAGGTCCCGCTTGTAATCGGCGTTTTCCTGAGGCCAGGCGTTGACGAGCGGTTCGGAGTAATTGCAGGCGATCGGAGGGATGGTGATCATTACGTTATCTTCGCACTTGATACCCACAGGGGCTGCCTGGCTCCAGCGATAGGCGTTTGTGTTTATGTAAACGTCGGGGTGCTTTTCCCTGACGATGCGTGCGACGCGGTTGATGAAGTGGATCATCATTCCGGAGTTGGCCTTGTGCTTTTCGACAAGCGCCTTGCACGCGTCACAGGTGCAGAAGTTGTTGTTGTCGGCCTGTCCGAGCGTGATCAGCCTCCAATCGGGATGCTTGTCGAGCGCCGCAATGACGTTCTTCGCCATTTCCTTCGCAGCCTCCTCGTTGGCGAGGCAGAGGTGGTCCTTCATCCGCTTTCCGCGTCGCAGCGCGTACCAATCGGGGTGGTCCTTCATATACGTTTTTGCCGGCAGGTACTTGATCATTCCGTGTGCGATGCCCCGGTCCATCCGGATAGGTCCGAGGTTCATCAGGTCGCCGTCCCGATCGCCCGGCATTTTGTGATAAGATGCGTGGATGCGATTGCGAGCGCACCACTTGCGTCCTTCGTACCAAAGTGCACGGCTTTTCGGGTCTTCGCTGTCTCGCCTTCCCTGCCACAGGTCGCCGTAGAGCATATCGCGGTATTCGAGCACCGGGATCTTCTCGATGTCGATCGGCTTGATCCTGATGTCCTTCGTTTTTGGTATCGTGCTCTCGCCCGGCGCCCAGAAGCGGCAGCCGAGCTTGTGGAGCAGCTCATACACGCCGTACATCGTTCCGCGCCTGCGCCCCCCGGCGATTACCAGACGCTGACCGACGGACTTGATAACGAACCCGTCGGTTCCGAGTTTCTTGTGATCGATCTTGACGCCGAGTTTCCTCGCCGCCTCTCCGTCGCCGATAAGGATCGCCTTGGCGGGAAGGTTCGCTCCTTCGACGATTACGGGCAGTTGCGCGCCGGTCATTTCCTCGATATGCGCCGCCAACTCCTTCGCCGCCCACTGTTCGCTGGGACCGGCGTCTTTGGACAGCACGATCCGGTAATCACTACCACCGCCGATAACGATGGCTAGAACGACCGTTGCAATATTCATCTCTCGTTCTCCAATGCTGAAAGTGTATTCGGATAGAGTCAGTACACGTTCTTATCCGACATCTTTAACTCAATTGCAACGTGCGCCGGTCTGTAAATCCGGAGAATCGCGATTCGCCCCGCACCGTGGATTGGAGGCCCGTAAAAAAAATGATTTCGGTTGACACTCTCAAGGCGGGGGGGAAAATACGCCGCTACTGGTTTTGGAGTTCCACTCCGGAAAGAGAGACAACATGGCTAGTAAGCAACCGATTGATTCCGTATGGGCGAACCCGCCGTCGATTTATCGCAGCGCACCGTTCTGGTCGTGGAACGGCGAGCTTCAGCCGGACCGCCTGTGCGATGCGATAGAAAGCATGCACGAGGCGGGAATGGGCGGGTTCTTCATGCACAGCCGCTACGGTCTCAAGACTCCGTACCTCTCCGAGGAGTGGTTCCGATGCGTCTCGGCGTGCGTCGAGAAGGCGCGCGAGCTTGGCATGAAGGCGTACCTGTACGACGAGGACCGCTGGCCCAGCGGACCGGCGGGCGGACTGGTCACGCGCGACAAACCACGCAACCGGATGGTCGCCCTGAGCGCCGTGCGCCAGGCCGACGCGATCATGGGCGCCAAGACCATAGCGAAGTTCGCCGTTACGCTCGACGAAGGCGGGCGGGTGAAATCCTGCCGCAGGGCGGAGAAGGCGGAAGACGGCGAGCAGCTGATCCTGTTTCAGGTCATCGTCGCCAGGACGCTCGGCTGGATCAACGACGGGGCGGCGCCGGACCTGATGCGCCGCGGACCGGTCGCGGAGTTCCTTCGCGTGACGCACGATGAATACGCAAAGAGATTCGGCAAGGACTTCGGCGGGGTGATACCGGCTATCTTCACCGACGAGCCGAACTATTCCCACATGTGGACGGAAGTCGAAAACGAACTGGCCCGCATACCCTGGACCACGCGGATGCCGCAGGAATTCGCGCGCCGTCGCGGATACGACCTGATCGAAAAACTTCCCGAGGCCGTCCTCCAAATGGCCGACGATCAGTTCGTCCGGGCGAGGCATGACTTGTTTCGAACCGCGACCGAGTTGTTCGTCGAGAACTTCAGCGCCCAGGTCGGGCGATGGTGCGGCAAGCACGATATTGCCCTTACCGGGCACATGCTGGGCGAGGAATCCCTCCCCCGGCAGATTATCGACGTCGGCGCCGCGATGCCTCACTACAAGCACATGCAGTGGCCCGGAATCGATATTCTATCCGACCAGGCGGAAGAACTCGCCACCGCCAAGCAGTGCTCCAGCGTCGCCGACCAGTTCGGGCGTGAGCGTGTCCTGAGCGAGATGTATGGCTGCACCGGATGGGACTGGCCGCTCGAAGGGCACAAGTTTATCGGCGATTGGCAGGCGGCGACGGGTGTGAATTTCCGCTGTCCGCACCTGACGCATTACACCTTGGCCGGTGGAGCGAAACGCGATTATCCCGCGAGCATCTTCGAGCACAGCCCATGGTGGAAATACTATCGCAGCGTCGAGGATTACTTCGCCCGGATCAACCTGATGCTCACGCGGGGAGAGGCCGTCCGGGACGTGCTCGTCGTCCATCCCGTGGAAAGCGCCTGGGGCCTGCACGAAAAAGAAGAAAATACGCCCTCGCGGGATTCCCTGTCAAAGGCGCTGAAAACCATCATCTACACGCTCAGCGGCGAGCACTACGACTGGGATTTCGGCGACGAGTCGCTGATGGAAAAACACGCTCGAGCGAAGGGCGACGTCCTGAAAATCGGCAAGATGAGTTACGCCCTGGTCGTGGTTCCGCCTTCCCTGACGTTGCGCGCGAGCACCGCGGCGCTGTTGCGGGAATTTGTCGCCGGCGGGGGGAAGGTCCTGTTCATCGGGCAGGTTCCCGATTGTATCGACGGTGTCAGATCGCAGGACGTCGCAGCCCTTTCCGCAGAGGCGAAAATCTGTGGGCCCTCGCCGGAGGAGTTTATCCCCACCATCGAAACACTGCTTGCGCGGCGTGTATCCGTAACTGAAAACGACGCCCAGCAGCGGTGCATCTGGACGATGCTTCGCAAGGTCCGCTCGTCCGACACCGGTAATCTCGGCAGCGGGCAGGTGCTGTTCCTCCAGTCGCACGATCGCGAACACGACCGTTGCGTGCATGTAAGCGTCGCGGGGCGCGGACCGGTGGTTCTTTGGGACGCGCTGAGCGGCGGGAAACGCCGCGTGAAGTCCAGGAAACTCGCCGATCGCGTCGAGTTCGATCTGCTCCTTCCCCCGACCGCCTCGGCGATGATCAGCCTGGGGCTGCGGGTTCCGGATGCGGGCGCTCCGGCGAAACCCGTCAAAATCCTGGATACGCAGTCGCTCGAAGGTCCGTTCCCTGTCGAGCTTACCGAGCCGAACACGCTTCCGCTGGACTATTGCACGTTCCGCCTGAACGACGAGGAGTTCTCCCAGCCGGTGCATTCGCTCAAGGCCGACACGCTGATTCGTGAACGATTCGGACTGGACCGCCGGATGGGCATGGGGCATCAGCCCTGGTATCTCTATAAGAGCGGCGTGGTGGACACCAGGCCGCGAGCGAAATGCGAAATACGCAGGGGCTTCCACGTCAGCTCTCTGCCCGGAAGGTGCGCACTGGCGATAGAGCGGCCTGAGGATTTCGAGATAACCGTGAACGGCCTTGCCGTCGGTGAAGTGGACGGGTGGTGGGTCGATCGCGATATCAAGACGATCGATATCACCGACCTGCTTCGCACGGGCGACAACGAAGTGACGCTTCGGATGGATTACCGTGCGGACATGGAACTGGAAGACCTTTACCTGGTTGGTGAATTCGGCGTTGCCCGTCGAGGCGGCGCGGAGCACACATGGAGCGACGTTACGATGACGGCCGCTCTCACGGAGCTGCCGTTGGGTTCGTGGGTCTCGAAGGGCCTGGACTTCTACGGCGGGTCTGTGAAGTACCGCCTGGGCGTAACCGCTCCGAAGCCGGGGCGCAGGCTTCGCCTTCGCCTGCCGGAGGTAGCCTGCACCGCGGCGGCGATCCTGGTGAACGGAAAGACGTTCGCACTGCCGTGGGCGCCGTTCGCCGCGGACATCACCGACGCGCTGCACGAAGGCGAAAACGACGTCGAGATCGATATCATCGGAGGCAGGAAGAACATACTCGGACCCCTGCATGCCCCCTGGGGACAGTGGACCGGCCCGGGCCAATTCGATCCGGACTGCCATGAGTGGACCGATTCGTACCTGTTGACGGACCACGGGCTTTTGTCCGCCCCGATCCTCGAAACGGTGAAGTGAGGAAAGTTGACTCGTTAACTGGTTAATCGGAAAAAACAGAAGCAAAGCGTAAGCCCTCGGCACTGCCGAGGGATAGTTTTGTCGTATCCGCATCATCTGACGATTTCAAATCGTGGCGTGAAATATTTTACTTTCCAGCGTATTACGTTCTTGAAATAAATAATACGGCGTGTAAAATCCCTTCTTCCTTACCGCACGATACTCGAATCGAAGAAAGGTTTTGATACCAATGTCCAGCGATTTAATAGCCTTGACCGTGACGGCGGCATCCATCGGCCTGCTTCACACGCTGATAGGTCCCGACCATTACGTTCCGTTCATCGCCATGTCCCGTGCGCGCGGGTGGTCGCGCATCAAGACTGCGTGGGTCACGTTCCTCTGCGGCGTCGGACACGTCGCAAGTTCGGTGGTGCTCGGACTGATCGGAATCGCAGTCGGGATTGCGGTTTTCAAACTCGAAAACGTCGAATCCGCTCGCGGTGAAATCGCCGGCTGGCTTCTCACGGCATTCGGGTTTGTCTACATGGTATGGGGGATTCGCCGCGCGATCCGCGGAAAGACCCACACGCACCTGCACGCACACGCGAGCGGTTCGTCGCACGTCCACGAACACGATCACGAAAAAGGGCATCTGCACCCGCACGACGCCAAGGCCAAGACCAAGGCGAACATCACGCCGTGGATTCTGTTTACGATTTTCGTGTTCGGACCTTGTGAGCCGCTGATCCCGATTCTCATGTACCCTGCCGCCAAGGAAAGCCTGTGGGGCATGCTGATGGTGACGCTCGTATTCGCGGTCGTTACGATCGGAACGATGATGACGGTTGTAATGGCGATGACATTCGGCCTGAGCCTGCTTCGCTTCGCCTGGCTGGAGCGCCTGGGAAAATATTCGCATGCCCTTGCCGGTGCGATGCTCCTGGCCTGCGGGCTGGCTATCAAATTCGGACTTTGAATTGCACCGTCCGCGACGTATTGTAAGTTCTGCACGATATGCCGCGGCCCGGTGGCGGAACTGGCAGACGCTGGGGACTTAAAATCCCCTGGCCGAAAGGTCGTGTGGGTTCGAATCCCACCCGGGCCATTCTCCGTCGTTCATTTTCCGAACGAGCTATGGAGGACAAGTCCTTACTTTGCTCGACTTTTTGACGGGAATTCCAGCTTGCGGCGACGGACGAGCGCTCCGTCAAAAAGCAAGCCGTTCCGGAACCGGTTCAGATTCGAGAGTGCGTTTCATTTGCATATGTATCTCAAACCTGCCAAAACTGCCGACGGGTGCCCGATCCCGGACAAACCGGCATGAAAAATCTCCCCGGCAATTATGCACAAATCCCAGCCCGGACTATAATTGCACCCGGCTGGTATCGCCTTTGCAATACGGATATAGTGCAGGTCGCCGGCGCCTGGTGAAACGCCGTCGATGGATGTGTTCTTCGAGATTCCGATTTGGCGAGAACCGGATTACGGAAAGGAGAAAATAATGGCACTGTTCAGATGGCCCGGTGGGTGGGACCCGTTCGGCGGGTTGCGGCACTTGCAGCGTGAGATGGACCGCCTGGTGGGGCGGGGCGAGTTCGGCCCGGCGCAGCGAATCGGGGGCGGGACGTATCCTCCGATAAACGTTTTCAACGGCTGCGACGATATTATCGTTCAATGCGAACTCGCCGGCGTGAAACGCCAGGACGTTGACCTGTCCATTACCGGAGAGACGCTCACGATCAAGGGCGTCAAGGAATCCAGCGCCGACGAAGAGAAGGTTCGCTTCCAGCGCCGAGAGCGCGGATCCGGCGAGTTCAGCCGGACTCTCGTACTACCGGACAAGATCGCTTGCGAAGGGATCGACGCATCCCTGAAAGCGGGCGTGCTCACGATCCGCCTGCCGAAGTCGGACGCGGCCAAACCCCAGCGGATCGACGTCAAGTGAACGAGTGAAAAACCGAAAATCGAAAAATCTTTCGTGCGGGAAAGGTTCAACCAGACCTGCGACAACGTGAGGAGCAATGCGATGTCTGACAAGAAAGTAACGGTGAAGGCAGCCGGGGTAGTGAACAACGAGTCGTCCGAAACGTTCGCGCCGCTGGTGGATATCTACGACGAAGACGGCGTGACGGTTCTCGTAGCCGACGTTCCCGGCGCCGAGACGGACTCGCTGGACGTGCGGGTGGACAAGGGCGTTCTTACGATCGAGGCGCAGGGTCGCCTGGACGATCCGGGCGAGGATTACGCGCCGACGTATCGCGGCTTCGTCGGAGGGCAATACTTCCGTGCGTTCGCGCTCGGTGACGAGGTGGATCGGGACAAGATCGATGCGTCGCTCGAAAATGGCGTGCTGAAACTGCGCTTACCCAAGGCCGCGACGGCGGAAACGCGCAAAATCGAGATCAAGGAGGAATAGCGCGTCGTTAGGACCTGGAAAAACGCCGCCCAATGCTTCCGGACCGGCTGATTGACATCTTCCGCGCCGGCGAATACGATTCGGAAACGGTTCGCGTAAAACCAAAAAACCAAAAACTTTCGGAATCGCAAAGGAGTCGTTATGAGTTCGGAACATACACTGGAGTTCACGGACGGGAATT
>JAJRYB010000074.1 GCA_024275995.1 Planctomycetota bacterium | reverse complement strand
CCTGGATGCGCGAGATGCTCTCCTTGACGGAGACCTCGGCGAGTCCCACGAGTTTCAGCTCGCCCACCCCGCCGGTGGAAACGTCCGCTTCCACCTCGCATCCGATCGCGTCGATGCCCTGGAGCATGCTGCTGTGCACGCGTGAAATCATATCGGTGTGCCGTGTAAGTGTTGGAAGTCAGTTTAAAACAATTTTCAACGCAGAGAACGCAAAGAACGCAGAGAGAAAATGTTTTTCAAAAACCCAATCCCGTTACTTCTCTGCGCCTGCTTGCCGGCAGGTTCTCAGCGATCTCTGCGATGAGTGTGACAATAGTTTCTTATTCCTGCGCCGCTGTTGGTTTGGGTATGTCCTTGAGCATCTTCTGGGAAGTTATCCGTCGCGAAAGCTCATCCCACGTGATAAGCCCGGCCATGTACAGTTCCTTCAACCGGAAATCCATTGTGATCATGCCCTCGCCGCGAGCCGCCTCCATGATGCTGCGCGTCTGGTGAGTCTTTCCCTCGCGGATGTGATTTGCGACGGCGTTGTTTTTGATGAGAACCTCGACCGCGAGCACCCTTCCGTCGCCGTCCGAGCGCGGGATGAGCTGCTGGGAGATTACGCCGATAAGCGAAAAAGCGAGCTGCACGCGGATCTGGTTGTGATGGTGCGGCGGGAAAACGTCCACGATCCGGTCGATCGACTGGACGGCGTCGTTGGTGTGCAGCGTTGCGATGACGAGGTGCCCGGTTTCCGCAGCCGTAATGGCGGCGCCGATCGTCTCGACGTCCCGCATCTCGCCGACGAGGATCACGTCCGGGTCCTGCCGGAGCACGTACTTCAGCGCGTTGGTGAAGCTGAGAGTGTCGGCGAACACCTCCCGCTGCTCGATTATGCACTGCTTGTTCGTGTGCAGGTATTCGATGGGGTCCTCGACCGTTATGATGTGGCAGCGCCGGGTAGTGTTGATCAGGTCGATCATCGACGCCATCGTCGTCGATTTTCCCGAACCGGTCGGTCCCGTCACGAGAATCAATCCGTTTGGACGCAGCGTCATGGCCTCGACGACGGAGGGAAGCCCGAGTTCCTGGAGGGTGGGGATTTCGTTCGATATCAGGCGGAACGCAGCCGCCACCGTACCACGCTGGTAGTACACGTTCGCGCGGAAACGCAAATTTCCGGACACCGCCAGCGAAAAGTCCAGCTCCCGCTTGCGCTCGAACTGCTCCTGCTGCGTTTCGTTCAGCAGGCTCCAGACAAGCCGCCTGGTGTCTTCTCCCGTAAACTTCACGTCGGTGGCTGGGTACAATCCGCCGTCCACGCGAACGATCGGCGGCGCCGATGCGGTGATAAGCAGGTCGCTGGCGTTTACCCTTCCGGCGTGCTCGAAAAGGGCGTTCATGTTGAGCTTGTCGTCCGGAGGCGTTTCGAGGAAGTACTTCGTGTCTTGGGGCATCAGGTCTCTTTCTCCCGGTCTTGCGCGTTGGCGCCTCTCGGCGCAGAAACCCCCGCCCGGCCTTTGACGCCCGGCAGCGGTTCCGAAGCGTCGAGATGTCCGTCCGTTCCGTCGGCGTTTGCGTTCATGGTGGAAAGTATCGCACCCGCGGCTGCGGACGGTCAAGTACGGGTTCTACAGTCGCCTGAGGACGCGCGCCGCCTTCGTTGCCTCGGCAGTCTTGTCGAAGGCGACGTGGCAGACGAACTTGCTGCCGATAGCCGCTGCCGACAAGCCTCGAATGTTGATGCCGGCTTCGGCAAGGGCCGTGGTTATCTCCGCGCCCACGCCGCGCCTGTTAGCGCCTTCAATTCGCACGGAATGCAGGCTTTTAGTCTTCTTGAAGCCGGTTTTCCGGGCGGCGGCAAGCTGCTTGGCGCCGGAAAGCGGCGTCAGGAACGCCACGCCTTTCTTTGCGGATTTCTTCCCCGTGCGGCGTGCGATGACGAAGCCGAGATTCGCCCCCGCATCCTCGAGGGCGCATAGCTTTCCGGCGAGGCTGCCCGGCCTGTCGCGCAGAGGTGCCGCCCATACGTCCACTTTTTCGATCTTCAGTGCCATGTGACGCTCCTTTCCCGCTGAGTGTTGAAATGGCGAGATGCGCCATTGATGGTACGCCCGGACCGGCCGGTTGTAAACGCCATTTCACGCCTTGGCGCATCGTGGAATTGTGTTACGATGGGTTGCTGAGGAATTCCGGCGGCTGGGTTCGTCGGAGAGGGTTCACGCACGGAGGCGAGGCGTTTTTTTTCAGTCGTTGCGGCGCCTTTGGAGGCGTCCGGAGCCGGAGGGTCCGGAAGACGATGAATCGCGGCCTTTCCATTATGCCTGGAGAGCGGTCGCTTCGCGCGGCGCCTTTCGATGGTGGTGGCCGGTACGTTTACGCGATTTCTCCTGATTGCGGCGAAAAGGCTCTTGCGCGATTACGTCCGATTCGAGTGCGCTGCCGACGGGTTCCGCGGCGCACTGACGGCCTGATGGCTGCGGCAATCCGCAGATACGCCGAACTCGCCGCCATATCATCCGCCAGCCCCTCGCCACTGATCGCCGTTCATTTCTAAGAGCCTCCAACGCCCAGAACACTGTTGCATTGCCATACCTGATCGGTTCCAGTATTGCCTGCGCTGGGAAGGCTCAGCGGTCGAAGCCCGAAAGCCTGGAGATGCGGTTTGCTCAAGACGCTGCACTGGTATATATCTCGCGAGCTGCTGAAGGTGACGCTGCTGGCACTGGTGGCGTTTACGTTCGTGATGACGATTTTCGCCATCATGGAGCCTCTGCGCAAAGAGGGTCTCGGGAGCGACCAGGTCATCGCGTTGTTCGCTTATACGCTCCCCGTGATGTTTTCGCTGACGCTTCCGGTGGCTGCGTTGTTCGCGGCTACGATCGTCTATGGACGGTTCAGCCAGGACCGGGAGTTAATGGCATGCCGTGCGAGCGGCCTGTCCACTCTTCGCGTGCTTCAACCGGCGCTGGTGCTCGGCGGCCTGGTGACGATAGCATCGCTGATTCTCAGCAACTTCGTAGCCCCGCAACTCGCCAGCCGGGGCGAACAGGTCGTCCGCGCGAACGTGCAGAAAATCGTTTATCACCAGTTGAAGACCAAGAACAGCTTCAAGACCGATAGGTATCTTGTCCATGCCGACGACGTTTCGGAAGATGGCGACAAGCTGAATGTCTACGGGTGCGTAATCGCCGACACGCGCAAACCCGGAACGGTGAATATCGTGGTGGCGTCTCTGGCGACTATCCGGATATATGATCGCGACGACGAAACGTATGCCTGCGTGCAGTTGATCGAGCCGACGGCGATTCAATCGGGTAGCGGGTTTGTCGGGCAGGGGCGGAGGCAGTCCATCTGGTGGCTTCGCGTGCCAAGGTTCGCCAAGGCAAGACCGTCGTTCTACGACTGGGGTAAATTGCAGGCCATTCTCAAGGATCCGTCCCAGCACCCGGATGTGAGGCGCTCGCTGAAAAAAATCATGCGCAGGATAGGTCATCGGCTCCTGGCGAAGGACGTCGCCGAGACCATCTCTGCGGGCAAGTCGTACGATAAGCTTATGCGCGCCACCAATCTGGACGGCGGATCGCCCAGCCGCTGCGAAATTTCCGCCGGGAAGGTGAAAATCGACCTGAAAGGCGCCGCCATTCTCTCGGCGGGAGTGGACGGACAGGGCAATCCGCTCGATGTGATCGTTCGGGAAAAACGTGACGGCGTCATTTGGCGCGAGTATCGGCCTGAAACCGCCAAGATCGAGGCGGGTATTCCGCCCGGATCCGAATCGTCGGTCGTGTCCATCAAGCTGGAGGGTGAAACGTCGGTGCGTCTGGACGGCGACGATACGGAGCGCGTGATGCGCCTCGGTCGCCCGCTGGGACCACTGACGATGCCGGCGGAGATCAGCGAGAAGGTCGCGACGATTAAGATGGATGCGCTCTACGAGCGGCCCGAAGAAATCCGCGAGATTATCGACGACAAGATCATCTGGGGAGAATTGGAGTACCTGAAGAACGAGCAGGTCGGACGGATACTGAGGAAGATCGTCGCGGAAATGCACGGAAGAATCGCCTACGGGGTGAGCTGTTTTCTGCTGGTGGCGATGGGCGCCGCGCTGGGGATTATTTTCCGAGGCGGGCAGGTCATCAGCGCGTTCGTGCTGTCCCTGGCGCCGGCGCTGCTGGTAATTATCATGGTGCTGATGGGCAAGCAACTCGTCGTCAACAAGTCGGTATCGACGGCTACGGGCCTTCTGGGGATATGGTCCGGAGATATAATGCTTCTCGGCGCAACGGTGTGGGTATACGCCCGCCAGATTCGGAAGTGAGCGGGATTTTTTAAATTACCATGAAGATCATCGACCGATATATCGTGCGAAACTTCCTGGTCTCGACGCTGCTGTGGTTCGTGGTCATGATGTCGATGCGCGTCGTGATCGACCTGTTCATGAACATGGATGAATTCGCGGAACACGAAGGCTCCACCTGGCAGGTGATGGGAATCATAGCCATCTATTACGGATGCCAGCTGCTGGAGTACATCGCGCAGATGGGCGGGCTTGTGATCCTGATGGGGGCGGTCACCACGATCTTCCTGATGAATCGCAGCAACGAACTCGTGGCGCTTCTCGCCTCGGGGGTGAGCCTGCATCGCGTGGTCTGGCCGATCGTTATAGGCGCGATGGCGCTGAACGTCCTGTTGATAATCGACCAGGAAATATTCGTACCGGCCTTCGCCGACAGGCTCGTTCTTAAACCGGACGAAATGGGTGGTAAGCGCAAGGGGTTCAACGTTCGCCTGATAACCGACGGGCAGAGGACGGTCTGGTATTCGGAGTGGTTCAATCCGACGACCGGGCGAATGCAGAATCCGCTGGTGCTGGGACGCGACAAAAAACTGCTGAACCTGAAGGTGCAGGCGTTCGGCACCGAGGCGCGTCACGCGAAAATGGGCGATTTGCCCGGGTGGTTCATCCTCGGAGGGAGGCTGCAAGGTACGGCCCGCAGGGGGAAGGTCTGGCGAAGCATACAGGACTCCCGCTACATAAGCACGTACGTCAGTCCGTCGAAGTTGCTCTCGCTCGCCAGGCAGCCCGAACAAAGCAATCGGCCCATCAGAAACGTCTGGGCGAGCGACGAGGACTACGATATGGTGATTCGCGCCGAGCGATTCATACCCGCGCCCTATTCGTCGGATGATAGCGCCGCCGGACGCCTGCGCGGAGGCAAACTCGAAAGACCGACCTTTACGTTCTTCTCGAAGCTCGTTCCTCGCGAGGAGGGCGGCGACGTGTTCGTGCCAGCTCCCGACGCACGGGTAATCGGCATATTCACGGCAAAGTCCGCCTCATGGCAGCCCCGGTTGACCGGGAAAGCGGCCCGGTCCCGCCCGTCGGATCAAAATCGTAATCGTTACGACCACTGGCTGCTGGAAGACGGCGAGTTGTTCATCGTCTCGGACCTGACGCCGCAGGATCTGATCCTGCGTAAATCCGGGCGCGCGCAGCAGTTGATGTCCTTCCGCAGCATGAGCAAGATGCTTCGCCTTGAACACATTCCCAACCGTGCCGGGGTGGAACTTACCCGCCACGCGCGCGTGACCGACGCTATCAGCAACCTGCTGATGCTTCTGCTGGGTCTTCCGTTCATCCTGTCTCGCGAGCGGAACATCAAGGCCTCGGCCGGTCTGTGCATGCTGATGGTGGGGGCCTACTACGCGCTGATATACATGTGTCGATACATCGGCCTGCCACCGGTGTGGGCGGCCTGGTTGCCGATACTGCTGTTCGGTCCGGTAGCGGTGGTGATGCTGGACTCCGTGAAAACCTGAGGGGAAACTGAAAGCTGAAATCTCAAATCTCCCTCCGTCGCCCTGCGGGCTATGGAGGGCAGGCAAATTTGAAATCTCAGATCATCTCAAATCTTAAATTTGAAATCTCGAATCTCAGATCCCCTGCCCCTGGTTTTATTTCCCGTGCACCGGATCGAGATCGGAAACGGGTATTTCCATCTCGAAAATGCCCGACTGGACGACGGCGACGGACTTGCCTTCCTTGAACCGAACGAGCGTCGCCCGCTTCTGGAACGGAACGACGTATACCTGTTGTCCCGGCTCCGTAGCCATCACGGCATCATGATTTTTGCGAGCTTCCCTGGACTCGGGCTTTCGCCTCACCATTGGTCTCTCTGCCTGGCGTTCGTGCTGTTTCCCGCCGCGATCGCGGGAATATTTTCGATCGGTACGGGGGCTTTTTCGCGCGAATGGTCCGCTCTGCGGGAAGAGGTCCTGGATAGATAACTCCAGCTCGCCGCCGGGCGTTTTCACGGTAGCCCGCAGGCCCGGAAGGTCCATCCGGAGGAGCTTGCCCTTTCCCGGTTTGCGTGCGATCGGCACCTCGTCGCCGACCTTCACTCGCCCGATAGCCGACAGCCAGGCGTCGAACTGACTGGCGCGCCGGCGCTGCTGGTGCAGGCTTCTGTGGAGTTCTTCCTGGAGGTGTTTCACCTCGCCGCGGGCCTGTTCGGTTTGCGCCGCCTGCTGGAGGATCTGTTTTCGCAGGTCGGCTATCTGCTCGCGGATTTCGCCCTGGCCAAGGTCCGGCATGAGATCCCGCATCGGCACTTCGACCTGCATGGCCCCGACGTCCACGACGGCGAGCTGCCTGTGCAGTTCCAATCGAACCAGGCTGCCGGACTTGCCAATCGAGGGAACCACGATCGGATCGCCTTTCTTGAGCTGCGAGAGGCTCACCATCCACGATTCGATCCTGTCCTGAAGCCGGTGCAACTCGGCGAGCTTCGACTCGTATTGCTCCTGCTGGGACACCGCGGCGATATGCGCCTGGTGCGCCTCGGTGCGTGCCTCCTCGGCGACGCGGCGCGCCTCGCCCGTCGCGCGAATCGCCTTGCGGAACTGCTTTCCCTGCTTGTCGAGGTGCCCGCGCGCGTCGCTCACTATCCGCTTGGATAGCCCCAGCCGACGGGCGACGGTAATCGCGTGGCTTTCGCCGGGCGTGCCGATCATCAGGTGGTACGTCGGCGAAAGCGTCTTCGTGTCGAACTCGACCGACGCGTTATCCACGCGATCGTTGATATAGGCGTAGGCCTTCAACACGCTCAGGTGCGTGGTCGCCATGCCCAGGCATCCGATGCGCCGAAGCTCGTCCAGCACGGCCTGTCCGATCGCGCCGCCTTCGTCGGGATCGGTCCCTGCGCCCAACTCGTCCAGAAGCACGAGCGACGAGGAGTCCGCCTTGCGAAGTATATGAGCGATGCGCTTGACGTGTGCGCCGAACGTGCTCAGCGACTGCTCCAGCGACTGCTCGTCGCCGATGTCGATGAAGACGTTACGGAAGACCGGCATCCGGCTGCCGCGCT
>JAJRYB010000073.1 GCA_024275995.1 Planctomycetota bacterium | reverse complement strand
CTAATCCTAACCATTGTTCGTCGCATTGAGCTGCGTCAGCAGCGCGTCGAAGGACCCGCGAAGGCTGTCCAGCCTCGCCAGCGCGGCTTCCAGTCGCGCGTATTTCGCCCTGAGCCGTTTTTCCTTGGCCTCCAGGCGACTCTGCTGCGCTTCAATCCGTTTATCGAGCTGGTCGATCGCGTCGTTGTATCGGTCCTTCTTGATGGTCATCGTACCGTCGGTAACGTCGAGCATTGCGTCCAGTTTGTCATACAGCTTACCGGCGAATCCCTGCCGGACGCGGACCTGGCCCGACTGGGTGTAGGGCGTGCCGGACTGGGAGTTGTCCCAGATAGCCGTCATCTCGAGGTACTGCTCCGGATTTCCGGAGCCGCCGGTTATCACGTTCCCGTCCACGGTGGCGTCGCGCCAGGTGCTCTCGCCTTCGGAGCGGATGCGGGCTGCGATAACTGTTCCAGCGGCGTCGAAATCGACTTCCACGTCGTAGGTGCCCGCGGTTGTGCCCGATTCGGCGCTGTTAAACTGGATGTAGGACGTGTCGCTTCCACCGGTTCCCACGGCGCCGATCGCTGCAAGCACGGCTGCGTAATCGTCGCTCAGCGCCTCGTCCAGAACGGTGTAGTCAATGCTCATCTGTCCGTCGCGGTCGATCTCGATGCCGATCTGCGACGGTAGAGTGTAGCTGTCCAATCCGTTCTCGAAACCGCTGAGCGAACCCGTCAGAGACGATCTGATGCTGTAAAGCAGCGTCTTGAGTCCCGAATCGCCTATCAGCACGCCGGCGGTGTCTGTGGCGGAGTCGTATCCGGAGGACGAATCGATCGTGTCCGCCAGTCCGTTGTAGACGCCCACGAGGTTTTCGAGATCGCTCTTCAGCCTGCTCGTATCGCGATTGAGATTGACCGTCACCGTTCCGGCATCCAGCAGCGTCAGGGTAACCCCGTCAATCACGTCGGAGACGCTGTTGCTCGATCTCTCGATCCAGTTCGGATCGGCGGGGTATCCGTCCACGCGAAAACGGGCGTCCTGGGCGGCCTGCGTCTGCGTCCAGTTGGCGCCTGGGGTAAATCCCGAAAGCGTCGTGGACGCCTCGATCGTGATCGCGTAGTCGGAACCGCTGTCGTTTCCGCTGAGTACGAGATGATATTTGTGCGAGGCGTCGGCTTCATATTCCAGGATGCTCGCCGTAACGCCCGGATTCGACGCGTCGTTGTTGATCAGGTCGCGCAGGCCGCCGAGATTGCTCGACGCGGTAGTCGTAATCGTGCGCGATACGCCATTGTAGGTGTAGACGAACTGCCCAGCGCCGATGAGCGTGTCCGCTCCAGTCGCCCCATCGACACTCTGCGTGAAATCGTCCGTGCTGTCCAGCACGGAGATCGAATCGTCCTCGGTGATCGTCAGGGCGTTGTCCCCGACGCTCGATGCCTGGATGCGGAGCTTGTAGGAACCGCTGGACGAGACAGCGGACGCCGCGGTGTATCCCGCAGCCGTGTTTATCTCGCTGATAAGCTGGTTCAGCGTGATGCCCGTTGCGTCGTAGGAACTGAGATCCACGACGACCTGGCTTTCCGAACCGAACTGGAACACGAACTTGTAGTCCGTGCCGGTGGCGTCGGATATATCGGCGGCGGAAATGTATTCCGTGTCCCCATCGGTGACGCCCAGCGAATTCGTCCATGCCTCCGTCGGCGTCACGCCGACGTGGATTTCCTTCTCCGAGAGCGCCAGGCTGTCAACAATCACGTCGTGGACGCCTTCGGTCGCCCCGGTCGAGGCGGAAATCAATACCACGTCGGTATTGGAACTTACGGCGCTGACGTGGCGAAGGTTATCGGTGTCGCGGAGGTCATCGACCAGCGCCTTTAACTGGTCCATGCGACGTTCGATTTCCTCGACGGCGGAGAGCTTGCTCTGCCACGAATTCTTCCGGGTTGCATAGCGGCCCAGCGGACGACGCGCTGCCGCCATCGACGCGGATATCAAGACGTCCGTGTCAATTCCCGAGAAGATTCCTGAAAGGGCAAGACTCATTTCCGACTCCAGTTCGGCCTCTTTGTCGGCCGATTCGCCGCTCTTCTACAATTCATTATCGAGCGAGCCGCAGGATGCTTGAGGGCTTTTCGCCGGTGTGTTTGCAACGTTGCTCAAAAAAAACGGGACCATCGCCATCTCGGCGAGGGTCCCGTCAAACCTGCTTTCAACAGACTCGGGCGGTCGGCCCCGTCGGTCGGGGCATGGGGTGCGGTCGTTCAACACTCACCGGGACCGCCGCTCAAGTCAGGTATTCAGTGGAAATTACTGCAACAGTCGCAGTGCCATCTGCGGCATCATGTTGGCCTGGGCCAGCATGGCGATGCCGGACTGCGCCAGCACCTGGTTCCGCGTCATGGACGCCATCTCGGTCGCCACGTCAACGTCCGAAATACGGCTTTCGGCACTGAGGAGGTTCTCCGCCTGGATGTCAACCACGCTGGCGGCGGATTCGAGGCGGTTCATCATGTAACCAAGGTGCGCACGGTAGGCGTCCTTGGTGTCAATGGCGTTCCCGACGGCAGTGATCGCCGCCTGCGTGCCAAGGGTCAGGCTGTCGGCGCCGTCTGTGTTGACGAAACCAGCCGTCGCAACCGCGTCGCCACCAAGTCCGGAAGCCCACGTCGTGGCGCCGGTGTTCGTAACGGCGAACGCTACGTTCCCGGCAGTGTGATGCGAGAGCTTCAGGACGTACTGACCGGTCTCGCTGTTGTACGCAGACGAGGCGATTTCCCATCCGGAAACCGCGGCCCGGCTGGACTGGTTCAACGCCGTAACGACTTCGGCGAGCGTCAGGCTGCCGACACCGACCGTCACCGAAGCGCTCTGGTCGCCGTCGAACGTGAAGGTCAGCGCGTCGGCGGCATTGTCACCAGTGACGTAGTCGTCGCCGGTCGCCGAGACGCCGCGACCTGATGCGATTTCGACCGTTCCACCGACGCCAAGCGTCGTCGCCTGCATGTCCTGGCGATCGATCTTGATCGTCTGTCCGGCAACAAGCCCGCCGCCCAGGGCGATTTCGATGTCTTCCGCGGCGGTCGTGTTCAGCAGGTTGATCTCGTTGAACTCGGTGTTACCGGCGATACGGGTGATTTCCGCAGCCAGCTCGTCGAACTCGTCCTGCATGATTCCAACCTGAGTGGTCGAATACGATTCCGTGGCGGCCTGCTCGGCCAGCTCACGCATGCGGACCAGGATGTCGTCGATCACCGACAGGCCACCCTCAGCCGTCTGGAGCATGGAGATCGCGTCACGAGCATTGCGGGCACCCTGTCCCAGGGCGGCAATGTCCGCACGGATCAATTCGCGAACGGCCAGACCGGCCGCATCGTCCTTCGCGCTGTTGATGCGCAGGCCGGACGAAAGCCTTTCCACGGAAGTCGCCAAAGAGTCATAGCTCTTGCCCAACTGCCGTGCAGCATTCTCTGCCATAAGGTTGTTCTTGATCGCTAGCATGTGTCTTCTCCCTCTCCATCATATAGTGAAAAACTTGCAGACCCACGCAGCCTGCAATTCATGGAGTTTCAAGATGTTATCGATACAATCATGATAATTCGGAACCTCATCTACGCCGTCTTCGATACGTTCATTATCGATGGCAATCTGGATAACTTGAGGATCTTGGGGAGAAAAATATTTTATTTCCGAGAATACCCGTTATTGCCGCCTATCGAGTATTGGAATACCGCCAGGATCGCGGGAACCTCAAGAAATGTCGTAACATCTGATTTAAGCAGAGATTATATTGGAATGAGTCCGCCGGTCAGATACCTTGGCGAATTATCGCCTCGGCGGCACGTCGGGCGGCCTGGGGAGAGTCCAACCGGCCTGATTCGAGAAGTTCCTTCGCCTCTGCGACGGCTTGGAGGTTGATCTCATCGGCCGCCATTGCGGCGCGAATGTAGGGCTTTGTCTTTCCGGGTGGTTCCACGTCCGGGGCGCCCGGTGGAACAGCGGACTTCCCGGCAGTCTCCGCCTTACCGACCGGGCGGTTCTCCTGCGGCAAGTTCTGTGGCCTCGGCCCATGTGTTCCTTCAACTCGCACCGTAATATCTCCAATCATCCGTCACTGTCATTGTCGATCTGCCAGAACGATACTTTAAGTTCTTTTTGAGAAAAAAGTCATTTTTCATTAAAGTTCCGTCCCTGCTGTTTTCTTCCGTTGGCTCATCGCCGGATCGACCCGGCGATTTCGCCGGCTACGAATTTCTGGAACACTCTCGGGCTGACCAACCCCAGGCGCCACTGCACGGGGTCGTAATCGCCGCGCATCTGCTTCTCGAAGAACTTGCGAAGCCTCTGCTCTGTCACCTTGTCCGTGCTGTCCCACGTGTGGTCCACCGCCCAGATCAGCTTTCCGTTCCGCAGATCTATCAGCCTCATGTAAAGTCCGACCTGCATTCTCGGGTAGGACTGCGAACTGGTGAGCGTGCCGAACAGGACGGCGTCACACTCCAGGCCCTTGCGTATCGCGAGAATCTGGCGCAGGTCGTATGGGCCGCGAATGTCCAGCGGAAGGTCGCGACATGCCGGATCGTCGCGCGAAATAACGGTAACGTGGAAGAGTTTCTGCGCCTGAATGGCCTGTGTAATCTCCCGAGTCATTCCGCGGGCAACTTCCGGGCTTCGGGAAGCGTCGCCCACTTCGACGAACAGTATTCGCCTCAGCCGGGAAGCGTCCTGAGAGCTGCTCAGCCAGTACCCGATCGGAGGAGGATCGTCCTGCCTGGCACAACCCGTCGCCGCCAGGAGCAGGAAAAGCCCAATCGTCGTGAGATGTCTAATTCGTGATTCCACCGCCGGTGTCCTTTATCCTGGATATCTCCGTCTTGTCCGCCGTCGCCGCGGCGGGCGCGACAGGGGGTCCGCTCTTGGGCAATTCGCCGTCGAGCAGTTCTATGATCCGCTCCTGGTAGCGGATAATCGTCAGAAGCGCCTGCTGGTTCTGCGATTGAAGCCCCGTTACGTTCTTCTTCCAGTTAGCGAGCTGTTTCTTCTGCTCCATCAGGAAGGCATTTGCATCTTGCAACTCTTTCCTGGCCTGGGCCACCTCGATGCGGAGCTTTTCCACTTCAACCTTGCTCGCACGGAGCTTTTCATCGTCAAGCTGCTTCTGCTGCTGGAAACGGACAAGCTGTTCGGCAACCTTGGAGTATCGCTCGGACCACTGCAATGCCTGTTCGACCGCGCCGGTTCCCTCGACCTTTTCCGAACGAACCGCCATATCCTTCAGATATCCGGAATCGCCTTTGGATGGCGTGTCCTTCCTGTTATCGACGGGCTGGGGCTTCACCGAATAGACCATCCGGTCACAGCCTGCCCCGGCCATCATCGCCGCAAGCACCAGTGCTGCTTTTACTATCGCGCTGCTCATGGTAAATCTCCTTAGCGTTATTCGTTTCGTGCATTTCCTGCCGGTCAGGAGCCTTCTTCGTCCGTAGCGATCTCGCACCGCAGAAGCATCCTGTTACCGCAGGCGCAGGTAATTTCGACGATGGCTGCCTCGTCATTAAGCTCCACGATGCGCGCTCTCGAGGCGGCGCGGGTCGGCGCCGCCCGCGGAGGGGCACCGAGGCTTCGCGACCCTGCGGGCCTGACCATCGTTTTCTTCACTATTCCTGCCGTCGCCTGTGTCATTCGTAGGTTTCCCGTAATTCGTTTTTTCGTTTTTCAGACCAGGTAGTCAATGTGTCCCTCCTCGTCGCTCGGTTCGTCTGCCTCGCGGGATTTGCGGGACAAATCTTCCGCCTGATCCTCGATCGTCGGGTCGGGTTCTTCCGGCGGGTGCTCCCTGTCGCCGGATCGCTTGCGTCTTCCGTCCGGCGAGGTACGATTGGTTACTCCGCCCTGTCGCGGCGAGATGCGCGCGGGCCCGCGAATCTCCGGCGTTCCCGCGGCGCCTACGGATCGGCTGGTGGCTGCGCTCATGATTCTCTCCTTTTGGCGCCCAGCTTCATCGACAGTTTGAACACCGCACTTGCGTGCAGCTGGCTTATTCTGGACTCGGTGACGCCCAGTACCCGGGCCGCCTCTTTCATGGTCAGGTCGCGCTCGTAGTACAGTAGAAGAACTATGCGATCCCGCTTGGGAAGCTCCCTAATCGCCCCGGCCAGCGACTCCAGAAGCTCCTTGCGGGACGCCTCGTCCTGCGGCGAAGGACCGCTGTCTATGGGTATCAGGGCGCCGAGGGCTGGATGATCGTCGCTCAACCCGTGTATGGACAGAAAGTGCTGCCGGCGTGCCTCTTCGAGTGTGCGGTAAAGCTCCCTCACCGACAGGTCAGACTTCCCGGCGAGTTCCTCGTCGTCGGGGGGGCGTCCGTACTCAGCCGCGAATACCTGGTATATCTGCTGGACGCGACGCAACTGGCTGCGAACCGTCGAGGGAATAAAAGACCTTCCACGAAGCTCGTCGATGACGGCGCCTCGAATCCGGATGTAGGCGTAGGTCTTGAAAACGGCATCCCTGCCCGGATCGAACGCCCTCGCCGCACGAACCAGTCCGAGCGTACCTGCCGAGATCAGGTCCTCCCTGTCCGCCCCGCTCCGCGCGCTGGACGCTATTCGCTGGACGATGTGCCTCACGAGCGGCAGGTGATCGAGGATCAACTTCTCCTCGATCGCTTCGCGCGATTGGGCTGCATACGCCCGGGAGACCTTCGCCCGCAGCGCCTGGGTGCCCGCGTGGTTCGCAATGTTACCGGTTTCGGTCACGACTTGCCTTGTCCGCTCTCGCCGCCGAAGCGGCGTTTTTCATCATCGTATCGACTATCATGTTCACGACTATTCTTCCGGAGACGATCACGAGGACGTACAGGATGCCCGCGCCCGCCAGTGCGCGAAGGCCGACCGTCAGGCACGACACGCCGCTGGCGTATCCTGCGCCCGCCAGCACAAAAAAACCCGTCGCTCCTACGATTGTCGCAATCCGTCTCATCTCGTCCCGTCGTTTTGCGGCGTCCCTGCAGCGTTATCACACACCGACGATCGCTCCGGGCTGATCCTGGAGTGAAACCGTTTCCACCGATTCGATCTCCGTCCCTATCGCGATTTCGTCGTACGCGATGACGGAAAGATCCGGAATCTGCCTGGCGAGCATGTTCGCCAGGTGCCCCCTGAGCTTGAAATCGCACAACAGGACCACGCTGTCGCATCCGCTGTCCATCGCCGAGCGCCACGCTTCGGCGACGCGCCGGCTGAAATCTATCGCCTTGTCCGGAGGAATGACCAGTCCCTCGCTCTCGTTCTGCGAAGATGCACTGAGAAGCTCGTGCTCCAGCGCCGGGTCCAGAACGATCGCCTTGATCTTGCCCGATGCGTCCATGGCGCTTTCGGTAACGGTGCGGATCAGGGCCTTTCGCGCAAACTCGGTAAGCCTCCCGGGATCGCGCGTGTGCGGAACGTTGTCCGCGAGCGTTTCGATAATCTGCGCCAGGTCGCGAATCGGAAGGGAGTCCCGCAGCAGGTTCTGCAGTACTCGCTGGAGCAGACCTATCGGAACCACCTCGCCGATAACGCCGTTGACCAGCGACGGTTGACGGTTCCGCAACCGATCCACGAGCTGCTGCACGTCGTCGCGAGAAAGCAACTCGTAAAGGTGTCGTCGCAGCGTCTCGGAAAGGTGCGTCACGAGCACCGATTCCGGATCGACGACGGTGTACCCGGCAAGTTCCGCCTGGTCTTTGGTGTCCGCGCCGATCCACATAGCCGGCAGCTGGAACACCGGTTCGACGGTCGAACGCCCCTTCACCTCTTCGGTGACGGTTCCGGGATCCATCGCCAGGAACATCTCCGGTTCGAGCCGCCCGGACGCGACAACGTGATTATTCAGACGTATCTCGTATTCGTCGCCATCGAGCGACACGTTGTCCCTCAGGCGCACCAGTGGAAGGATAACGCCGTACTGCTGGGCGAACTTGCGCCTCAAAGGCGCGATTCTCTGGGAGAGGCTGTTCTTGAGCCGTGGATCGACGATCTTTATCAGTCGCGGCCCCACCTGCACGCAGACGCGGTCCACGTCCAGCAGTTCCTCGACCGGGAAATCGTCCGTGGAAGTTTTCGCCTTGGGTTTTTCGTGACTCTTGACATCTTCCTTTTCCTGGCGCAACAGCGATCGGCTGAGCAGAGCGGTCCCGATCGCCAGAACGACGAATGGGATTTTCGGGAACCCCGGTATGAACACCATCGCCCCGAACAGGAAGGCCGCGATCCCAAGCGGTCTGCCGCGTGCGAACATCTGCCGGATAAGGTCCGTGCTCAGGTTGCTCTTGGTTGCCGTTTTGGAGATCAGGAACCCCGAGGCGGTCGAGATAACGACGGCTGGTATCTGCGTAACCAGCCCGTCGCCGATCGCGAGTATCCCGTACGTCTCGACGGACTTGCCCGCCGACATGCCGTGCATCATTCCGACGACGAATCCACCGATGAGGTTTACCGCCGTGATTATCAGTCCGGCGATGGCGTCTCCGCGAACGAACTTGCTGGCGCCGTCCATGGCGCCGTAGAATTCGCTTTCCTGGCTGACTTTCTTACGCCGCTCGCGCGCCTGATCTTCGCCGATCATCCCGGCGTTCAGGTCGGCGTCGATCGCCATCTGCTTTCCGGGCATGGCGTCCAGGTTGAAACGCGCAGCTACTTCACTGATCCGCTCGGCGCCTTTCGTAATGACGACGAACTGGATGATGACGAGTATCAGGAAGACCACCAGGCCGATCACGAGGTTCCCTCCGACCACGGTGTGTCCGAACGTGTTGATTATCTGCCCGGCGTCGCCCTGGAGCAGAATCAGACGCGTCGAAGCCACGTTCAGGCTCAGGCGGAACAACGTCACGAACAGAAGCAGCGACGGGAAGGTGGAAAGCTCTATCGACTCCCTCGCCGAAAGTACGATTATCAGCGTGGCTATGGACACGGCAATGCTGCACGAGAGCAGCATGTCCAGCAGGAACGTCGGAAGCGGAATCAGCAGCGTCGCCAGCACGACCGCAAGACCAAGGGCGAAGACAATGTCGTTATGGGCAAGCAGGCCCTTGAGGTTCGAGCCTTTCTCGCCTATGAGCGGTGCGGCGGCCTGTTCTTTATCTTTACTCATGCGTTAGTGTTCGTTCCCGACGCGCCGGCGTGCCGATTCCGCAGGCGATAAACCAGTGCGAGCACTTCCGCCACCGCGACGAACAGCGTTTCGGGTATGGGCTCTCCGACGTCCACGCCGGAAAAGAGCGCCCTGGCCAGTTCCGGCCGATGCAACACCGGAACCCCGTGATGCCGGGCGATTTCCTTTATTTTTTCGCAGAGCAGTTCCGGACCCTTCGCGACGACGATCGGCGAGTCCATCTCGCCGGTTTCGTATCGCAGGGCGACGGCGACGTGGGTCGGGTTGGCGAGCACCACGTCGGCAGTGGGAACATCCTGGAGCATTCGCCTGGAGGCCAGCGCTATCTGGACGCTTCGTATCCGTCCGCGCAGCTCCGGGGAAAGCTCGTATTGCTTGCGTTCCTCTTTTACTTCCTGTCGCGTCATGCGAAGTTTGCGCCGCCACTGCCATCGCTGGTACAGCCAGTCGATCAGGGCAATCGCCATCAGGGCGATCGTGATGCGGAACATCACTCCCAGCGCCATGCGGGAAATCGTCGCCAACATCCACGTGGGCGTCGCCCAGACAAGCTGCATGAAGGTCTGCATCTCGCCACGGATGAATTCGTAGACGATGACGCCCACGACGATGAGCTTGGCGATAGAGACCAGAAGCTGGACCAGCGATTTCAGCGACAGGAGGTTCTTTAACCCATGAATGGGATTGATCCTGTCGGGCTTGAACCCAACCGCCTTCGGCGAAAAGGTCCACCCGGCGACGATAACGCTCGCGAAGATCGAAACCGCCGCCCCGGCAATGAGGAACGGAGAAACCGCCAGCAGCGCCTCCAGACCCGCAGAGCGAAGGCGTCCGGTGAAGCTGTCGCTGTCCATCGCTCCGGCGCCGTCGCATGAAAGCCCGACTTGCATTCCGGAAACGAAAAACCGATGGAGCATTCCCGCCGAGAGTGATAGTACGATCACGAGCATGCCCAGCATCAGCGCGGAGGGCACCTCCTTGCTTTGCGGAAGCTGCCCTTCCCTGCGGGCGCGTCGCAACCGTTCCTCGGTTGGTTGCTCGGTCTTTTCGCCGGCCGGTTGATCTGCCATTTTTCATCGTCGCCTGTCGAAGGTAAAAAATCTCATATTTCAAATTTGAAATCTCAGACCTCATTTCAAATCTTGAATCTCAAATCTTGAATCTCAAATCTCAAATCCCGGATTTCAGCTCGTATCACGAAATCAGGAAGCGGTTTATCCATCCTGCCAGCTCGTCCGTAAACGCACCCATGATCGGGACGAGCTGGGCCGCCATTAACAGACCCAACCCGATGCGCAGCGGAAAACTAGTCAGCAGAATGTTCATCTCCGGCAGCACTCTGGCAAGAATCGCCAGCACCACCGCCAGCACCAGAAACGCCGCCAGCAGCGGGGCGGAAAGTTTCAGCGCAAACAGGAGCATCGTCGAACCCGCCGTAACCAGGCCACCGGCGAGCGAGGCGATCTCCGGCGGCTTGGACACAGGGAATATCCTGTAACTTCGCGCGATCACCCGCAGCAGCAGGTGATGGCCGTTGCCGGCAAGAAAAAACAGGGCGAAGGTTACCTGGAAGAACATTGCCAGGGGTCTCGTCCGCTCGCTCGTGACCGGGTCGATAACGCCGGCGTCGGCGAAACCGAGCTGTCTCCCGGCGATCTGCCCGCCCTGCTGGACGGCCATGTACACCAGGCGAACCGCAAGTCCCATCGCGATACCGGCGAGTATTTCCGCGATCAGGAGCATTGACGACGAGAGCCAGTGAAACTGCCCCGGCGCCAGATCCGGCAGCGGGGTGATCACCGCAAAAAATACCGTTACCGACAGCGCCACCCCTGCGCGGACGCGCATCGGAATGCTCATCGATCCGAAGATCGGAAGCACGCCGATAAACGCCGCCGTCCTGCCCAGCAGGAGCGTAAAAGGCAACAGGATTACGATCCATTCGTTCATCAGCGACCAATCGCCTGCATATGCTGGAAGATCTCTCTGGTAAAGTTCGACGCGACTTGCAGCATCCACCCCCCGCAGATCAGGAGTGTCACACCCACCGACGCAAGTTTCAGCACCAACCCCAGCGTCATGTCGCGGATCGACGTGACGGCCTGGAGCATCGCCGTGAGGAACCCCACCACCAGCGTCACCACCAGCACCGGCGCCGCCAGTAGAAACGCCGTCTTCAACCCTTCCCGACCTATATAAAGCACGAATTGTCCGTCCATAGTTACCTCGCTCAGCGGAAGCTCGTAACCAGCGTCCGCGCCATGATCTGCCAGCCGTCAACCAGCACGAAAAGGATGATCTTGAACGGTAGCGAAATGATCGCCGGGGGCAGCATCATCATTCCCGCGCTGAGCAGTATCGCCGCCGTCACCAGGTCTATCAGAAGGAACGGGATGAACAGCAGGCACCCCATCTCGAACGCGGTTCGAAACTCGCTGATCACGAACGATGGAATCGCCACGTAGGCCGGGATGTCACCCTGCGTCCTGGGCGCCTCGATCCCCGAAAGCTCGACGAAGAGGCTCAGGTCGCCCTCGCGGGTCTGACGCAGCATGAAATCCTTCAATTGCGCGTTTCCAATCTCGCAGGCCTGCCTGAAGGTCAGCTTGTTCTGGAGGTAGGGCTGGAGAGCCTGGGAGTTGATCTTCCCGAATGTAGGGGACATGGTGAATATCGACAGGAACAGCGAGAGGCCTATTATCGCGATCGTCGGGGGGATGTTTTGCGTCGTCAGTGCGCGCCG
Source organism: Planctomycetota bacterium (assembly GCA_024275995.1). Lineage (GTDB taxonomy): Bacteria > Planctomycetota > Phycisphaerae > SM23-33 > SM23-33 > JAJRYB01. The sequence goes on along the minus strand of JAJRYB010000073.1, from coordinate 3,942 downwards.
GACGAAGGAGAGAACTATCACGATCCGCGTGAAAGACGTCATCATCACCAGCAGGCTCGGCAGCAGCGCCAGCATCGTGAAGACCACGGCCAGGCGAATGGGCGTTGACCAGTCGCCGCCCTTCCCGTCGGTCTTGGGAGCGGTCGCCTTCTCGATCACGTCCATCACGTCCCCTACCTCCGGCAGAGACGTGTTGTTTTTCCTGGCGGGCGGGTCCGCGGGCGGGTCCGCGGGCGAGTCCGCGGGCGAATCCTGGGCCAGGCAGACACTGCTCGCCAGCATCACCGTTACCGCAACCAGGATGACCTTCCGCGAAATCTTCACTCCTCGCCGCCCCCCTCGCCGTGCGGCGTATCCGGGTCAAAGGCGTCGGTAACATCGGAAAGCATACTGACGGATTCACGAGTGGCGGCTATGAGCAGTTTCTTCCGACCCACCTGGACGATATGCAGGCTTTTTCTCTGTCCGAAGTAGACCGTCTCCCTGACGGTCAGGTTCCCGCTGGAAGGGCTTTTGACTTTCGGCAAGACACGCTTGACCACAAATATCGCCGCCGCCCCGAGTACCACGATCACAAGTATCGACGCCAACATTTGATACATTAACCCGGTCGTTGGAGACGAGCCTCGGGTCGGGATTTTTTTCGCATCGGAGCGACCGGTGAGGACCAGGCGATCCGCCGGAGCGGACGAGGGCATGGAACTCGGTGCGGAGGCCGTCGTGATGGGACCGGAAGTAGGTGTAGCTGCAAGAGTTAGCGTCGCCTGCGCAACAAGGCACGCAATCAGGGCGCAAAATGGGTAAAACCTTGACGGTTTTGCGCGGCAGCTTTCGGAGGAGGTAGCATGGCTGTTCATCCCAAGGCTATATGCATATGACGTGCCAAACGCAACAGCTTGGTTCGACTGATCTTACGACATGCCCCCAAAAGCGTCAACAGTGGAAAATCAGACGAATCGTCGAAAAAGTTTACACATCCCCTTCTTCAACCGGCTCGGGGTCCTCTATCTGTTCGATTCGTACGCCCAGATACTCGCCGACGACGACCAGGCGCCCGGTGGCGAACTTCACGCCACGCAGTAGAAGATCTATCGGTTCGCCCTGGCGACGATCGAGTTTAACTACTGAACCAGTAGTCAGTTCCAGTATTTCTCGGACAGGTATTTCCACCTTGCCCATCGAAGCGGTAATCGCTATCGCCGAGTCCAGGATAACTCCAATCTGCCCGCCGGCACTCTTGGCGCCCGTGTCGATGACTTCGTTCAATTCCGCGTCCTGGACCTCGACGCCTTCGCCCGTCTGCTCATCCTGCTGTTCGGTAGCCTGTGCTTCGGCCATAACTGATTACCCTTTCATCTGTTACGATTATCTCGCCATTTTAATCCTGATGAAGCGCTCCCGGTCGCGGCCTATCCATCGCAGATTGAGTGGATCTGAAGGGCATATTTGTCCTGCGAGGTCGCCGGTATTCCCAGAAACGCTTCCTTCCCATCGACAAGAAGGTTCACGGGTTCGCCGGCCCGCCTGTCGAGCACCAGTACGTCGCCCGGTTCGAGCGCCACCAGGTCCCGCATCGTCACAAAAGCCGTCCCAAGGTGCGCCTCGGCCTGGACGCACACATGTCCGAGGTGCGGCAGTATTTTTTTGTGCCTGATCTCAGGCGTTTCTTCCCTGGCGGCGTCCGGGCCTCCCACCAGGGGATCCAGCACGTCGCATAGAATCGCAAAGGAAATCACGGCGTCCGAATCGTCGCCGCTCAATTGAAGGCTGAATCTGCAATACTCGCCTGGATGGCTTTCAGGGAGCGTCTCGGGCCCGGTCATCAGTTCGTCGCCCCGGCTGAACGATGATCCTCCGGATGCCTTCGAAGCGGATGAGAGCGCCCGGACAAGTTCCCCCATGATGTCCATCAGGAGATCCTCTTCCAGGGAAGAGAGCTCCCTTTCGCCGCCACCGGTGACTTTGACCGCTCCCAGGAGCTGCGAAACCCATCCGATAGCAAGAGCGGCAGGGATAGCAACGTATCCGCAGACATTTCCACCACAGAGAAGGTGCGTCAATCGCAAAGGCGTTTCGTGATCGATTTCCGGAAGCTTCCGTGCATAGAACATCGCTATCGGGAGCGGCTGGGTTGCAATCTCCCGACCAAGATAGCTGCCCAGCGTTTTGGATATCTCCGACGCCGTCGCACTCGCACAGGTCTGGATCGTCTCGGTCTCGCCGACGGTGTACCGGCAGGGAACGGACCAGTCGTAATCTTCCGCCGGTTCCTGCTCGCCGGCGTCGCGAGGAGCATTACGAGCGGCGGCGATAAGCCGCTGAACGATTGACAGGTCGTCCTGTGCGTTCGCCGAGGTCATTGGATTGCAAATTCCTTGAACAGAATGTTATCGATCCTGGGTCTGCGGTTCGGCCAGAGCATCTCGTTGAACGCATCCTTGATCTCTCGACGTATGCGATTGAGATTGGTAGTTCCACGTACCTGCTCCAGCGTGCATCCGGCGAAATATCTCGTCAGCCAATCGCGAAGCATGGGCTTACGCCTCTCGAGTGTAGCCGCCACGTCGCCATCGAGGCTGGACTTGACAGCTACGATGATCGTGGCGCGGATGTACCTGGCCATGCGAGGTTCGTCCAGGTTCACCGTGATCGGGTCGAAATCGTGGTAGACGCTTTCCTCGTTATCGTCCGGTGGAAGCGGCGGGTCCTCCTGGTCCTGCGGCGCAGTAGTAGCGGCGACGGCCTGGGACGGACGGTTCATCAGGAAGCTCGCGGCGAAATACCCCGCGCCTGCTCCACCGAAAACTATTCCGACGAGCAGCAGTATTTTCATAAGCGGCTTGGGTTGCGTTTCGTCGCCGCCGCTTTCCTCGACTTTTTCCGGTTCATTCTCTGCCATTTGGCACCTCGGCTTTCATGACGGCTAGAACTATGTAGGATCGGTCGGGCACGATTCCAAACGCCCGGCTCCAAGACCCTCCCGCACCTGCGCCCCAGGAGTAAGACCGCCACCGCAGAGAACCACCCGCGGAGTTCCGCAGGGCACCCAGCAGGTATCGTTCCACCGCTTCGGCGCGACGCGTGGAAAGGATCAGGCTCTTGTCCATTACGGCTACGTCCTTGGCAAATCCGACGACGCAGATTTTCGCTTCCCGCGGATTGACGCTCTGGATCAGGTCCATTGCGAAGCGTTTCAGATATTCCCTGGACTTCTCGTTCAACTCGTCGCTCGATGCGGTGAACTGAATCGGCGTCGCCACGACGTTTATCGGCTTCTCATCGATATCGACGCACCTGGCTTCCATGATCTTCGAAAGTTCCTGAAATATCCTGCGGATATTTTCGTCCTCGTTGTCGGGATTCCTTTGTTTTTCGCGATACTCGGTTTCGGGAGTTTCTTCCATGGGGTATCGAATCCGCAGGAAACTCCGTTTCGCGCTGGGCTGGCGGCCATACAACCAATCGGGAATGCCCATTCCCGATATCGCCCGGCGAAACGATCCCTGCCCCGCGAAGAACAACTCCGGGTCCCGCTGATGCGCAAAGGCCTGCAAGAGTACGAAGAACGCCAGCAGCAGTGTTATCATGTCCGAGAAAGACACGATCCACGCTGGTACTTCGTCTGCCTGTTCCTGTGGCGGTGGTTTCCTGCGCGTCACTGGTAGGTCCTTTCCGACATCAGCGAAATCGCCACCATCGGACCCTTGTGCGCGGATGAAGGGGTGTCCGGCGGCCGCGACGACGTGCTGAAGCGCCCCCTCGCTATTCGCCTCTTCAGCGTGAGGTATCGCACGATGGCGACCGACCTCTGCAATCCGAGAGACGTTCCACCGGGCGATAACGACAGGCTGGACTCGCTGACGATCACCTTGCACGGCATGCGTCGCAGGAATTGCGCGAGCTTGTCCAGAGACGCCCTGCCGCTCGATCGCAGGCGAGTCG
>JAJRYB010000072.1 GCA_024275995.1 Planctomycetota bacterium | reverse complement strand
CGTTGAAAGCTGTTTTATTTGTTGTTGATACAAAAAACTCTGCGTTCTCTGCATCCTCTGCGTTGAAAGCTGTTTTATTTGTTGTTGATACAAAAAACTCTGCGTTCTCTGCGTCCTCTGCGTTGAAAGCTGTTTTATTTGTTGTTGATACAAAAAACTCTGCGTTCTCTGCATCCTCTGCGTTGAAAGCTGTTTTATTTGTTGTTGATACAAAAAACTCTGCGTTCTCTGCGTCCTCTGCGTTGAAAGCTGTTTTGTTGTCCTATTTTGGGCGCGCTTCCAGCATGCGCAGGGCCTTCTCCTCGTCGTCAGAGAACAGGAGCACCTTTTCCAGGCGCATTATCTTTAAAACCTTCTTCAGGCCGGGCTTAAGTCCGCAGATAACCATGCGTCCCTTGATCTTCTGCGACTTCTTGTGCAACTCGATCAGAACGCCCAGCATCGTCGAGGACAGGAATCGCACTTCGGAAAAATCCAGAAGCAGTTTCCGCCTAGCCTGCTCGTCCACCAGAACGTACAGTTCTTTCCCGACGACCTGGACCGCCGAACCGTCCAGAAGCGAGCTGTGGCGGAAGTTCACCGTCGTCACGTCATACATCTGCGAGATCAGCAGTCCGCTCTCGGCCATTTTTCAATCCTTTGTTTGATGACATGCCGCCGGGACATTGTAATGCAACCTGTCACCGTCGGAAACAACCTTTCGATAGAGCAGTAGCGTCCCTCTTAAATTCATATTTTTAAAGGGGGACAGGCTGCTTTGTTTACTTTGTTTGATTAAAGGCTGCTACGCTACAATCGCAAAAAGTAAAGCCTGTCCCCTTTAACCCCTTTATTTTAATAGATTTTAATAGGGACGCTACCCCTATTTATTGCTTGACAGGGGACTCGTCGTCCGCAAAATATCGCACATGCCTCGAATCCCTCGTATAGTCATTCCACGTTGTCCTCATCACGTAACCCAGCGAGGCAATCGCCGCCAGGACGTCTTTTTCACGGACGAGGATCGTTCGCAATATCTGGACCTGCTGCAACATTATTCCACCATTCACGGCCTGGCTGTGCAGGCATATTGTCTGATGAGTAATCACGTGCACCTCGTGGTCGTTCCGAAATCCGAATCGTCGCTGGCGGGCGCCCTCAAGCCGCTGCACATGCGATACACGCAGTACCTCAACGCACGGCAGGGCATTGGCCTGTTGTGGCAGGGGCGGTTCTTTTCGTGTCCGCTGGACGAGACGCACCTCTGGACGGCGGTGCGGTACGTCGAGCGGAACCCCGTGCGCGCGGGGATGGTGGACCTTCCGTGGGAATATCCGTGGTCCAGCGCCGCCGCCCGCTGCCAGAAGCGGCCTGACCCGATACTCAGCGACCCGTGCAAGCTTACCGAACAGTGGACGCCGCGGCAGTGGAGGCAGATGCTTCTGGAACCGTGGCAGGACGAAAAGACGATCAAGTCATTTCTCGCCGCGACGAGAACGGGGCGACCGGCGGGGACGGACAAGTTTATCAAGCGGCTGGAACGGAAAACGGGACGATGTCTCAAGTCCAGGCCTAAGGGAAGGCCGGGAAAATTAAAATCACCAGCTGGAACAACAAAAACAGGGTAGCGTCCCTATTAAATCCTATTAAATCAGACCTTTGGCCCCGGCTAAATAGGGTAGCGTCCCTATTAAAAATCAGGCCATTTCGAAAATCGATTGCGACTTGATGATCGTCAGGTGTTCCGGAAAGGCGTGAAATGCGAATACGTGGAGTTCGTTTGGCTTGGCTTCGTAATCGATGAACGAAAACGGCGTCAGTGATCGCACCATCCACCGGGGGAAGGGTACGAACAGCCCGCGCCTCGCGCCCAGCCTGGCGAGATCGTGATGCGTCCGCGAGTAGACCTTCGGGCTCATCGTCTCGACCTGGAAGTTCATCATGTAATTGATGCCGTCCGAGCGCTGCTGCTGGTGGTTCTTCTCGCCGCGGAAAGGCATTTCCAGCAGCCGGCCGCGCTTCGGAAGCTCGCTGTCCGCGTCGGCGGTCGCCTCCAGAAGCGTGTGCGAATCGCGATAGACGCCGATTACGTGCGCGCATCCTGTTACCCAGATCTGCGCCTCGTAACTGTTCTTCACGACGTGGTGATCAAGATGAATGTCGAACAGCTCAGGATGAAGCGGCCGATCGTAAAGGAAGAACCTCAACTTTGTGACGGTCTGTTTCTGGCCAATAGCCATTGCACGAATACCTCAACTTGAAGACTTCTGTATTATACACTTTTGCGCCGTCCGGCGAACTGTCTGTTTCCTTCCGGACGGAAATTAAGGGGAAAAAATTACTTCCTGTGGTGGTGAGCCTCCGCCGCCTCGATGTTCTGCCCCGTGCCGGGATCGTAAAACTCCGGGTGAACGCGATGCCGGTGCCTGCGGAAAGCCTTTACGCCGTAATAGACCCCCGCATACGATATCAGGCCCAGCGACGCTCCGATGATAATGCTCCCCGCCCAGAGCGGTACGAGTATCGGCCAGATCGCCTCCCACCAGCCCTGGACTCTCGCAATGAACCCGCTGTTCATCTGCGAGGCGCGATCGACCGCTTCCATGAACTCCGAAAATGCGTATTTTCCACCCAGCAGGCGGCACCCGAGGAAGTAGTTGGGCCCGTAGATCGGGACCAGCGTAAAAGGGTTGGATATCCACACGAACGGAATACCGACGAACTTGTTGGCGCCGAGCAGGGCAGAGAGGGCAAGCGTCAGGATCATCTGGAGTCCGATCGTCGGCGTCCACGTGATGAATATCCCTATCGCCACGCCCAGCGCGATCCGATGCGGCGTATCGTCCAGGCTCAGCACCCGGTAGATGAAAAACCGCTTGACGCGCCTTGCTACGAATCTCAACGGCATGTCCGTCCTCGCTCGGCAAGCATTCGCCGGGCTGTGTCCATGACTGAATCCGGACTGATTAATTGCATACACGTGACGTGCCGGCAATATTTTTTCAGGCAACCCGCACAGGGCACGTCCGCCACGACGGCTCGACCTTTGAGGTAAGGGCCGGTAAGTTCCACGCGGGTCGGACCGATAATGACGGTCGCGTCGACCCCGACGGCGGGGGCGATGAACTTGGCGGCTGAATCGCTGCAAATAACTCCCGCCGAGGCGGCGATAAGTCCAACCATCTCCTCGATTCCGGTTTTTCCGGCTAGGTCCGTAACCGATGCGCCCATTCCATCCGCGATGGACGCGCACAAGTCGCGATCGGACGGCGTGCCCAGCACTGCCACGGGTAGCTGTGCGGCGAAGTGTTTCACGACGGTCCGCCAGTGTCTTACCGGGTAGAGTTTCGTCGTCCATCTCGTCGGGGGAACGCACACCAGAAAATCGCCCCTTTTCAGTCCGGCCGAGCGTTCCATCCGCTCCGCGAACGCCAGGCCGTTCTGCGCTACCTGGAGGCTCAAATCTTCCGGTCGAGCGTCCATGCCGAGGCTGCACGCGAGTGCGATGTTGCGGTCGATGGTGTGGCTGGTCGAAGGGCTGATCCGGTGCGTGTAGAACCACGGCGAGCACTCCCGCCCGTCGGCGAAGCCCGCTCGCACGCTGCTGCCCGTCGCGACGGAAAGCAGCCCGCTGCGAAGCAGCCCCTGCAGGTCGATTGTCCAGTCGAACGCCCCGTTCCGCAGCGTCTTGAGGAGCTTGTTCAGTTCCATCGCCGCCGGTGGAGAGTACCAGGACCTTCCGAGCCTGCTCCGCTCGAAGATAATCACCTCGTCCAGGTCGCTGTCGTGCCGAATCGCCGCTGCGCAGTTGCTATTGACCAGCCAGGCGATGTGGACGTGGGGGAACGTTCGGCGCAAAGATCGCAGGACCGGTATCGCCGCCACGACGTCTCCCAGCGAGCTGGGCTTGATGATGAGCGCCCTGCCGGGGGCGCGCGGGGATTTCCTTTGCTCCTGCGTATTCATCGCCCGGGCCTCCGCGAAGCCCGCTGCTTCCTGCGGCGGGAGCGTATCTGCTGGCGAAGCTTCCTTGCGGACCACTCATCCAGCACCCGCCAGTACGGCTTGAAGTTTATTCTCCCGCTGCCGGGTCGGCGAAGGTAACCAAGCAGCAGGCGAAGCCGTCCGGGCCTGCCGACCTCCATGCACTTCAGGAGCGAAACGTTCAGCCGCATCAACCCCTGGAAGCGCGCCCGCTCGGTAAGCCTCCAGAGACGCTTCAATCCGTCCAGATCGAGCAGGACCACCTCCGGCGGCGATCCGCTCTGCCAGCGGACGAGAATGTTCGTAGCCTTCAGGTCACGATGCGCGTAATTGTTGTCGTGAAGCCGCTGGAGCATTTTTCCGAGCTGCCACAATACGTCCCGCGCGAGTTGACGCTGCTGCGACGCGCTGATGGACGCCTCCTGGGGTGGATGGGCGAGCCACTGGCCGAGAAAGTCCACCAGGCGCGGCGATTCAACCGTTTCGGTGATCAGGATGCTCTCGACGGGGCAGAGACCGATACGCCTCTCGATTATCGCAAGCGGAAGGGCGGTGGCGATTTTCCGGGTCAGCAGCGCGTGACCAAGGCGAAACGCGCGCGCGGCGCGGGAAGGTCGAATGCAGTCCAGCACCGCCTTCCATGCGTGTTTGCGCCGCGGCTGCTTTATGTAAACGTCCAGCGAATGCCCGCCGACGTTCAAATACCGGCGAATAACCCGCCCGCTGCGAGAGTCTTTGACAATCGTCACGTCCGGACCTTCCAGCAGGCCGGATGGATTCGACAGCGCCTCGCGCCACTGCTGAAGCGTGAACTCGATCCCTGCCGCTTTGGAACCGGCCAGGCGGCGCTTCGACGCCAGCACGACCTGTCCCCTCCAGCCTCCCGGCAGGCGGATGGGGCTGAAATAGCGGTTGCGACCCAGCACCCGACGGTCACGCTGGGCGTACTGACGCCGGCGGTGGCGATACGCGAAGTCTTCCACCATGAGCTGCCATCCACGGAGCGTTCCGGCGGCGCCGTTCGCCCTGAGGTAGTGCTTGAGGAACCGCAGGCGTTCCGTGCGCGTCGTGAGTTCGTATCGGTCGTGGAATAACTGTGCGAGGTTCGCCGCCTTGGCCCTGCGGGACAGTCGTCCGCTGCGTCGAGCGCGGTGCAGGTCCGTCAGAACCAGCTGGGGCGCCGCGCCCCGGTCGGTCCGAACGAGAATGTTTCCGCAGTGCAGGTCGTGATGGATCACGCCCGCGGCGTGCATCCGCCCGATCAGCTCCGCCAGTTTCACGAGCACTTCCTGGATATCCCTCCGATTCGCCTTCGGGTTGCAGAGTTTTTCCGTGTGCCAATCGTCCGCCGGCATCGCCGGGTTGACCCCAAGCGCAGCGTACCATTCCACGCCGCCGCTGCACGTCGCCGCCAGCGCGCCGGGCGTGGGTACGCCGTGGGCGGAGAGGTACCTTGCCTGTCGCATCTCGAACTTCGCGTCGGAGAAACCCATGATCCTTCCGATTCGGTGGATAACGGATCGGCTGTGGAAATGCTTCAGGTATACCTCCTTGCCCCCGATGCGTCCGCGGTAGACCGTCCGCGACGAATTCCGCTTGATCCGCTCCCACGATTCGAATTGCTCCGGGTGCGAAAGTTCGCCGATCCGATCGCGCAGAAGCGCGGAGGCCCGCTCGTCGGCGAAGGTTACTTTACCGGCATCGACCTGGAGGCTGTCATTAACGGTTTCTGAAGAAGACATAGGTATCGCCAGGCGGAATCCTCCATCAAGCCGTCGTCATCGAACGGAGGGACGCGTAAATGCTTTCGAGTTTTTCGCGGCACGCAGCCGGTTGAAAGTTCTGCTCCGCCTTGCGACGGGCGTTTTGCGAAAGGCGTTTCGCCAGGGCGTCGTCGTCCAGCATTCGCAGCAGCGCAGCGGCGGCGCTGCGCGGGCTTGCCGGTTCGGCCAGCAGCGCCGCTTCCTCGTGCGGCGCCACTTCGGACACGCCGGGCGTTCGCGAAGCCAGTATCGCCAGTCCGGCCGACATCGCCGCGACCAGGGCCCCGACGCCTCCGTCCCGCTCGCAGAAGATAGCCGCCAGGTCGGACGCAGCCAGGACCTCGGCAGGGGAGTATCGCCTCTCCGTGAAGAACACTTCATCGTCGTGCCCGGTCGTCGCGGCGAAAAAACGGACGTGGCGCTCGAACGGACCGCCGCCCGGCAGCAGCAACAGGTGGTCGTCCACCACCTTGCGCACAATGGCATGCGCCCACGATGCGATCCTGTGTCCCCTGTAACGACGCATCTCCGTGGGAACAACGATCAGGCGCTGGTGATCTCCGATACCGAGTTCTTCGCGCACGCGCCGTCTCCGCGCGTCGCGATCGTCGATCGGAGGCGCCGGGGGTGGCAGCACGTTCACGACCTTTTCCGGCAAGCCCTGGGCGAGAAGCGCCGCACGCGCCGAGACGGTCGGAACCGTTACGCCAAAAGACCGCACCCTGCACCCAAGCGCCCGGCAGTGGGGCGCCAGGCCCTTTTCGCAAAAAGAGGCGGAAAGGACCAGTGGAAGATCGCATTCCACGGCCAGCAGCTCCGCCGCCGCTATGCTCGATAGTGACCATGCGTGGATGAGGTCGGCGCCACCGGCAAGGTGTTTCATTCGCCTGCCCGCAAGACGCCCGTAACCAAAAGGACGGGGAACGCCGAGGACACGGCGGTCCAGAACCCACGATCGAGGCGGCGGGCCTGCGCTGACGATTATTTCGTCCTCGCGAGCCAGTTCCTGCAATTGGCGCAGCGAATCTTCGCACGTTTCGCGGTCAATAATGTGCATCGCTTTAGGCACTCTAACAGAACCTCGCGCGAGCCGCGTTGTGACAAAAATCGGATGGCTGCGAGGAAGGGCGACGACGCCATACCTCGTTACGGTATTGCGAGAAGTCCTGACGATGCAGACGCCGATTTTTGTCGCAACCCTTCGGGACGCGGGTCTTTTGCCCGCATCCTGCGTCGCTCGTCGTCAATGATGCGGTAGGCATCGTATTCTCCTCGCTCCTTGCCTGCGAACAAAATCCCTCGCGTCGCGGCCACGGGAGATTCTGTTAGGGTGCCTTAGGCATATAAGGGGGCATGATACGACCTGTCGCATCCGCGAGCAAGCCGGAGAGGAAAGCGGGTAGTGCTTATCGAATGCGCTGGATGCGGAAGACGGCCGGCCACAACCCATTGATTCGCTCACGATCATATTGCGCGGCGGGGTATTTGCTGTTGAGAGGCTGGAGGCGGATCGTGTGCGCGTCGTCCTCGTAGAAACGCTTGAACGTCGTTCCGTCGTCCCCGTCAAACCGGACGAAGCAGTCGTCCCCGCTTTTTGCCGGCGTATTCGGCGAAAACACGACGATGTCTCCCTCGTGATATTCCGGCTCCATCGAATCGCCGACTACTCTCGTCGCGAAAGCCTGTCCGTCGTGCAGGTCCGGACAGCGAATGTATTCCTCGGCGACGAAAGGGGGGTAATCAAGGTCCGTGAAATTCTGGGGATAACCGGCCGAGACCTTGTTGATCACCGGGACAGCGACACCGGCAGAGAGACGGCGAACGTTACTGTCGGGCTGGATGCTTCGTGCAAGTTCGGCAAGGTCGACGTCCCGACGCGACGTGCTTTTCTCGTCGTGGATTAACTCGCGGATTACGCTGCGGAGTTTCTGCACCTCGGCCTCGAGCAACTCGTGCTCCTCGCGTACGTCCGAAGGCGTCCGTGCAAGATGAGCGAACCTGGTAAGCTCGGTCCGCTGGAACTGGAGGGCCTTCTCCAATGCCGTCAAAACGCCGTCCGTCGGTGGATTGGAGGCCCGTCCGGTTTCAATGTTGGACAGGTACGGCTTGGATATCCCTGCCGCCATGGCGACCTGGTCCTGCGTTAAACCAAGCTGCTCACGACGCTGCCGGATGATTTCGCCAAAGCTCATTGTTTCGCTCGTTCTCGCGATGAAAGCAATTATTCAAAGTACCCTGTAGACATGCCGCGCGGAACGCTCCGCCGACGTTCATGCATAGTCTAGAACCCACAAAGTCTTTCGCCAAGGAAAAATATAAAAAAGTTATCCAAATAATAGATATTCTCGAAATACTATTTGACATTGAATGTTATCTGTATATCATACATCGGGTATTGATTTACAACTAAAAGAGAGAGCCCTCAATCCGGCGGGCTTATTTTTGGGGTTGTGCCGCGGCGATAAATGCGGCCTTACTATGGGAGGTTAAAAGGGTTATGAATTTCAGAGACCGTCTGACCAAGCAGAGACGCCTGCCCAGGAACGAGGAATTGTTGATGGGGAGGGCTTCGCTGCTTCTTTCAAAGGACAGGGACCTGGTGGAGGCTGTCTTTGTGAAGGGGCAGTCGTTGCGGGCCATTGCCCGCATGACAGGCAAGACGGCGAAGTCCGTGCGACAGCGTATCGGGCGAATAAGCCGGATTCTCACCAGTCGAATGTTCCTTGAAACGGCACGTTCGCTTCCTTTTCTGACGGATTCGGAGGCTTCCCTGGCGAGGAAGCGTTTCTGCGCGTGTGTCTCACAGCGAACCCTTGCCAAGGATCTGGGCATTTCGCTAACCACGCTGCGTCGTCGTCTGGACCGGATTCAGGCGCAGGTTCAGACCCTCAGCCGCCTTCGCAAGTTGATGCGTAACGGTCTTCGCCCATCGAGCGACCAGGCGGAGCAGAACCCCGCTTTCAGCGCCCCGGCGTTACTGGAAGCGATGGAGCGGTCCGATGTCTAGCGTGCGTGTCAAGCGTCCCGGGCGCGGCAGGAAGGGCGTTTCGGGATCGACCGGGCAAGGCTGGTGCGTTCGCGTCAGTAAGGCGGTATCCCCGGGACTTCGTTCTCGCGGCTCGGCGCTGCAGGCGGTCCGAAGCGTATGCCGACTGTTTGGCCTGCGGACGGGACGGAAGGAAACCCTTTATAGCGGGTTCCCTCTGCAAATAACCCCTGGGGAAATCGTAGCCGTCGTCGGTCCAAGCGGCGCGGGTAAAAGCGTGCTCCTTCGCGAGGTTTCCCGCAGCGTTCCCCAATCGATTTTCCTGGACGTCCCTGGCGTAGCGCGAACGGGCAAGCCCCCGGTCGCTCTGCTTGATGGCAGTCTCGCGGAGCGCCTTTCTCTTCTCTCGCGGTGCGGGCTTGCCGAGGCAAGGGTCATGACGACGCCCGCTCGCTGCCTGTCGGGTGGGCAGCAGTATCGCCTTGCCCTGGCGATTGCGATTGCCAAGGCGCAGCGCACGGATGGAGGCGTGTTGGTGCTGGCGGATGAATTCGGCGCTGCGCTGGACGACACGACGGCCGTCGTTCTCTGTCGGAAAGTCCGCAAGCTTATTAACGGATCGCCTCTTGCCCTGCTCGTGGCGACGCCTCGGACGGACGGCGCACTGCTGGAGGCGCTTCAGGCGGACACGATCATAATCAAGCCACTCGGTGAAGAGGCTCAGGTTAAACGTCGCGAGCAGGGCGAGTATCCGGCGCCGGGCGGGGTGCACTGGCCGGTGGAGCGTGGGAAAATCGGCGATTATCGGGCACTGGCGCGATTTCATTATCTCACCGGTCCACCGGCGGCACACAAGCGCGTGTACGTCGTGCGCGTTCCGGACGCCCAACGCAACCTGAGCGACCCGCTCGTCGCGGGCGTGCTTGTCGTTTCTCCACCGCTGATGCACTGCCGGGGGCGCAACGGCGCGCTTCCCATGCGCTACACCCGGCGTGACAGGCTGGATAGCATGCGTTGTCTTAACGCGGAGATCGAGGCGATCAGCCGCGTCGTCGTGCATCCGGCTTTCCGTGGTTGCGGGCTGGCTGTCAAACTCGTTCGCCATGCCCTGGCGACGGCGCAAACGCCGTTCGTGGAGGCCCTTGCCGTCATGGGCGCGATCAACCCGTTTTTCGAGAGGGCGGGCATGTACTCCTTCGGCGCCGTCCAGGGTCGCCGGCGTTACGTGTACTACCTCGGCGCGCGATCGCCGCACGTTCACCGGCGCCGATCGAAGCGTCAATAGGACACTCGCCTCGTGTTGAATCCGGGCCGGCAGCGGTTCACGAAAAAATACCGCAGCGCGTCGATCAGGTGATCCGGGCCGTCCTTGACGGGCAATTCCACGATCGCAGGACCTCGCGATTGGCCGTAGTGGTACGTCTGGAACGCCTTGATGAGTTTTCGGCATCGTCCGTGAATGATCAGCGTCGTCTCTCCCGCCGCCGGCGCAAGCGCCGATCGCAGAAGTTCCATTCCTTCCACGATAGTGCTGCCCCGGCAGGCGGTCGGGATGCCCGCGGCTGCGAGTATCTCCGTGCACGCCGCGCCGCTTGTGGATTCCTTCTGCCTCCCGGCCGGGTCCACGTAGGTCATTGCGACGGGGCACGGGCCAAACCGGCCGTGGTTCAAAATGGTGACGGCGTGCTGGGCGATCGGAAGCCCGGCGCGAACGTATTCATCCAGAACGTTCACTCTCCCGTCCGGGGTAAGCTGTATCCACAGGCACACCAGCGGGCTGCGATATCCGAAGTCTATCGCCCTGAACAATGGCCAGTCCCGCACGTATTCGATCGGTTTGACATGCCGCGCAAGGTCGAACTCCGGGAACACCATCTCGTCGCTGCGGACGCCCTTGCAGAGCATTTCCGTTTCCCACGAAGCCCGGCTGGACCTCGCCTTGATGGTGATGGCGTCTTCGATGGAAAAGAAACCCTCCGCCTCGCGCGCGACGCCGTTGCAATCGTCCGCCAGGAGGCACCGGCTGCACTTTCGCCACGACGGGCATCGCTCGATGACGTCCCAGAGGCACCAGCGGATCAGGTGATACCCAGCCGATGTATCCTCCGCCTGCATCGCCTGATGGACCAGCGTCTGCATAAGCCCGTTGGACCGGTGCAGCGTCGAAAGGACCTCGATAGAACCGCGCACGGACTTCTTCGATCGCGTGGAAAACTGGACCGCACGCCAGACCTCCGCGTCGAAGAGGTCAACCTCGTCGCATCGGATTTTCTGGACGTGCCTGCCGCGAACCGCCCGCTGCGACTGGGCGAGCATGCGTATATCGCTCCCGCCTTTAAGCTGCAGGCGCGTTCGCGTCGTCTTTCCGGCTAGTAGATCCGGATGCAGCAGGAGCATTTCCCGAATATACTCCGCCAGGCGATCCGACTGGTCGAAGCTCCCGCCGAGCACGAGGATTTGCGAGGGCCCATGAAACATGGCGTCCAGAAGTGTTCCGATCGCGGCAAGGTAGGTCTTTCCCCCGCCTCGATTTGCCCATACGAGCAGGTCACGCTGCTCCAGGAAGCTTGCGCGAAGGTAGTCCATCGGCGCGTTGTGGTGGGGACAAATGGGGCGCGAGGGCACGTGAACGCCGAAAAAATCCTTCACGAACCGATGGAGTTCTTCGGG
>JAJRYB010000071.1 GCA_024275995.1 Planctomycetota bacterium | reverse complement strand
CTTATACGTCTATCGCGGATTTGCCGTAGCCGTCGGATCGCACATAGTGTGGAACCTCTACGCCCTGGCGATGAAGGGGTGAAAAGCGGGATCTCAAATCTCAAATTTCAGAAAAAGCGATCGGCAGCCAGCCTGAAATCTGGAACCTTCCCGCCCGCAGGCCTGAAATCTCCCTCCGTCGCCCTGCGGGCTATGGAGGGCAGGCAAATCTGAAATGTCAGATTTCAAAAACCCCGCTCCCTTGCGGTCGCGGCTCGTAAATGTTGAACACGTTTCCAACTCCTTGTGAACCCATAGGATAAGCATGAAAAGTGCCCATTTTGCGCGCCCGGAATGTCCAGCGGACTCCCGAAATTGCCCCGGAAAATATTTTTTTATATCTCTCGCCTGAATAAAGACTTACGCATATCGCTTTTCGAAAAGCTACCTGTTCGGGTAGCACAATCGTGGGTATTCGCCCAAGTATGGAGGCGCGTGCTACGCGCGCTGAAGTTGCTTGACAATTAAAGAACGAAAAACCGACACAGAGGAACGGAGGGGAAATGAGGTTTAAAAACAAAGCAAAGCGTTTTTTAATTTCTCTACATCTCTGTATCTCTGTGTGTAATAAGACGTTACGTATTTTCGCCCCTCAAAAAACCCGTTCCTGCTCGTCCCTGGTTGTCCCGGGATTTGCGGAGCTGTGCGGACTTGTACGAAACGGTACGCTTTGGTACGGACTTGTACGCTTCGGCCCGCAACGCATCTTGATTCGCTGTCCGAAGGCTGGAATAATGGGTGAAAGGATTACGGCGAATGGATACGCAGATCATCAAGGCACGGACGAAGAGTCAGATCGCAGAGGCAGCCGCTGCCGGCGCGCGGGCGCTGAAAAGGGGCAAGCTAGTCGCATTCGCCACGGAGACGGTTTACGGTATCGCCGCCGTCGCCTCCAGGAGCGATGCGATCCGTCGCCTGCGCGAATTGAAGTCCAGGCCCAGGAACCCGTTCTCCGTTCACCTGGCATGTGCCGGAGACGTACGGCGATACGTATCTGAGATTCCTCCGGACGCGCGGCGGATGATGGCGCGTTCCTGGCCCGGACCGTTGACGCTGCTGCTGCCGGTCGGAGGGAAGCTCGCCGATAGGAAACTCCACAAGGCCGGGCTATACGACGTGCTGTGCCCGGCAGACGTAATAGGGCTTCGCTGCCCGGACGAGCCTGTTGCCGCGGCGATGCTGGCAGGGGTGAAAATGCCCGTGATAGCGCCGAGCGCGAACCTTGCGGGCGCCCCATCGCCGAGGACGGCGGCCGACGTTATTACCGCACTGGACGGCAGGGTCGACCTGCTGATTGACAGCGGCCCGACGCGACACGGTAAAGACAGCACGATCGTGAAGTTCCACAAACGGGGCTGGCGCGTCGTTCGCGAGGGTGTCTACGACGAGCGGATGGTCCGTCGCCTGCTGAGGCGGAAGATCGTCTTCGTATGCACCGGAAACACCTGCAGAAGTCCGATGGCCGCGGGTATCGCCAAAAAAATGCTGTCCGATCAGCTTGGCGTTGCGGTTTCGTCGCTTCGAGGCAGGGGCGTGCAAATCTTGTCGGCAGGGTTATTTGCGTCCGGCGGCAGCGGCGCAACTCCCGAGGCGGTCTCCGCGGCGCGATTTTTCGAGGCGAACATTTCGCACCATCGCAGTAGAAAGTTGACTGGCGAGATGGTCGGATCATCGGATATGATATTCTGTATGACGGGCTTCCACGTGGAGGAAGTCCGGCGTATGTTCCCTTCGGCTGCGGAAAAAGTTTGCCTGTTGGACGATGGGACGGATATCCCGGATCCGATTGGCGGCGGCCCGAAGGTATATAGGAAGACCGCAAGGCAGATCGTCAGAGCTCTGAAACGCCTGACGGAAAAAGGATTGTTATGAGGATTGCACTGGGCGCAGATCATCGAGGGCATAGCGTTAAGGAGAAAATCGCCGTTCTCCTGAACGAGCGAGGCCACGAGGTGCTGGACATGGGCACCAACAGCTCCAAGAGCTGCGATTACCCGGACGTGGCGTATCCTGCAGCCAAGGCGGTCGCCGAGGGCCAGGCACAGCGAGCGATTCTTATCTGCGGCAGCGGAATAGGCATGGACATCTGCGCGAACAAGGTGACCGGGATTCGAGCGGCGCTGTGCCATGACGAACTGACTGCACAAATGTCGCGACGCCACAACAACGCCAACGTCCTTTGTCTCGCCAGCGACGTGATGGGGGAGGAGCTCATACGGCGTATCGTCAGCGGATGGCTGGAAACCGCATTCGAGGGCGGTGGAAGACATGAACGCCGGGTGAAAAAGATGGCGTGGATCGAACAGGGCAAAGACCCGACCAGGTACGACGAGGAAAACGATGACGACGGGTAAGGCTGAACACTGATTTAAAATTTCAAATTTGAAATCTCAAATTTTCTCAGTCCGTCGGGAAGTCCGCTATCGCCTCGTCACTTCCGATCAGCAGAAGGATGTCTCCGGGCAGAATTTTCGTGTCGGCCATCGGAACGGATATCACCGTCTGCTGTCCGGACGAAGAAGCGTCCTGCGATTAGCCGGTTTGGCCGGTCTCCCTTCGAATGGCGATGACGTTCACCTTGTATTTCGTCAGGATTCCAAGTTCTTTCAGCGTTTTTCCGAAGAAGCTCCCGGCGGCTGCGATCTGCGCAAGGCTGTATCCTTCCGCCAGTGCGATGCTCTCCATGATTGCCGGGGCGAGCAGGCGTTGACACCACTTTTCCGCGGATTCGCGTTCCGGGTTGGCGATGTCGTCCGCGCCGATGCGCGAGAGCACCTGCCCTCGCACGGTGCTGGTGGCGCGGGCGATCACGCGAGGCACGCCGATCTGCTTGAGCATGACGGTAGTGAGCGTCGCCGCCTCGAAGTCCGTTCCGATCCCGACGATGGCGGCGTCCACCTTTTCGATTCCCTGTGAAAGCAGGGCCGCTTCGTCGGTGCTGTCCAGGCAGACGGCACGGTCCACGCTGTCGCGGATCGAATCGACGAGCGCCTGCCTCCTGTCTATCGCCACGACCTGGGCGCCGCTGGCGGACAGTTGACAGGCCAACCTCATTCCGAACCTTCCCAATCCTATTACCGCGAAACGTTCCATGTTATCACCCGATTACGACGTTCTCTCTTGGATAGCGGTAGTTGACGACCCGCACATGACTGGTAAGTGCAAGCAATAGTGTAAGCGGACCGATGCGTCCGAGGAACATCCCTCCGACGATGACATATTTTCCGAAGTCGTTCAAGGCGCGCGTCACGCCCGTCGAGAGTCCCACCGTTCCGCAGGCGCTGGATGCCTCGAACAGCAGGTCGATGAAAGGCTGCCCCGGAAGCGCTATGCAAAGCAGTATGGCAACCGTGCAGACAAGGGCGAGGTACAACACCGCAAGCGCCACCGTTCGCCGGATCAACTCGACGGGGATCGCCCGTCCGAATATCTCGACGTCTCCGCGCCGTCGCAGCGCCGCCCACGTCGTCAGCACAAGCAGCGCGAAGGTCACCGTCTTCATTCCTCCGGCAGTACCGGCAGGGCTGCCGCCGATCATCATCAGCACGCACATCCACAATTTGCCCGCCGTGGTGAGCTGCTTCATCTCGATCGTGTTGAACCCCGCCGTGCGCGCGGTGATCGACTGGAAGACGGCGGCGCGAATTTTTCGTCCGGAAGACATCTCCTTCCAATCGTTCGAGATCGTCACGTCGGGCCGCTTGATCGCGTGATCGCCGACGCGCGCCTCGTCCCCTGACGCGGCGGTCCACGGTTCCACCAGCAGCAGCACGCCCGCACCAAGGAGGATCAGCGCAAGGCTGCTGACAAGCACGATGCGGGAGTGCAGGGAAAGTCTCGGCCTGGCGAGTTCCCGCGCCGCTACGGCGCCGCTACCGCGACGTGCGGAGAAACGCCGCCACGCATCGCGGACCCAGCGGGCGCAGTCCTGGAGCACCGGGAAACCAAGCCCGCCGAGAATGATCATCGGCGCCATGACGCCCATGATCTGCCAGTGCTCTCGCAGCGGGACCGACCAGGCGTCGGAGACCCCTTCCATCATGTTGAACCTGTACAGCGAGAAGCCCGCGTTACAGAAACTGGATACGCTGTGGAACACGCTGTACCAGATCGCCCGGCCGGTTTGGAAGGGGTTGCCCGCAGCATCCAGGGCCGACGCGAACAACGGGTAAAGCAGGATCGCTCCGACGATCTCGATGAGGAACGTGAACACGATGACGAACCAGAGCGTCCGCGAGATATCGCCCACGCGCTGCGTGGAGAGCATCTGCCCGATCGCATCGGAGCCGCGGATCGAAATCGCCTTTCCGAGCAGCATCGCCAGCGTCGTGCCGAACAGCATTATACCCAGCCCGCCAAGTTGGATGAGGACCAGGATCACCGCCTGTCCGAACAGGGTCCACTGCTGCCCCGTGTCGCGCGTGATCAGTCCGGTGACGCAGGTGGCGCTGACGGCTGTGAACAGCGCGTCGGAATAATACAGGTCGGAGCTTTCGGTTTCCGGAGTCGCTACGGGGAGCATCAGCAGCCCGGACCCCGCCAGCGAAAGGAATGCGAAGCTCCCGATCAGCAGCCAGGTCGGGTGGATACCGCTCTCGGCGAACCGAAGGTTCACGTTCACCGCGCGAAAGAGCAGCGCGATGAGCAGATACGCCTGCGTGATGATTATGTAGAGCGTCCCGGCAGAGAGTACTTCCAGATGCAATCGGGAACTGACCGCCACCGCGCCTCCGGCGATCGCGATCAGGGCGAAGTCGATCCAGTTCTCACGCAGGAAGAAAGTTTTTTTCCGGGCCAGCAGAAATCGCCCCAGGCGATCGAGCACGAAGACGCCAACGATCGCCGCCTGGACGGCGTGCAGCAGTCCGGAGGGAACTATCGCCTCCCGGAACCCGTACTCCAGCACGAAGGCGCCCACGGCGGCGGCGCCGCTCATCGCAACCACGATGTTCATCGCGAAGATAACCCGCGGCCTGCGGTAGCGAGGCAGGGAACCTGTTGTGATCCGGCTCATGCGACACTCGTGCGTTTCTTACGTGGATTTTCCGTAGACGTCGTTCGGATCGAAAAGTTTCTCGTCCGTCACGTCCCACGTGCCGTCGTCGTTCAGACGCCGGTGGAAGCAGGAGTAATACCCCTCGTGGCAGGCGGCGCCGTGCTGGGCGACCTCGATCACGAGCGTGTCCTTATCGCAGTCCGTGTAGATAGCCTTGACGGACTGGGTGTGTCCGCTCGACTCGCCTTTCTTCCAGTACTTCCGCCGGCTTCGAGACCAGAAATGCGTCTGGGACGAGTTTACCGTCTCCAGCAGCGACGCTGCATTCATGTATGCGACCATGAGAACCCGCTTCGTGTTTTCGTCCACGATAACCGCGGGAATCAACCCGGCCTCATCGTACTTCAGGTCCGCGATCGTCTCTTCCAGCCTGCTCACAATGATACTCCCGTAACGTTTTTCTTCCGATGTGCTCGTGGGGACACTCTAACGCCGGGAAATGCCGAGGTCAAATATCCGTCCCCGACCCTACGCGCCGTTGAGAAGCTCCAACCGGCCGGCGTACATCTTCATGACCTCCCGGCGAAGCCGCTGATGGTGTGGAGCGGCGATGGCGGGATCTTCGTTTACGATTTCCATGGCGTCGCGTCGCGCCATTCGCAGAAGCTCGAAATCTTCGACCAGGTCGGCTACTTTCAGCTCCGGCAGACCGTGCTGCCTTGTGCCGAAGAACTCACCCGGGCCGCGAATCCGCAGGTCTTCCTCGGCGATTTCGAACCCGTCGGAAGTCCGCGCCATTACGTCCAGCCTCTGTTTGGCGATCGGGTTTTTCGGCGACGCCACGAGGATGCACGTGGCGTCGGCGCCGCTGCGCCCGATCCGTCCGCGAAGCTGGTGCAGCTGGGCCAGCCCGAATCGCTCGGCGTGCATCACCACCATCACGTTTGCCGATGGAACGTCCAGCCCGACCTCCACGACAACCGACGCAACGAGCACCTGCGTCCTTCCGGCGCGGAAGGCCGCCATGGCTGAATCTTTTTTCGCCGCGGGCATCTGCCCGTGGATAAGCCCCACGCTGAACTCACGCAGCGGGCCTTTCGACAGCTCGCGGAAGGCGTCCTCGGCGGCGGTCAACTCCAGCTGCGGCGACGGCGTCACCAGCGGGTAAATGAAATACGCCTGCTGACCGGTAGAGAGCTTACCGCGAACGAACTCGTAGACCTCGTCGAGATCGTCTTAGCTCGCCAGGCGGGTTTCCGTGCGACCCCGGCCGGGGGGCATCTCGTCGATCACGGAAACGTCCAGGTCGCCGAACACGGTAAGCGCCAGCGTCCGCGGAATGGGCGTAGCCGTCATCACCAAGTAGTGCGGCGCGAAACCCTTTCCGCGCATGACGCTCCGCTGGCGGACGCCGAACTTGTGCTGCTCGTCGACGATCACCAGTGCGAGCCGGTCGAACCGCACGCCTTCGGAGAGCAGGGCGTGCGTCCCGACGACGATGTCCACGCTCCCGGACGCAAGAGCGTCCAGGACTCGCCGGCGCTCCAGGTCTTTTTGCCCGCCGACGAGAAGCTCGCAGCGAACCTTGCTGCCGGAAAGATAGTCTTCGATCTTGCGGAAGTGCTGGAAGGCGAGGATTTCCGTCGGCGCCATGATCGCGACCTGTTTTCGGTTCGCCACCGCCAGGAGGGCTGCGTAAAGCGCCACTACCGTTTTCCCCGAGCCGACGTCGCCCTGGAGCAGGCGGTTCATGGGCCTCTCCCTCGCCAGGTCCGCGGCGATCTCGCCGACGACCTTGCTCTGGGAGCCGGTCAACTCGAACGGGAACCGCGCACGTATCCGACGGTCGATCTGCTCGCTGCCGGCTAGTGGATGCGCGGGCCTGCTCACCTGCCGCATCCGAACCAGCGCGATACCCAGCTGCATGAGCAGGCATTCGTCGTAGGCCAGGCGCCTCCGCGCCTGCGCCCAGTGCTCCCGATCGTCCGGGCGATGCATAGCCGCTATCGCCGAAGGCCTGTCCGGAAACCCCCGGCGGGCGAGGTATTCGCCGTCGAACCAGCGGGCAAGCAGGCCCTTCGCGCGAGGGAGCACGGCGTGGATGATCTTTCCGATAATCGCGCTGCTGAGCTTCCCGCAGGCGGGATACACCGGTAGAAGCTCGTCGCTGTCCAGCCGCTCGCCCGCCCCGCCGAAGAGAATCTGAACGTTCGGGTTTATGAACTGGACCTGCTCGCGGTAGACGCTTGCCTTTCCGCTGAGGGCGACGTAGATGCCCTCGGTAAGTTGCTTCCGCAGGTACCCGCCGTGGAACCATTTCACGATAACGCATCCGGTCTCGTCCTCCAGCCCGCACTGGAAGTAAGGCCGGCGCGAGAAGCGGTTCTCGTGCGGCTCGATAACGCGCCCGGCGATGGTGGCGTTTTTCTCGTCACCGCGAAGCGACGCGATCGGCGTTACCTGGCGTCGCAGGTCGAAGCGGCGCGGGAAATACGTCAGAAGGTCCTCGACCGTTTCGATTCCGAGAACGGCTAGCTGCTCGGCGCGGACGGGGCCAACGCCCTTGACGTAGCGAACGGGGGTGTCGAGATTGAATTGACCCACAAGCCCCTTTCGCGCCCGGCGGCGGATGTCATTTGACGGGTATCTTGATCTTCTGTCCGACACGAAGCTTCGTGGAATCCACGTCGGGGTTCAGGTCGCGGATTTGCTTCCACCGGCCGGCGTCGCCCAACTGTGTCCGCGCGATCGCGTAAAAACCCTTGTCGCCCGCCTTGACGGTATACCACTTCCACGTTTGCACGGGAGGCAGCGGGGCAGCAGGCTCGACGATCGGTTCGGGCGCTACGATCGGCGGCGCGGGTTTGGGTTGCTCAATCGGCTTGAGAGTCGCGATCGGCCTGACCGGAGGCTCGATGCGCGTGGTCTTGGGGCCTTCGGGTTTTTTCTGGCACCCAGCCGCTGCGACCGACGCCATCACGAGTGCGGTTATCAGTGCGTATCGCATGGGAACCTCATTTCATTTCGATGCGGGACAGTGCAATTGAACCTGACTGGGCGATGATATCATCGGCGCCGGTGATGTCAAGGCGAACGCTCCGTTCGATCCTTGTTTCGGGCGGCTTGATCCGGCGACGGGCCTGCCTGCCGGTTTGTCGGCAGGCCTTCGCGCTGCCATTGAAGAATCCCCCCGCGGATGCTTCGCACGTTGGAGAAACCCAGATCGCGGAGGGTCTTGCCAGCCAGAAGGCTTCGTCCGCCTGTCCTGCAGTACAGGAAGATCGTCTGGTCCTTCCGCGGAACCCGCCCGCGGTTGATTTCGGGAAAAAGCGTGTTCTTGAAAATGGCGAACTCGATGGTCTCGCGCGGAATCAGCACGCTTCCCGGGATGCTGGCACGATCGTACTCTTCCTTCAGACGCACGTCGACCAGGAAAACATCGTCGTTCGCCTGAAGCTGCCGCCACGCCTCCACCGGCGAGATTTCCGGAACGACAAGACGCGCCTCGCGGGCCTGTTTTATCGGAACGGGGCACCCGCAATCGCAGCCGGTCTGGACAATCGCACCCACGAGCAGCGGCAGCAGCGTTACGGCAATATGTATTCTTCGTCGCATTTCGAAGCCTTCCCGCGATCCAGTTTGCGCGGTGGAGGATATGTCCGCAAGGGAAAGTAAAAGTTTGACTTGCGTCATCGCGCGTTTATAATCGCGCCGAAAGTTATTGGACTTTTTGGACTTCGATATAGCCGCTGCGATCCGCCGACGGCGGCTCGTTCCGTAATTTCGGACAAGACGAACCTGCGAAGTTACTTTCGCCATTTGAAGACCGATAGGGCCTTTTTTGGAAACGCGATGAAGGATTATCCGCAGCCAAAAACAGTTCGTCCCGCCGCAGTGGTTTTCGTCCTGCTGGCGGTTGCGTGCGCAACCTTCGCCAGCGACGAGTACGTCCACGAGGACGCCCGCATTTCCGGCAAGGAGATACACGGGTTTGTCGACGCCGGCGAGAACGTATCGGTGGTGCTTGGCGATTTTCGTCTTGTCGTCGGGAAGCGCGTGCTGACAGGTCGCGACGCGGTGGTCTGGGTCAAGCAGAAGAAGTTCCGCAACACTATCCGGCACGACATCGTCGTGTACGTCGAGGGCGACGCGAAGATGGTCGAGCCTTCCGGCACGTCGGTCGAGGACCGCTGGATGATCGTGGTAATCCATCAGGACGGTCGGTTGACCGCAGCCGGGCTGGTATCCAATCGTCCGTTGAAGAATTTTCCGCTTTATCGTCGTGCGGTGGACCGTCGCAAGGGCGCCGCCAGCCGGGCGAAAGACACTTCCCGCACCAGGCCCGCTCCACCTCTTGTGCGGACGACGAGCCGGCCGTCGCCGACCGTGAAAGTCACCAGGCCGCCCGTCTCCGAATCGACGACCGGCGTCAAGTCCACCGTGCCGACGGTGGTCAATCCCGTGAGCTTCCGCGCGGATAAGGTTTCCTCCCGCTGGATAGGGCAAGGCGTTCACCGCCGGCGCGTGACGATCCTCAAGGGCAACGTGTACCTTTCGCAGGGCGACCCGTCCAGCGGTAAGGGGCACATGTCGCTCCGCTGCCAGGCGGCGGTCATTTTCACGAAGAAGATCAAGGCGCCTCCCGACCCGGCGCGCACGCCGTATCGCCCTCAGCCCGGTGGGTTTGGACCGGCCGGGGCAGGCGATCAGCAGAAAGAGCGTATCGTCGGGGCGTATCTGGAAGGCGACGTTATCGTGACTCGCGGCGAGCGGACGATGCGCGGCTCGCGGGCGTACTACGATTTCACCACGGACCGCGCCACAGTGCTCGACGTTGTTTTCCGGACGGTCCAGACGCAGAGGAACATTCCGATCTACGTTCGCGCGGACGAGGCGCGTGCGCTGTCCGTTCGCGAGATATATTTCAAGAATCCGCGCATCTCGACGAGCGACTTCTACACGATGACCTACCACATCGGCGGAAAGAGCGCGTACCTGATGGACCGCGCCGAGTACGACGCCAAGGGCGTTCGCATTACACCGCAGAGTTGGTACGCCAAGGTCAAGGGTTCCACGTTCAACATTCGCGGCGTTCCGCTGACATACTGGCCGGTTACCGAGGGCGATTTCGAGCAGGGACACACCGCCCTGCGCAAGGTGCAGGCGGGTCGGTCGCGTAACCTCGGCTGGGGCGTCGACACCGAGTGGCACCTGTTCCGCCTGATGGGCCTGCTCCGCCCGGAAGGGTTCAAGGGACGCCTGGAACTCAACTGGCACGAGCGCGGGCCCGAGGTCGGCGTGAACATCGCCTATTCCAGGCAAAATTACAGCGGATACGCCCTGGCGTACGGAATGATCGACGAGGACCGGAACGACGACTTCGGCGACTTGCGCGAGGGGATCGAATCGCAGCGCACCCGCGGGCGGGTTCTGCTTCGCCACAAGCACCGCCTGCCGAGCGATTGGCGGCTTCAGTTCGAATTGAGCTACATGAGTGATCGGAACTACCTCGAACAGTTCTTCCCGAACGAATTTTACGCCGGTAAGGAACAGGAAACGCTCATCTACGCCAAGAAGCAGCGTGATAACTGGGCGTTCACCGGCCTGCTGAAAGCGCGCCTCAACCGGTTCCAGACGCAGACGGAATCCGCGCCGGACGCGGCGTTCTATCTCGTAGGTCAGCCGCTTTTGGGCGACGACCTGACTTACTTCGGCGAGATGCACGCCGGGTTCGTGCGGCACAGGCCCGACGACGACGCCAAGGGCGTGCTCGGGTCGGATTCCAAGATCATGGCCCGGTTGGACACGCGGAACGAGTTCAACTATCCCATGCATCTCGGACCGGTGAACCTCACGCCGTACGCCGTCGGGCGCCTGACCTACTGGGACGACGTTCAACCGGGCTTCGGCGAAACGTTCCGCGCGTACGGACAGGTTGGCGTGAAGGCGAACATGCGCTTCTGGCGGGCCTTTAATGGCGTCCGCAGCCGGATGTGGGATATCAACCGCCTGCGGCACATCATAACGCCCGAGATTGTCGCCTTCCTCGCCGATTCGCCCGGCGTCGCACCGCGCGAGCTGTATCCGATGGACCCCGGTATCGAGCAGCATCTCGGCCGCCAGAGTGGAGTTACGCTCGGCATCTACCAGCGATTGCAGACCAAACGCGGACCTGCCGGAAAGCAGAGGACCGTCGATTGGATGCGGTTTAACCTTATCGCCGGGTTCTACAACAAATCGCTCACCACACAAACCTCCAACGGGCGCGGGTTCTTCTACCGGCCTGAGTACAGCATCGGACGCAATCATGTGAACGCCGAGTACGTCTGGCATATCAGCGACTCGACCACCTTCAGCGCCGACACGAACTACGACACCGACTCCCGCAGCCTGAAACGCGCCAATGTCGGGCTTTCAGTCGTGCGCGACCCGCGCCTGAGGTACTACCTCGGCATGCGATACCTCCAGGACCTCAACTCCGCTATCGGAACCTTCGGCGTGACGTACAAGATCAACCGCAAGTACACCGTAAGCTTCTTCGAGCAGTACGACTTCAACTTCAACGACGGCGAGAACCTCTCCAGCAGCTTCACCATCACGCGAAAACTCCCGCGCTGGTACGCCGCCGTCACTTTCACCTTCGACCAGCGGGACAACGACGTGACGATGCTCCTGACGTTCTGGCCGGAGGGTATCCCGGAAGTCCGCATCGGAACGGGACGAGTCAGCCTGCTCTCCCAGAGCGAAATGAACTGACGCGCTTTTTCCCGGCGTCCATGCCATTACATACCCGTCTTCGCTCAAGATCTGCGCCGTGGCGAACCGTTGCGCAGGAGTCCGTACCAAAGCGTACCGTTTCGTACCACTTCGGACAGCTCCGCACAAGTACGCAAATCCTGGGACAACCAGGAACAGGCTGGAAAGGGTTTTTCGAGGAGCGAAAATACGTAACGTCTTATTACACACAGAGATACAGAGATGCAGGGAAATTAAAAAACGCTTTGCTTTGTTTTTAAACCTCATTTCCCTCTGTGTTCCTCTGTGTCGGTTTTTCGTTCTTTAATTGTCAAGCAACTTCAGCGCGCGTAGCACGCGCCTCCATACTTGGGCCAATACCCCTGTTTTGATCACCCGAACAGGTAACTTTTCGAAAAGTGATGGGTGCAAGTCTTTATTCAGGCGAGAGATATAAAAAAATATTTTATGTCTCGTTTCGGGAGTCTGCTGGGCATTTTGTGCGCGCAAAACGGGCGTTTTCGGTGCGTATGCCGTGATACCATAAACAGTTGGCGTTACGTTCAGCAGTTACCAGCCCGCCACGGCGGGCAGGCCGCGAGCCGCCCTGACACGCCGCAGATCGCGGGCGAAGGAAGATCGTCTGGTCAACGGCAGGCACTTCTCGCCGCCCGTCGGCGGTCGCCCTCCAGCAGGATGCGTTTTCGGATGCGGATGTTGTTGGGGGTGATCTCGACCAGTTCGTCGTCCTGGATGTATTCCAGGGCTGCCTCCAGCGACATCTCCCGCACCGGGCGAATCCGGGCTGCGTTGTCTTTACCAGCCGACCGCATGTTCGTCAGGGATTTACCCTTGGTCACGTTGGCCGGCAAGTCGCCTTCCTTGCAGTTCTCGCCGGCGATCTGTCCTTCGTAGACCTGATCGCCCGGTTTGACGAAGAACGTGCCGCGATCGTACAGGCCGTCCAGCGCGTAAGCGGTCACCTGCCCGGCGTGCGTGGAAACGATAACGCCGTTGGACCGCTGCGGAATCGTCCCGCGGTGCAGTTCGTATCGGCAGAACGTGTGATGCATAATCGCCCGGCCTTGGGTGGCATTCAGCATTCGCGCGCGCAGGCCCACCAGGCCGCGGGCGGAAATTGTGAACTCCATGTGCACGTACCCGCCGGTAGCGCCCTTGGCGTCCATTTTCACAAGCTCGGCCCGACGATCGCCGATCAGGGCCATCACCGAACTGTCGCACCCGCAAGGGCAGTCCACCACGAGCGTCTCGATCGGCTCGCACATCCTGCCGTCGATCTCGCGGTAGATCACCTTGGGCTTTCCGACGGCAAGCTCAAAACCCTCGCGTCGCATGTTTTCCAGCAGTATCCCCAGGTGCATCATGCCGCGCCCGGAGACGTTGAACTCCTCGCTCGTCAGGCCCGGCGCGACGCGAAGCGCCACGTTATGCTCCAGTTCCTTCTCCAGCCGCTCCTTGATCTGCCTGCTGGTCACGTAGGCGCCGTCCCTGCCGGCGAAAGGGCTGTCGTTGACGCGGAAGGTCATGTTAAGCGTCGGCTCGTCAACCTCGATGACCGGAAGCTGAACCGGGTTCTCCTCGCAGCATATAGTGTCGCCGATGTCGATCGGGCTAAGCCCGACCACGGCGCAGACATCGCCGGCGCGGACCGCTCTGACCTGTTTTCGACCGAGACCTTCGAACTCGAACAGTTGCAGAACTTTCTGTCGGGTCTGCTGACCATGGCGGGTGATGACGGTTACCGGCTGACCCTCGATGAGCCGGCCGGCAAAGACCCGGCCGATGCCGATTCGCCCGACGTAATCGGACGATTCCAGCGACGTGACAAGCATCTGCGCCGGCGCGTCGATATCGACCTCCGGAGGCGGTACATGGGCGAGAATCGTCTCGAAGACGCACTGGAGATTCTCCCTCGGGTCCTCCAGGTCTCTCACCGCCCAGCCTTCGCGGGCAGAGGCGTAGATCACGGGAAAATCCAGCGCGTGGTCGTCGGCATTCAACTCCACCAGCAGGTCGAACACCTCGTTGACCACCTCGTCGGGGCGCGAGTCGGTCCGGTCGATCTTGTTGACCAGGACAATCGGCCTTAGCCCGTGCTCCATCGCCTTTGACAGTACGAACCGGGTCTGCGGCATGGGCCCCTCGAAGGCGTCCACCAGCAGCACCACGCCGTCGGCCATCTTCAGGACGCGCTCGACCTCCCCGCCGAAGTCGGCGTGTCCGGGCGTATCGATAATGTTGATCTTGACGTCCCTGCCGTCGTCGGCGCGATAGGTAATCGCACAATTCTTGGCCAGGATCGTGATGCCCCTCTCGCGCTCGAGCGGGTTGGAGTCCATGATCAGCCCGTGCTGTCCACCGGCGAGCTTGTCCAGCTCGCCCGTGCGGAACATGCCCGACTGGTAAAGCAACTGGTCCACCAGCGTCGTCTTTCCGTGATCGACGTGGGCGATCATGGCTACGTTGCGAATACCGTCTCTGCGCATAGAAGCCTCCGCTTCATGTCCTGTTGAGGAACCTTCCGTCACTCGATAGATAAAACAGGCCCGCACGCTCGCGGGCCATTGCGGGGTATTGTACCACACCACCGCCCCGCCGCAAGGCATCGCTGATCGCGGAGGTATTTCAGACGCGCCGGTTTCGGCGGGCGATCACGAGAATCTTCACGCCGGGGTTCACATACAGGCGTTTTCCCAGCAGGCTCGACGGGTGGATAAGCGCCCTTATCCTGCGGAACGCGCCGGGGAAAGTAAGTCCGAGGCGGTCCATGAGCGGACCCAGCTCGAAGGTAAGCCCGAAGCTGCGAACGAAAAGCACATCGAGGCCGAACTGTTCGAGGAACATGCGGATCGTCCTCCGATTGAAAAAGAACATGTGCTCGCGGATTCGGCGAAAGTCCTCCATCCTCTTTCCCAGCATCCTGCTGACGAAGCTGTCGCAGTCCATCGTTCCGAGCACGCACAACCCGCCCGGCCTGAGAAGCTGCGAGACGCGGGCAAGCGTCTTGCGTGGCGAGAGCAGGTGTTCGATCAGGTCGAGCATGAAGCACACGTCGTAGCTTTCTCGCAGGGGCTGGACCTCCGCCAGGTCTCCCAGGTGGACGGGGAAATCATATTCTCGCCGCATGTACTCGCACGCGAAACGGCTGATCTCCACGCCCTCGACGTCGTAGCCGTGCCTCCGGGCCTCTTCGAGCAGGAATCCCAGGCCGCTTCCGATCTCCAGCAGCGACGGCGCTGCGCCCGACCGGACGTGAAGAAACGTTCGCACCATTCGAAGGACCCTTCGCAAGTCGATCTGGCGAAGAGGCTTGTCGCGAAGGTAATCCATGTATCCGACCAATTCGCCGTTCGGATCGTCCGATTGCGACGGGTTCTTGTAGTAGTGGGCATCGTAGAGGCTGCGCAATTGATCTTCGGACGGTCGAGGCCAGAGCATCATCATTCCGCAGGTGCGGCAGCGCCAGATGCTTCCCGGTTTGAACGGGTACCGCAGGCTGTATCTTCGGGACCCGCAGACGATACATTTTTTTCGGGGAGGCTGCATGCGATCTTTCCGTGACGAAGATGATATGCCTGGTCGCGCCGCACCGCAACCCGCGTCCCGATGCCGCCGCGTGACACTCCGCCGGCACGCCGCTACAATGCCCTCATGAACGACAGTCCCGGGCAGGCGAGAGACGCATCGGAAACGCGCGATCCCGTTGCGCTGCGGTGGCTGGGCGGATTCGCCCTGGTCGCGGCGATCCTGCTTCCGATCTCCCTTGCGTGGCGCACGCTGAGCAGCCCGGACATCGGTTATCACCTCGCTTACGGGCGGCGATTCCTGAACGGGCGCGGCATCGTGGACGATAACGCCTTCATCTACACGAGTGTAAATCGACCCGATGCACCAGATAACCTGAAAACCGGACCGGGCAGCTGGTACGACGCGGACGGACGGTATCGTTTCCCGAACGCCAACTACGCCGGCCAGATCGTCATGGCATTCGTTTACCGGCTCGGCGGCGCGTATGGCCTGTGCCTGTTGCAGGCAATCCTTATCGCGGCAGTCTTCGGCCTTATCGCAGGGTCGATGCTTCGCATGGGAATTTCGCCCGGAATTACCGCTCTCGGCGTGCTGCTGGCGACGGCAGTGAGCTACGAGCGATTCAACCTTCGGCCCGAAGTTTTCGGATACGTGATACTGGCTGTGCAATTGTTGCTGCTGGCGCGGGGGCGTATCGGACGGGCCGGCGCGGCGGGATTGATTCTCGCGCAGTGGGCATTCGTGCAATTTCACATTTACTGGCCGCTTGGAATCGCCCTGACGCTGTGCTTCGTAGCGGAGGCCCTTCTGCGATGGGCCTGGACACGAAACGTCACCCGGAAACCCCTGGACGGAAATTCCCGCCGGCGGCTACGAATGTTTGCGATCGTCCTTGCCGGGCAGGTCGCAGTAGTGTCCATCAACCCGTGGACATGGCGTCTGGCAGCATTCCCGTTCCAGGTGGCGGCGTACATGGTTCGCTGCGGTATAAGCGCCCGAAGCGCTTCCGGACATCCGTGGGCTACCGTGGGCGAGCTGTCCGGAGTGTTTTCCGGCCGGTTCGGCGAATTGCTGGCGACACCGGCGGTAAGCGTACTGCTTGCGATTACGGGCGTAGCCGTTGTTTGCGCCGCAATTCAAAGACGCTGGGCGAAAGTGTTTCTCATGCTGGGCTTCGCTTACATGTGCCTGTTCCAGACACGCAGGCGCATCGCCGTCGGCGCGTTTGTGCTGGTTCCGATAGCGGTATCATCGTGCCTCGGCGTTCTGCGCGCGTTTTTCAATCTCAAGTCGCAGGCGGGCAGGAAGCGTTTTTTTGCGGGCCGGGTTATACGAATCACCGCCCCGGTGCTGCTGATCGCGCTGTCGGGCTGGTGGATCGCCCGCATAGCTACGAATCGCTTCTATTACGACGAGCGCCGCAGTTGGCGTTTCGGCGCAGAATTCAACAGGCTCGACATGCCGATGCGCGTCGCGCGTGCGCTTCAAACGCTCCCGCCCGATGCGCGGGTGTTCACGTCCTTCAACGTGTCGTCCAACCTGCTGCACTTCAGCCGCACCGGCGAGACGTATCGCCAAATGCCTATCCTGACCAACGGGTTCGCGTATCCCCCCGACGTTATGGAGGAGAATATCCGCATCTGCGCCGGGTATCGCCCGTTCAGCGAGTTCCAGAAGCGTTACGACGTAAAGATCGTGGTGCTGGACTGCACCGCCTCGTGGGCGCCGCTTATCCAGGAACTTCTGCGCGATCCCGATTGGACGCCGGCCTGCATCGACGCGTCGCGCATTCTCTTTGTGCGAAAGGATCTCTCGACCGACCTGAGCGACAATCGAAACGCCGGGCAATTTATCGCCGACGTCAAATCGCTGGATCCCATGGAGGCGTTCGCCCTGCACCGTGCGGCGAAATCGTTCTATTACATCGGCCTGGGAGACCTTGCGATAGCTCTTGCCGCCGAGGCGACAAAAATCGACGCGGACTACTACGAGGCATGGACGCTCCAGGGCATTTGCCTGCTCGCGCGGGCGAAGGCGTTCCCCGACGCAGGGTCAAATACTGCCCGGAAAGACCTGCTTCAAGCCCGTCGCCACCTGAAGCGGGCGCTGGACGTGCATCCCGGTTACGCCCCTGCCGTGCGAGCACTGGCCGACACCGATAACGCATTGCGACGGATGGGCGGTTGATCGTGGACTTGAAGCAGGCTCCCGTGATACACTTGCCCGCCCTGAAATCAGAGGACACAAGACGATGGAAGACACCTACGGAAATCTCATAAGTTCGCTGGTTACGGAAAATGACAAGCGAATCGTACTGCTGGTTATGGACGGCGTGGGAGATTGCGATAACGACGGAAACGGTACCGCCCTCTTCCAGGCCGATACGCCCAATTTCGATGCGCTCGCACGCAAAAGCGCCTTGGGATTGAGCGTCCCGGTCGCCACGGCCGTGACGCCCGGAAGCGGCCCGGGACACCTCGGACTGTTCGGGTACGATCCGCTGATCTACAAAGTGGGGCGCGGCGTTCTCAGCGCCCTTGGTATCGAGTTCGCCCTGACTCCGCGGGATGTCGCGGCGCGTCTGAACTTCTGCACGCTGGACGACGAAGGAAATGTCACCGATCGACGGGCAGGACGGATTTCCGACGACGAAAACAGGCGTCTGCTCGTGAAAATCCGGGAGCGATTGGCGCCGCCGGACGGCGTGGAGGTGCTGCTGGAGACCGTTGCGGAACATCGCGCGTTGCTGGTGCTGAGAGGCGACGGGCTGGACGATAATATCGGGGAAACCGATCCGCAGGCGATCGGGGTCCCGCCGCTTTGTCCGACTCGCCCGCCGCACGGCGATTTGAAGACGGCGAAAATCTTCGAGCAGGTAGCCGGGCAGATTCAAAAAATTCTCTCCGACGAGCCGAAGGCGAACATGATCCTCGCGCGTGGGTTCGCGAAAGTCCCGGACTGGCCGACCTTTGCCCGGCGATGGAAGCTCAACCCCGCCGCCGTTGCGGGCTATCCGATGTACCGCGGCGTGGCGCGCCTGGTAGGCATGCCGGTCGTTTCCCAGCCGACGACGGCGGCGGATATCTGCGCCGAGACAGCCCAAGCGCTGGCGAACCACACGTTCATCTTCGCCCACTTCAAATATACGGACAAGACCGGCGAAGACGGCGACCTTCCCGGCAAAATCCGGCGTATCGAAGAGATGGACGCCGCCCTTCCGACGCTGCTGGAAGCAAAACCCGACGTGCTGATCGTCACGGGCGATCATTCCACACCGCCGAGCCTGCGTGCACATTCGTGGCACCCCGTTCCGGTGCTGATGAGCGCGCCGCACCTTCGCGGCGGTGACGGACCGAGGTTCGAGGAGATATCATGCCGGTCCGGGCAACTGGGAACCGTCCACGCGAAGGAGCTTATTCCGATAGCGATGGCGCACGCCGGAAAGCTGGAAAAATTCGGCGCGTAGAAAGGGTCCACGGATTACACGGATTCAAAAAACGAAAACAATCCCCGAATTACACTGATTACACGAGGCCAAAAGACAGTGGGGACAAACACGGACTGCGCGAATAAGAAAAAGTCTACGGACAAGCACGTGGACTGGGAAAATCTGCACAAGACCACAGGTTCCTGGGTCAAAGAGACACTTAAACGCCTATGGCAAACCTTGCATCACCAGCCGGACGACCCACTTATCAGAGCGCATCAATACTGTCTCCTGATCGCTCGTGAATACATAGACACGGCATTCGAGGCCTACAAGGCTGGTCGATTTCACTCTGGATTGACATGCATTCGGACCATCTACGAGGCCGCGATTACTCTGATGTGGTGCAGTATCCATGGGAAAACAGAAGAACGATTGAATATCTGGGTAAAGGAGAGTATTCGCCAGGACAAAAACATTGCGGAAGAACTCTCGGAGGCTTACCCGGAAGACGAATCAGATGACGAACGTGTTGGCGAATTAGAGCGGCAGTTGTCCGAAATGAAAAACATTGCGGAGATACCCTCCTTTAAGCAAAGAGTTGATGAGGTCGCCGATAACCTTCCCCCCGAAGAGAAAAAAACACGTAGCAGTTTCATATATTTACAGTACCGCGTTCTTTCCGCAAGCGACCACGTAAACCTGGACTTCGCTCGTTTCTACCGCAGGGTAGGGCAAGCGATCGTGACCTGCTCACGACCGGAAATGCCAGCCTACACACCCTGGACTACGATAGCAGCTGTCTACTTGTTGGTTGGAACTGTTCGGCGTGCCTTGGAATGGAAGGTGGATAGTCTCTCAAAAGAGTTTGAAGCTATCATTGGTCCATTGCGTGCTTAGGCGTCCTCAACCCAGAGGACGTAACCGGCGAGAGGGTTGTCGGCGAGACGCCTGCACAATCGCCTGTCCGCGGTTACCATTCGCGTCTCCAGCAGAACCGCCAGGGTAACGTAGAGGCAATCGTACAGGCTGCACCCCGTCTGGTTGGCGATGGCGTAGGCCGTCTCTCGCAGGGTCTCCGACGAGTGCCTTGTAATGGGCAGGGAGGCGAGGATGGAACGGGCGTCGTTACCGTCAATTTCAGAGATATCCCCTCGCCGGATTCGCTTGCAAAAGAGGCTGTCCATCTCCAACAGGAAGAAATCCGGGGCGTGAAGTTCGTTTCCGTCTTTGAGTATTCCCAGTGCAGCCGGGGAGTGAACCTCATTGAGAAACCACTTTGCGGCTACGCTCGCGTCGACAACATAAAAGCTCACCGGTCACGGGCCTCGCGGATGAGCCTCGCACTGTCGGAAAACCTGCGTGCGCCGAATCGGCTGCGATACTTTTTGCATAGTTCGCGGGCGACCCGCATGTCCACTTTGGGCGAATCCGCCACCTGTGTCAGGATCAGTTTCGCCTGCGATTGAAGCGAACGCCCCTGCTCTTTCGCTCTCCTCTTAAGCTCCTGAACGGTCTCCGGAGCCAGATCGCGAACCAGTATTTGCGCCATGATCTTGTCTCCTCCTATCGCTTGTGCTATCATAATGATAGCATTCCTGTGCCGTCACGTCAATTCTTTTTCTGCGATGGCAGCATAAGCCATCAGATTTGTCGGAACAAATCAATCCAGCTTTCCGATAACCGGCAGGCCGCCCGTCAGCGGCATCGCGTAGTCGACGAAGCCCTGCGTGACGCCGTTTCCGGCGCGATTGATGAACTTCCGCGGCAGATGCTTGGTCGCCCTGGCAACGTCCTTCAGATTCGCCTTCACGAAGCCCGCCTTGTACGATTTCGTCGCAGCGCGCGTTATCGCGACCGACCCGTCGATATCGTCCACCATCGCGAATTCGACCGCCTTGCGCCCGCACTGCCGGGCCTCGGCCTGATCGACCGGCGAAGCGTATCCGGCGAAGCTCCGCTGGAGGTATCCGAACGTGTCGGCGCGGACGCGCAGGGTTTTGTATTTCTGCTTCAATTCACTCTTGATGTAATCGCTCAGGAAGTCGCCCAGCACGCCGGAACCCGAGAGTTGGACGTTACCGTGGCTGTCGCGTTCGATACGATGCCCAAGCTTGCCGGCGAGCGCCACGGCCACCGGCATGCCTGTCTCGTCGGCGATGCCCTCGCTGACGGCGATCTGGCAGCGTCCGAGGCGGCTGAACACCCCGCGGACGTCGTCGATGAACTTTTTCGTGCTGAACGGAATTTCCGGAACGTAAACAAGGTGCGGCCCGAAAGTTTTATCCTGGCGACCCAGCGCGGCGGCGGCAGTCAACCATCCGGCGTGGCGACCCATTACGACGTTGATCTTGATCCCCGGAAGCGACGCGCTGTCGCGATCGTCGCCCATGAACGCCGAGGCGACGAACCGCCCAGCCGACCCGTAACCCGGGCAGTGGTCCGTAACGCACAGATCGTTGTCGATGGTCTTTGGGATGTGAAATACGCGCAATTCGTATCCCGCGGCGTCGGCCATTTCGTTGACGATCCGAGCCGTGTCGGCAGAGTCGTTCCCTCCGATGTAGAAGAAGTATCGCACGTCATACTTCGCGAAGACGTCGAATATCTTTTCGCAATATGCTTCGTCGGGCTTGTCTCGGCTCGAACCGAGAGCCGCGGCGGGGGTAGCGGCTACCGCCTCCAGTACGGATTTTTTCAAGCCTTTCAGGTCGATGAAATTCTCCTCGATAATGCCGCGAACGCCATGCCGCGCCCCGAGCAGCCGACCTATCGACTTGCATCCCTGGATCGATTCGATTACGCCGACGAGCGACTGGTTGATGACGGCAGTCGGGCCGCCGGATTGTCCGATTACCGCGTTAGGTTTCGTGTTCCTGCTCATGGTGATATTTCTCCGTTCGCGCCTGGCTTGCGATAACTCTAATCGTCCAGCATTTCCCGCTCGATGAACTTCGTATCCCACTTTCCGCTCACGAAATTCGGGTGAGAGAGAACGTCAATGCAGAGCGGAATCGTCGTCTTTGTGGGGTACACGACGAATTCCTCCAGTGCCCGCCGGGCGGTGGCGATAGCGGCCGAGCGCTTCGGGCGGTGCACAATCAGTTTTCCGATCAGGCTGTCGTAGGTCGATGGAATCTCATAGCCCTGATACACGTGCGAATCCCATCGCACGCCCGGACCGCCCGGTGGAACGAACGCCTCCAGGCGTCCGGGGCTGGGACGGAACCCCTGCGAAGGGTCCTCCGCATTGATGCGGCACTCGATGCTCGAACCTTCCACGTGTATGTCGTTCTGATCGATGGATAGTTTTTCGCCGGCGGCCAAGCGCAACTGCCACATGAGAAGGTCCTCTCCGGTGACCATTTCCGTCACCGGATGCTCGACCTGGATTCGCGTATTGACTTCCATGAAATAGAAGTTGTTGTTCTTGTCGAGAATAAACTCCACGGTCCCGGCGTTGTGGTACTCGACCTCTCTGGCGAGCCGGACGGCTGCGTCGCAAATCTCCTGACGCAAATCCTCGTCCAGTCCCGGGGCGGGCGCTTCCTCGATAACCTTCTGCTGACGCCGCTGCACGGAGCATTCCCGCTCGAACATGTGCACGATCTTTCCGTGCATGTCGCCCAGAATCTGCACCTCGATGTGACGGAAATCCTCGATGCATTTCTCCATGAACAATCGTCCGTCCTTGAAGGCGACCTCCGCCTCGCTCCGCGCCTGCTTGAAAACGCTCTTGAGTGTGGCCTCGTTGTGCGCAAAGCGGATTCCACGCCCACCACCACCGGCGGCGGCCTTTATCGCGACGGGGTATCCCAGCTCGTCGGCGACGCGAACGGCATCGGCGACGGTATCCACCGCTCCGTTACTGTCCGGCGCCATCGGAACCCGAGCGGTACGGGCAACTTCCTTGGCGAGAATCTTGTCGCCCAGGACCCGCATGCTCTCCACGCTGGGACCGACAAACTCTATCTTGCAGTCGCGGCACACTTCGGCGAAGTGGGCGTTCTCCGCAAGGAACCCGTATCCGGGGTGAATCGCCTCGACGTCGGCGATTTCCGCAGCCGCGATTATGCGGGGAATGTTCAGGTAGCTTTCGACCGACGGCGCAGGACCTATGCAAATCCGATCGTCCGCAAAATGAAGGTAGCTCGCGCCGCGATCGGCCTCGGAAAAGACCGCCACCGTCTCGATGCCAAGCTCCTTGCACGCACGGATGATCCGAAGTGCAACCTCGCCTCGATTGGCTACCAGAATGCGGGAGAACATGTAGGATTCCTTTCCCGCGACTTTCTAGGCGGGCTCCACCCGAAAGATGACCTGTCCGAATTCGACGGGCTGGACGTCCTTGGCGCAAACTTCGACGATGGTTCCGGCGCACTCGGCCTTGATCTCGTTCATGACCTTCATCGCCTCTACGATGCACACGACCGTATCTTCGCCTATGGTGTCGCCCACAGAAACAAACGGGTCGCCGTCAGGACTTGGCGTGGCGTAAAACGTGCCGACCATGGGACTTTTAATCTCGATCAGGCCGTCGGATACCGAGGCTTCCTCGACCGACGCGCCTCCGGCGACCGGTCCCGCAACGACGGGCGCAGAAGCAGCAGCAACGGGCGCAGAAGAAGACGCCGGCGTCTCCGGAACACCCCGCTTGAGCACGATCTTCCTGCCGTTATCCTGGATGTCCAGCTCGTTCAGGTCGTTGTCGACCATGAGCCGAACAAGCTCCCGCACGTCGTCCAGGTAGTTGGCCTTTTTCGCAGATTTCGATCTCGCCGACTTACTGGACGCCTTTTTTTTCGCAGCCTTCTTGGCCATTCAATTCACCTTATAGCATTTTATGATAGGCAAGACGCGCCGATGTGGTACCGGCCCTACGGATACGTCATGTCTCCGAAGATAGTGCTATAAAATCATGCTTTCAATCGTCGTCGGAAGCGAACTCAGCTTCCGTCGCCCGCCCGGGACCACCAGGACATCGTCCTCGATCCGAACTCCGCCGACGCCGGGAAGATATATCCCGGGTTCGACGGTAACGACCATTCCCGCTCGCAGGCGATTGCGGGCATTGGCGCTCAGGGACGGCGCTTCATGGACTTCACGCCCGATACCATGACCGAGCCCGTGGACGAACCCGCCGCCGTACCCAGCCTTGTCTATCAGTTTTCGTGCGGCGGAATCTACGCTTTTGCAGGATACCGCCGGCCTGATCGCCGCGATTCCCGCTGCCTGGGCGCGACGAACGACCTCGTAAACTTCCGCTATTGACGGCGGAATTCTACCGGGGAATATCACCCGCGTCAAGTCGCTGGCGTATCCGTCCACCATCGCCCCCCAGTCGATCAGGACCGGCTCGTCCCGTCTTATCTTCCGCCCGCCCGGACGATAGTGGGGAAGCGCCGCGTTCGCCCCCGACGCGACAATCGTCTCGAACGACGGTCCCGACGCGCCCGCCAGACGCATTCGGTAATCGAGCACAGCCGCGATCTCACGCTCCGATCGCCCCACCACGTACGCTGCACCCCGCGAGATCAGCCAACGGAAGGCATCCTCCGCTGCGCGCACGGCCTTGCGAATCAACCGGATTTCCGCGGCGTCCTTCACCTGACGCAATCGCCCGATCACCTCGTCGATCGGGCGAATCCGCCTGGCCCCGATCGCCCCGCCAAGCAACCTGCGCTGAAGCAGCGTAACGTGAGCCTCCTGCACGCCGATCCGGCGGATGCGCCTGCCCTTCAACACGTCGGCGACGGCTGTGAATATCGATCCGCTGCGAACGTGGATTTCCACGCCGGGGCACTGCCCTGCGGCCTGGGACGAAAAACGCCCGTCGGTCAGCAGGCAGGACCACCCCTGCGCAAGCAGCAGAAGGCTGTCTTCACCACCAAAGCCGCATAAGTAACCGACGTCCGGCCCGTGCGTAACGAGCATCGCCACCCCGTCCGTTTTCCCCCATGCTTCCCGCAGCGCCACGCGCCGACGAGATGCGTATACAAGCGAATCGTTTCGTTTTCGTTGTTTCGTCATGGATTTTCTGAATAACCACAAAGAACACAAAGAACACGAAGGAAATAATAGATTCCTCCGGGCAAGCCCGGGGTACTTACCGTCACAGTTGCTGACGCAACTGACCTGAATCTTGGCGTATGTGCACGGCCACGCACCAACACCAAGATTCAGGAGCCGACGACGATGAAATCGTCGTCGGTGCATTCATCCACGGGTAAACCCGTGGTCTTCTGTAAGGAATGCGATAAACTCTTGATCCTTTGCGACCTTGGTGACCTTTGTGACCTTTGTGGTTCATTTTGTTCTGGGTTCTTAGATTAACCTCGCCGGCGCTTGCGGACAAACCGAAACTCGAAACGTTTGGACGCTATCGGTCTATCGCATAGAATGGCGGCATGGACCTTGACACGGAAAATGCGTTCGCCGCCCTTGACGAAAAACTTCGCGGGAAGCTCGACCGGTGCGCCGGGATTCTCCGCGAGTTGACCAAAGTCATAGTGGCCTTTTCCGGCGGCGTGGACAGCACGTTTCTGCTGGCGATGTCAGCCGGGGTGCTTGGGCGCGATAACGTGCTTGCGGTAACAGGGGTCTCGCCATCTCTTGCAGGCAGGGAGCAACTCGCCTGTCGCACGCTTGCGGGGCAAATCGGCGTCGAACTCGTCGAGATCGAGACCTGCGAAATGGAAAATCCGGATTACGCCTCCAACCCCTCCGAGCGGTGCTTCCATTGCAAGAGCGATCTGTTCACGCGATTGAAGCAGGTCGCCGCCGATCGTGGCATCCCGGCTGTGCTGTGCGGCGCGAACGTCGACGACACCGGCGATTTTCGACCGGGGCTCCAGGCCGGGGAGCAGCTCGGCGTCGTCAACCCGCTCATGGACGCCTCGCTCACCAAGCGGGACATTCGCCGGGCCTCCCGCGCGATGGGACTGGAAACGTGGAACAAGCCAGCCAAGGCGTGCCTCGCCAGCCGGATTCCCTACGGCCAGGCGATCACGCCGGAAAAGCTGCGACGCATCGAACTTGCCGAAGATATTCTGCATGAGATGGGCTTCAGCCAGTACCGCTGCCGCGACCACGACGGCGTCGCTCGTATCGAAGTACCGCCGGACGAGATTCCACTCGCCGTGGCAAATAGGGATTCGCTCGTCCGGGAGTTCCAGGCGATCGGATACGCCTACGTTACCGTGGACCTGCAAGGCTTCCGCTCCGGATCGATGAACGAAACGCTTTGAAGATTGAGTAAAACATGGGGAACATCCGCCCCTTCTAACACCGCCGAAACACATTTCGGACGTAAGCGCACAATCAACCATCAAGAGATAAACTCAGGACGTTCTACGCCAAGGCCCAGCCGTGCCTGGCGCATCCTATTGTCTGGTACGACCCGCCCCATCGGAAAGCGCGATATGAATTTGTAACCGCGTATGACAATTGGCCCGATCGCGATTGAAAACAACCTTTCGACAAACTCAGGACAGGTTGAAAATGGTCAATTACCTTCCGCCCGAGCCGCCCATTTCCTCCGTTTCGACGCGTTCGATCTCATTCCCCCGGAAGTAGGCGCGAATTTTCGGGCTGGACCATGTCTGCGACTTGCCGGTGTCCTTGTCCTCGTAGATTATGCTGGCCGCTGCGGGCGGCTGACCTTCCAGGAAGCCCCAGAGGATCCCGATATCCCGCCTTCGATCGTATATCAGGCGCTGGCCCAGCATTTGGCGGACCTTCCGCACGCCCTCCTTGAGGTTCACGTGGCGGGTGGCGGTGAACAATTCGAGCGGGCCCAATTGCGGGCCTGCAAACTCACCGCCCGAGGGCGCACTGGTGGAGATTTTTTCCGAGCCGGCCTTGCGTTTCGGCGGGGCGAACTTGGCAAGCAGCTTCTCGCAATTGAGAGTGATATTCCTGCCGGAGGTTAGCTTTCCGTAATCGGGTACGCGTATGCGATCGGCCAGGACGACCTGGTTACCGCTGCGGTGGACCATCTTCACGCGCCCTTCCAGAACCACCAGGCGTTTTTCCTGCGAGAGTTGCATCGAATCGTGCCACTCGAACAGGCTTTGCGACGGTCTCTGCAGGCCGCCCTGCAGGTTCATCGAATCGGACGACTCGCCCGCCCCGTCCTTCTTGACGGCCGGCTTGCTGTAATCCTCCGCCAGCAGCGTTCCGCGCCCGGAAACGTCTATGCGCTTCTGGAGCGGGTAATAGCGAAGCTCGCTGCCGGTAACCCGGATACGGCGTTCGAGGCGACGATTCTTTTCGTCCATTCGCACGGTGGAGAGCTTCACGTCCTTCTCGGCGATCATCATGGTCACGCGACGACGGCTGTATTGCTCGATACCGATCCCCAGCCTCACCGGTGGACGCTTTTCGGCGGGTTGCGT
>JAJRYB010000070.1 GCA_024275995.1 Planctomycetota bacterium | reverse complement strand
CCGCCATCGGTCCGTCGGGTGCGGTGGATGTGCTCGCAACTACGAACGTATCGCCCCGCGAAAAACTGTTCATGGTTCGCTTCGGCGGAAGGGTTCTGCTTGTCGGGTCTTCGCCGGCCGGGTTGCGAACGCTCAGCGAGGTGAGCGACGCTGCGGAGGTAGCGGACCTGCTGGCGCGCGTTGACGCGCCGGCTGCAAAAAAACTTCGCGAGGAGATGGAAGCTGCGGATGGGAAATCGTCCACCGGCACCCCGAAGGGCGAGGCATGATGACGCGTGCGATAATAATCCTGCTGCTGATATTACCGGCGTCTCTCGCCGTCGCCCAGCAGGCCGGCGACGCGCCGTCCGGCGGCAGCGGATTGGCCTCGCCGACAAAAGCCCCCGGCATGCTTCCGGACGTTTCCACGCGTCAGGGCGTCTCCAGCGTGATGAAGTGGATCACTTTCGTGACGATCTTCGCCGTGGCGCCGGCGGTGGTCGTAATGGTTACGTGCTTCACGCGCATCATCGTCGTACTAGGCCTTCTGCGACAGGCGCTCGGTACGGCGCAGCTGCCGCCTAACCAGGTTCTGTTCGGCCTGGCGCTGCTGATGACGGTGGTGGTTATGGCGCCGGTACTTCGACCGGTGTACCAGGACGCTATCGAACCGTACCTCGCCGGACGCATGGAGCAGAACGATGCGCTGGCAGTGGGCGAGAAACGCGTCAAGACGTTCATGGTCGGACAAATCGAAGCCGCCGGAAACACCGACGACATTTACCTGTTCCTCGATGAGAAGCTTTCGAAAAAAGAAGACCTCCAGTGGCGGGACGTTCCGACGCTTTCGATTATGCCGGCATACGTCCTCAGCGAACTGAAGGTCGCTTTCATCATGGGATTCAGGATCTTCCTTCCGTTCGTGATTATCGACCTTCTGGTGGCGTCGGTGCTGGTTTCGGTGGGAATGCTCATGGTTCCTCCGGTGCTGATTTCACTACCGTTCAAGTTGCTTCTGTTCGTGCTGGCCGACGGATGGCACCTGGTGGTGGGCACGCTGATGCGAAGTTTCGGGCAGTTGTGAGAGAGATGAAAATGGACACGGGTTACGCAATCGATCTCGGCAGGCAGGCGGTGATGCTCATGCTGCTGCTCGCAACGCCGTTGCTGCTGGCGGCGCTTATCGTCGGTCTGATCGTGAGCGTTCTTCAGGCCGCGACGCAGATACAGGAACTGACGCTGAGTTTCGTGCCGAAGATCGTCGCCGTACTTGTCGCGGCGATTATATTCGGGCCGTGGATTCTGGGCAGGCTGATCGAGTTCAGCCGGCAGATGTTCGATTCGCGATTGTGGGAGTTCTGAGAAAAACCGTGACGGAACTTACGGGACAACTCGCATGGGCGCCAACGCTGCTGTTGGCGACGGCCCGCATCTCGGCTGCCTGCGCGGTGGCGCCGGTGTTCGCCGAGCGCGCTGTGCCGATGCGACTGCGCGTGGCGATGGGCGCCGTGATCGCCCTGGCAGTTGTCGGACGGTTCGCACACCCAGCCGCCGCGCCGCGGGGATGGGGAGAATTAGCGATCGGCGTCGGTGGAGAAGTGCTTATCGGAATGGCGATCGGACTGGCTGCAAGACTGCTGTTCGTCGGCGTGGAACTCGGCGCGATGCACATTGCCCAGCAGATGGGAATCGCCCTGGGCGAGATATTCGACCCGTTCCGCGAAAGCCCGGGCATGCTTCGCCAGTTGTACCGGCTGCTCGCGATTGTCCTGTTCCTGGCGATCGGAGGGCACAGGGCGCTTATCGGGTCCGTGCTGGATTCGTTCCAGTTCGTTCCCGCCGGCGGTTTCACCGGCGCACAGGGCGCTGTGGACCTGCTGGCCGGAATGCTCTCAGCCGGGTTCCTGCTGGGTTTGAAAGTAGCGGCTCCCGTTCTGGCGGCGATGCTTCTGGCGACGGTGGCACTTGGGCTGCTCCAGCGGACGCTTCCGCAGTGCAACACGCTTTCGATCGGGCTTCCCATCCGCTCGATGCTGGGACTTGCGGTGATGGCTGCGTCGCTGGCGGCGATGCCGGGACTGCTGGAAACCGCGTGGAACACCGCGGCGGGACAAATCGCCGGCGCAATGGCTTTGCTGAATTAACAGGAAACAATGGC
Source organism: Planctomycetota bacterium (assembly GCA_024275995.1). Lineage (GTDB taxonomy): Bacteria > Planctomycetota > Phycisphaerae > SM23-33 > SM23-33 > JAJRYB01. The sequence continues at coordinate 2,110 of JAJRYB010000070.1, read as the reverse complement.
CGTTAACAGAGGACATGACGAACGCACCGAGATGCCAACGCCGGCACGCCTCCGCGAAGCCCGCCAACGCGGACAGGTCGCGCACAGCGCGGACCTTACCGCGGCGATGGTCCTGCTGGGTGCGGCGGCGCTGCTTGGGCTTTTCGGCGGACACGTAATGGTGCAACTGGTGGACATGACGGCTGGAATGCTCGGACGGTTCGACGCGCCGCTCACCAGTACAGAGGCTGCGGCGCCGCACGCATGGGACGTCCTCGCCGGACCGCTGTTGAGTATCGGCCTGCTGGGACTGGGCGTGCTTGCAGTGGCGCTCTTTGCCGGGTTCGTCCAGGCGGGGAGCCTGTTCGCATCCGATCCCATCCAGCCCGATTTCGGCAGGCTGTCTGCCGGACGGGGACTGCAACGGATGTTCTCGCTCAGGTCACTGGTGCGATGTCTACTGGCGGCGGCAAAGGTCCTGGGCGTGGCGATCGTTGCGATGGGCCTGATCCGAGGAACGATTCCCGCCCTGTTATCGCTGGGAAACGCCGACGCAAGCACCATCGCCGCCAGGACGGGCAAACTACTGTTCGAGATGGCGATGAAGGTCGGCTTCGTCCTGCTTCCGCTGGCGGTGCTGGACTACCTGTTCCAGCGGTGGCAGCACCGGAGAGACCTGAAGATGACGCGGCGCGAAGTGGCTGAGGAAATCCGACGCGCCGGCGTGGACGGCGCCTCGTTGGCTCGCAGAAGGAGCAAATCCGTGGAACCGGCCGGCGCGGTGCATGTAAAAAATGATGAAAGCGAAAAATAATGCCTGACAGATTTTTTAATTCCAGGCGGCAAGTCGCGGCTGTCGTTGCGGTGCATGCAAAAAATGATGAAAGCGAAAAATAATGCCTGACAGGCTTATGAATCCGGACGGTGGATCGAGCTTGTTAACCGCCGTGCGCGGACTTATCGTGCCCGTCTCTGCGGCGATGATGATATTCGTCATTCTCGTCCCGATGAATCCGATGGTGCTCGACGTGCTGCTGGCTGCGAACATAACGCTCGCGGCGGTGATCCTCCTGACGACGATCTACGTCTCCAGTCCGCTGGAGTTCAGCGTGTTTCCCTCGGTGCTGCTCGGCGCTACGCTGCTGCGGCTGGTCCTGAACGTAGCCTCGACGCGATTGATACTGACCGCCGGCGCCGACGGACAATTCGTCGATGAGGCGAGGTACGCAGCCGGGCGCGTTATCTGGTCGTTCAGCGACTTCGTGACGGCGGGATCGCTTACCGTCGGCGTGATCCTCTTCGCGATTATCACGGTTATTCAGTTCGTGGTCATCACGAAAGGCACGTCGCGCGTGAGCGAGGTCTCCGCGCGGTTCATTCTGGACGCCATGCCCGGAAAGCAGATGGCGATAGATTCCGACCTGTCGGCGTCCGCGATAACCAAGGACCAGGCCCGCGACAAGCGGGAGCGGATAGGGCAGGAGGCGGACTTCTACGGCGCCATGGACGGCGCGTCGAAATTCCTCCGGGGCGACGCCGTCGCTGCGGTCGTCATTACGCTGGTCAACGTGCTGGGCGGACTGTACGTGGGAATCGTGCAGTACGGGTGGAGCTGGTCCGAATCGGTGAACCTTTTCACCCGCCTGACCATCGGCGACGGGCTGGCGGCGCAGATTCCGGCATTGATCGTTTCGGTTTCCGCGGCGTTGATCGTCACGCGAAGCACGTCAAAGACGAACCTCAGCGAAGATATCCTGCGGCAGATCGCCTCCCGCCCGATCGTGCTGGCGATCACGGCTGCGTTCCTTGCGGCGCTGATGTTCACCGAACTTCCGAAAATTCCGCTGGGGATGCTCGGCGCCGGGTGCGCCATTTTGGCGTGGGTGCTGCTGCGACGCGAGCAAGCGGCGTCCGCGGACGCGTCGTCCGGTGATGCCCGGGGCGTTTCCACCCAGGACCTCCAGCAACTGCTTGCGATCGAGCCGATGCGGATCGAGCTGGGATATGCACTTTTGCGATACGCCGAGCCGGAAAAAGACGGCAACCTGCTGGACCGCATAGCGATGCTGCGTCGCGACGTGGCGGTGGAGCTTGGCCTGCTCGTCCCGCCGATCACCATTCGCGACAACCT
>JAJRYB010000069.1 GCA_024275995.1 Planctomycetota bacterium | reverse complement strand
CCGGATGATAGGCTGTTAACAACCAAGCCCCGACGGGGCGGCAGAAACGAAACCGACTCTTTACCACCGGTCGGCTTCTCTGTCACCCCTTCGGGGCTGGTTCCACAACTCAATTACCACCGGGGGCTTACGCCCCCGGCCAACCTCTTCCAGCCCTTCGGGCTTGGGAGAATCGGTCAGTTTGTCGTCATTACACTGCTCGCCTTTTGGCGGAAAACTCGTCCGTAGGCGCGATTCACGGACTACCGCCAAAAGGCAAGCCCTTCGACTTCGCTTCCTCTTTCGCTCTGCGAGCTACGGAGGACAAGCAAGGCAAGTCGGGATGCTGACGTGAATGTGGCGATGAAAAACGCGGTTTTACCTTGACTTCAGTCCCAAAACATTCGATAATGTACTAGTTAGACGAATTGTACAAGATATACTAATTGTCGGAGTGAGGCTTATGACCACGCTGAAAGCATCGCAGACCCGGATTCCGCCGGACGCCTTCAACCGCGTAGCCTACCAGCGCGAACGGGTGCGGATCGAGCGCCGGGGAGGAAGACCCGTCTTTCTGGTGAGTGAAGAAGACCTCGAACTCCTGGAAAAACTGGAAGATCGATATTGGGCCCAGGAAGGTCGCGCAGCCCTGGAAGAGTTCAAACAGTCAGGCCGGGAGCCGATTCCCTGGGAGACGCTCAAGAAGAGGCTGGGGCTTTGACCTGTGCGATACCGTATCGCCTTCACCGCCCGGTCCGCAAGCGAGCTTGAGAAACTGCCCCGTCACATCCAGAAGCGGATCGCGCGCTGGCTGATGTTGCTGGGCGATGACCCGCGACGGGAAGGAACCAAGAAGCTCGAAGGACACAGCCGGCTTCGCCGCGTCCACGCCGGTAAGGACTATATCATTGTCTATGCGGTGCGCGACGAGGAAGTGCTGGTGCTGATCGTTCGCGTAAGCCACCGTAAGGATGTCTACGGGGGGCTGTGAAGGTTCGGCAGATTCTGCCAGGCTCGCTGCAAGCAGGCCCGGTTAAACTACGCCCTTCGACGCACTCAGGACTACGCCCGAAAGGATTCGCTGCGCGGCGCCTTCGCCCTTCGACTCGCTGCGCTCGCTCAGGACTTCGGCGTCGAACCTTCGGGCCGTCCCGCTGCGCGATCCGGGAAGGTTCGAACCCTTTCGGTCAAACTACGCCCGAAAGGATTCGAACCTTCGACTTCCTGCTCCGGAGGCAGGCGCTCTATCCACTGAGCTACGGGCGCGACTCAATTTCCAATTTCCAATTTCCAATTTCCAATTTCCGATTGTCAATTGGCTATAGACGATTGTCAATACGCTGCGATAATTCATTCGAAACGGTCCTTTTTTGCTGGACAGTACAATTCGACCCGGTTAAAGCAGTTTCTCGCCGCGACAGGAGCAAGGAAATATGTCAATGACACCGCGAGAACGCTGGCTGGCGATGTTGAACCGCGAAAAGCCCGACCGGATACCCACGGACTACTGGGCTACGGGCGAGGTGACGGCCCGGCTTCTCAAAGACCTCGAATGCAACGATACCGAAGCGCTTTACGACAAGCTGCACATAGACGGCGTTCACTCGATCGACGCGAAACGGACGGTGACTCATCATCCCGACGATCCCCAGGCCGACATCTGGGGCCTGCGGCACAAGTCGATAAACTACGGCCAGGGTTCGTACTCCGAAGTTGCCAATCATCCGCTGGCCCACGTAACGACGGTCGAGCAGGTTCACGAATTCAAATGGCCCAGCGCCGACGATCACGATTGGGATGAGTTTCGACGGCAGGTCGCCGACATCCCGGGACACAGGGCAGTCCGCTGCGGCCAATATGAACCGTTTCTCATTTACTGCCAGATGCGAGGTATGGAACAGGCGATGATGGACCTGCTCGTCGAGCCGGAAATCGCCGAGGCCATCTTCACGCACCTGCTCGACTTCCATTACACCCTCAACGAGCGAATGTGGGACATGGCCGACGGGCGGGTCGACATTACCTACGTAGCGGAGGATCTGGGCAGCCAGACCGGATTGCTGATCGGACTGGAGCAGGTTCGCAAGTTCATCCTCCCGAACCAGAAGAAGATGGCCGATCTGGCCAGGAGCCACGGTATCCACATTTTGTACCATACCGACGGGGCCGCCCGCGACGTGATCCCGGATTTGATCGAAGTAACCGGTATCGAAGTGCTCAACCCCATCCAGTGGCGCTGCCCGGGCATGGATCGCGAAGGGCTGGTACGCGACTTCGGCGACAAAATCGCCTTCCACGGCGCGGTCGATAACCAGCAGACGCTCGCGTTCGGATCGGTCGAGGACGTTCGCCGGGAGGTAATGGATAATATCCGCATCTTTTCGTCCGCGCGATGGTTCTGCGCACCGTGCCACAATATTCAGCCGGTCTCGCCGACCGAAAATATCGTGGCGATGTACGAAACAATCCGGGAGAACGGGAAACTCTGAGAAATGACGGCCTGGAAAACGGTCGCCCACCTCCCGGTAGAAGTTATAGAATGAACGGTTATGAAACTCCCGGAAATCCAGCGGCGAAAGAGCAGGTCCGTTCGCGTCGGTGACGTTACTATCGGCGGGGAATCGCCCGTAACCGTTCAGAGCATGACCAACACCCGCACTTCGGACGTAAAGGCGACCTGCGCTCAGGTGGCGCGTCTTTCGGCTGCGGGCGCGGATATGGTGCGAGTTGCCGTTCCGGGCCCTCAGGACACAGCCGTCCTTGCGGAGATAGTTCGCCGCTCGCCTGTTCCGATAATTGCGGACGTGCATTTCCATTTCGATCGCGCGCTGGAGGCGATCGCAGCCGGCGTCGCTAAAATTCGCCTGAATCCCGGTAACATCACCGATCGAGAGCAGGTCAAACGTGTAATAAAAGCCGCATCCGACGCCGGCGTCGCCATCCGCATCGGCGTAAACGAAGGGTCCGTCGTCCAGCGTCGCGAGGGTTCGCAACGTTCGAGCGACCTTGCCCGCCCGCTGGTGGACCTCATGGTCGAAAAGCTCGAGGAGTACCTGGAGTTGTTCGACGCGGAGGGTTTCGGCGACCTTGTTCTCTCGGCCAAGAGCCACGACGCTTTCACCTGCATCGCCGCCAACCGCGCCATCGCCGGGAAGTGGGACTTTCCGCTGCACCTTGGCGTAACGCACGCGGGAACGTCCGATACGGGCGCTATACGCTCCGCCGCGGCGCTCGGGACGCTGCTGGGCGAGGGGATCGGAGATACGATCCGCATCTCCTACGCGGGCGATCCTGCCGAGGAAGTAGCCGCAGCGCTCGAGCTGCTCTACAGCCTCCGCCTGCGAAAGCGAAAGGGTGTTGATCTCATCGCGTGCCCGACCTGCGGACGGCTGGAAATGGACATACTTCCGATCGTCGAGCGCCTGGGCGAGGCGCTCGCGGGAATCGCCGCGCCGCTGACGGTGGCGGTAATGGGGTGCGTCGTGAACGGGCCTGGCGAGGCGGACTCCGCGGACGTCGCCGTTTGCGCGGGAAAGGGAAGGGCGATGCTCTACCGTCGCGGCGAAAAGCTGCGGACGCTGGCGACGGACGAAATCGTAAGCGCCGTCGTGGAGGAAGTTCGACGATTGGCGAATAAGAAATAGGACCGTCTGTTATCCTTTGAAAAACATTTTTCCGTGGGTGTTCCACCCACGGCTAAACATAAGCTGGACGTTGATTTGTTTGCGTCGTTGGTGGCATTTTCCAAGTAATGCAAAATCCCCTCTATCTCCTGTATCCCTGCAAAATGTTTATGAGAAATGCGCAACTTTTACCCGACGGGTTCGGCGCGAGAGATGGAAGGTTACTTTCGGAGGCGCATCCAAAACATCTACGAAGAATGCGCAATTTTTACCCGACGGATTCGGCGCGAGGGGTGGAAGGTTACTTTCGCAGGCGCATCCAAAACATCTACGAAGAATGCGCAATTTTTACCCGACGGATTCGGCGCGAGGGGTGGAAGGTTACTTTCGCAGGCGCATCCAAAAATCGTCGGCGGGGAATGCTTTTCCGGGCGAATCGGTCCTGCTGTCCAGGTCACGGCAGAGATACACCTGGTCGCGTGCGATTGAGCGGAAGTATTTCCGCAGTGTGCGGACCAGATCGATCAGCACTCGGTACTGGTCCATCGGAGGGGCGTTTTTGGAGAAGTCGCCCACCAGGCACACGCCGATACTGTCGGCGTTCCAGTCTCTTCCCGGAACGCTGAGGTGGTGTCCCTCGGTCTGCCGTTTCCAGAGGCTGGTTCCCACCACCGTCGGGCGTTTTCCATCCACCGCGGGGTAGAGAACGAAGTGGCAGCGTTCCGCGACGCCGGTACCGTCCGGGGAAACGTGGATCACGATATTTCGCCACTTGATAGGTTGGAGTGGAACGTCGGTATCGAGCACGACGCTCGCGGCGTCTGTCGATTCGGACTCCGAGAGAATCGCCAGTGAAGCCTGCGGGTGGACCGGCTTGGTTTCCATCACCATCAGGACCAGCGCGCCGCCGGACATGGATATCAGGAGCGCCGTGAAAACCTTTACCGTCCTTGACTTGACCATGAATCAACCCACGAGTTGGAATTTCGCGATCCGTCACATCAGTCGCGTGGGAATCAATCTAGTCTGCCTATCGGCAAGACGCAAGTCAATGGAACAGAAAATCGCGGATTTGGCGAAAAAACCTTTTCACTTTCGCTCGACCGGCGCGGTCAGTCCAACGGCATCTCGTCGCGCAGGTCGTCGTCCAGCAGGTCAAGGTCGCTCAGCGCCCGTCGGGCGGCCTCCTGTTCGGCGAGCTTTTTGCTGTTACCCCAGGCACTTGGGAAGCTTCGACCCCGGATAACGACGGCTATTTCGAACGCCTTGCTGTGGTCCGGCCCTTTTTCGTCCAGGAGCATGTATTCCGGCGTGGTTCCCCACTTGCGTTGGGCATGTTGTTGCAGTACGGACTTGAAGTTACGCCGATGGGCGTCCTCGAAGGCTGCCTCTATTTCCTCCTCCGCATGCGTCAGGATGAACCGTCTTGCCGCATCCAGGCCCCCATCCACGTAAATCGCGCCTATGATGGATTCGAACACCGCAGCCGCCACCGATTGGGGCAGCTTGCGATTGGACGGTATACCCTTTCCAAGGAGGACCTGCCCGGAAAGCCCGATTCGCTCGGCTATCTCCGCGCACGTCTGGCGCGACACGACGGAGGACTTGATCTTCGTCATTTCCCCCTCGAGCAGCGATTCGTACCTGTCGAACAGGTCGTGGCAGACCACCAGTCCGAGCACCGCGTCGCCCAGGAACTCCAGGCGCTCGTTACTGTCGAAACGGGTCGCCGCGAGCGATGAGTGGGTCAGCGCGAGTGAAAGCAGGTCCGGATTTTTGAACTGGTAGCCGATGACTTCCTGGCAGGCGGAGAGATTGTCGTCTTGCACGTTTTTCGCCCTGCGCCGCGCCGGCGGCGAAAATCGTCCTGAAAGGCACGCGCCACAGGGCGGTTTTCGTCAACGGCTGGCCTGAAACAATGATTATCCAGACAGCCAGTCTACCACCGAATCGCGAATCCGGCAAGGGTGCGAATTCGCCGATCGCGCTTGATTTGTTCCCCGCAAATTTCCTACGATAGACTCGTGGAGCAAAATGCAAAGATCGTTTCCGCGGACCTCGCGGCCTTGCGGGTGATCCGCTATCCGGACCCGCGTCTCATGGAGATATGCACTGCCCTGGACGTGGTGGACGATTCTCTCCGCGCGTTTGTCGAGCGCATGGGCGAGCTGATGTTCACGGGTCGCGGCGTGGGGCTTGCTGCCCCGCAGGTGGGCGTTACGGTCCGGCTGTTCGTAGCATCGCCGACGTTCACGCCGGAAGACCGACGAGTGTACATCAACCCGCGGATCGTATCGGCGGAGGGCAAACAGGACGGCGACGAGGGCTGCCTGAGCTTTCCGGAGATCACCTGCCGGGTCAAGCGGCATGAAACTGTCACCATCCGCGCACAGGACCTCGCCGGCCGATGGTTCGAGGAAACCGCCTCGGAGCTTACCGCCCGCATCTTCGAGCACGAGATGGACCATCTTGACGGCAGGCTGCTGGTGGACCGCATGGGCACGGTGGCGAAACTCGCCAACCGGCGTGCGCTCAACGAACTGCGCGAGAAGTACGAAGAGGCGAATTGAGTCCACGGAATCCGTGGACCCCTCTCTGAACCGGCAGGTTTGACTTTGCTGCTCTTCCCGCGCGGCGAAGTTGCCGATACCATATCCACGCATGATTCCCAGGCGATTTCAATTTGCTCTCGTCCTCGTTTGTCTGATCGTGGCGTTTTGCGCCGCGGGTGAACCAACGACACAATCTTCCGCCTTGGCATCTGGCGTGGAGTTCCCGCGGATAGCCATGTTCTGGTCGCCGGCGGACCTCAAGGGCACCGAGAGCGTCTGGGACAACATCGCCCGTCACGACGTTATCGTCGCGGGTATCGATACGTTCGGTTTTGCGTGGAAGCCCGCGCGCCACCACGCGATGGTGGAGACCATCGACGCCGGAACGATAACGCCCGGCCGGCGTAACGTAGCGCGATTGTTCGCGAAAAATCCCGCTGCCGTGCTGCTGCTGGAGGTCTACTTCTTCGAGGAGGAGAAAGACGGATACCCGCGTGACCATCGCTGGTGGCTGAGGGACAAAAATGGCAGGCGCAAACAGTTCTGGCCCGGTAATTACATGATGAACCTCGCCGATGCGGGTTACGTCGCGCACGTCGCTCGCAGGATAGCCGCCCTCCACAAGGCGGCGGGCAGGCGGACGGGTATTTTCCTGGACAATCTCCGCACGGACCCGGCCTCTAAGGCGGCGTGGATATCACTGCTGAAACTCGTCCGCAAGCTGTGCGGCGAGGATATGCCCATCCAGGTGAACGCCGGCTGGCAGAGCGAAGATATCGCCTGGATCGCGCCATACGTCAACGGTATCGCCTACGAGGACGCCGTCCACCACGCGACGAATAAGGACACCGAAGCGTTCTACGGGCGTATTCGCAAGTGGGAGGCGCTTTGCCGGACGCCCCATATAAGCGCAAACGAGGTGTACGGAAAGCGGCGCGACGCAAAGACGAGGCGGCGGGAGTTTATTCGAACGCTCGTCTATACGAACATGGCCTTCCTCTACGCCGATTCCACACGCGGGCACAGGCACGGCTGGTACGGGCCGTGGGATATCTCGCTTGGCAAGGCGCTGGCAGGGCCGAGGAGTCCGGCAGAGGGTAAACTCGCAAAGCGCAGGTTCGAAAAGGGACTGGTGCTCTGGCTGCCCGCCTCGGCGAAAAAGGACGAGACGGTCAGGATCGGAAGAAAAATGCGCGACGCGTTCAGCGGGCGGTACGTGCGCAGCGTTACGCTTACACCGGGAAAAGGCGCGCTGCTGCTGGACAAGCCTTTCGCTACGCAGAGCGTTTCGGAACCGGCGGGAAGTACACCCACAGGTGGCTGATCCGCTCGTGCTGGGCGGCGTATATTTCCCCGTCGCTCCCGGTGGTCATTCGGCTGAAGTAGAAGCCGTACTGGCGGGCGGTGAGCGTCGAGACGGGCGCGCCCAGATCGCGCAGCGACCCGCGCGACGGGTCGTAGCAGAACCAGCGGCCTATGTCTTCGGTAAGGCCCGTAGCGCCGAACAGCCTCCCGTCGTTGGCTACGGTCATGCAGGAGATTTCGTCGAGGCGCGTGGGCTTGCCCATCGGAATAACCTCGTCGGTTTCCGTGTTGATTCGCAGGAGGAACCCGTCGGGGGTGGTCCCGGCGTAGAGATCGCCCGTAAAGGTGTCCAGTGCCCATGCGGAAATCTGCGTGTGCTGGTTTCGTCCGGCGGCAGCGGGAATTTCGCCCACGTCGACAAGCTCGCCGGTGGACGGATCGCAGCGGCAGAGAATTGCGTTATCGCGGCTTGCCCATATCCTGCCCGAACGGTCCAGGGCGATTCGCCTGGAGAATTTGCCGTCTTCGTCGAGCGTAGCGATCGGCGAGACCTCGCCGGTTGAGGGGTCCAGCCGGAACAGCTCGCCTGCAGGTTCGCCGAGGCAGTATATGGCGCTCTCGCCGGGGCAGGCGGAGTCCGCGACGGAGCCAATCCCCGGAAGGTCGGCGATTTTTTCCGAGACGGGGCGATGGATCGTCCATTCCTGGATGAGAAAGCTCCTCGCGACTCTCGGAAGCGACCAGAGTCCGCAGCCCTCCGGTCCCGACGCGACGATGCGCAGGTTTTCCCCGCAGGTCGCCAGTGCGTCGATCTTCGTTGCGCCGGGGATAGCTCCCAGGTCGATCACGACGCCGGAATCGCCTTTGAGCATGGCGGCGAGCACGTGCGCCTT
>JAJRYB010000068.1 GCA_024275995.1 Planctomycetota bacterium | reverse complement strand
TTCGCGTTGCGAAGGTGGTGGAAATCGCGCATCGCGGCGAACGGACGGACTTCCAGGCGGGCGTTTTCGCCGCGCAGCGTGTATCGAATTGCCACGGCGTTGGACGAGTCGGACAGGACTATCTCTTTGGTCAATTCGACCGCGCCCGTCCGCATGAGAAAGCTCGCCGCTACGTCGTTGCGGAACTCGACGAGAGGGACGAAGCCGCACGGCGAAAACGTTCCGGCGAACTCGAAGGTGGACAGGTCGAACCACTCGCCGTTGACGCAGAGTTTCTCAGCCACCGTCGAAAGGGCGCATATCCTGCCGACCGGTGGACTGGTAGCGCCCACGAGCAGCCCGTGATAGCGCCGGGTGTTGCATCCGACGACCGTGCTCGATGCGTACGCGCCCAGGCGATTTGCGAAAAGCCATTCCCTGGAGAGAAGCTCCTCCAGATCGGCCCCGACGCATGGGACAACGATCGGGCTTGGCAGCGGCGTCTCACTCATACATGCTTCCTATCGGCAGGTGTGGGGCGAATATCTTAGAGCCTCCGATGCGCCACGGCGTTACACGGTCCGCAGGCGGACGTTGTCCAGGATATTCATGTAGTTGATGTAAGCGTCGTAGGGCGATTCGTACGGGTTGAAATATTTGTGAACGTCGCCGTCGGCGAACCACTTGGTGCACATGTAATAAAAATGGTCGGAGGTCTGGAGCTTCCGCCAGTCGTCGATGAGCGACTCGTCGCCGGTTTGCAGAACGTCGTCCGTCAGTGCGTACAGGTCGTGCAGCGCGTTGGACTGCATGCTGTTACCCAGCCACGCCGACAGGTCGCGCTCCGTGTCCGCCCAGGATATCATGTGCGGCACGTCCACCTCCCCGACGCTCGGGTAGCGGTCCAGCGCCTCGGAAACCGTGAGGAAGTCGTTCCTTCCGCCCTTGAGCACCTGCCCCGGCAGCGCCCGGAGAAACTCGAATATCCCCGTGTCCGCCCACTGGTGCTCGCCGAACGTTTCGTAGTCCATGAACAGGTTGCAGACGTATCCGTTTCCATTGATATGGTCGACCCATCCGGCGAACCGCTCGGCCGTGAGGGGCCATTCCTTCCAGTTGCGGTCCCCGAACCGAAACGCGATGTCGTCCGACAGGCGGTAGTTCTTCAGGAGCATCGCCATCGACCCGCAGTTGGGGGGGTTGTAGATGAAGTTCGGACTGCGATAACCGAGAATGTGGTCCGCGCCCTCGGTCAAGATCGCGTCGAAGCCCATGTCCTCCACCTGCCTGGCGACGTCGTTGTTGTACGTAAGCTCCGTGTTGCGGAATATCCTGGGGCGCTGGCCGAACAGATCCTCGATCAGCTCGCGGTGACGGGAAGTCTGGGCGACGAACTCGTCGCGGTTATACAGGAACGCCAGGCTGTGGTAGTACGTCTCGCAGATGAACTCGACGCACCCGGTCTCGGCGAGCGCCTTGAAACTGTCCAGTACGTCGGGACGCCATCGCTCGAACTGCTCGATAACCGTCCCGGTAAGCGAGTAGCTCACGCGGAATCGGCCTTCGTGTTCCCGAATGAGATCGAGCACCGCCTGGTTCGCCGGAAGGTAGCACTTGTCGCAAACCTTGCCGCAGATACTCTCGTTATCGACGTTGTTGAAGTAGTTCGGGTGGCTGTCGAAAACGGTGTACCGTCGCAGGCGGAAGGGCTGGTGGACCTGGAAATAAAATACGACCGATGCCATGGCGGCTATTATCGGCGTGCGTGCGGTACAAAGCAACCGGCTACGGATTACCGGTTACCGGTTACTTTTTTCCGTCCGGGTGAAGCGCCTTGTACAGGTCGTCGAGTATTTTCGCCTCGATCTCGTGGGCGTACCTTCGCACTTCCCAGTTTTCGTTCTGCTCGATCGTCGTGGCGGCCTGGTCCTCGGCGGGGGTCTTGTTGGGCACGCTGTCGTAGTTGTCGCCGACCTGCTGCATCTGCCTGCGCATCTGAGAGCGCTGACGCTGGACGGCGACCGAGACCTGCGCGACGATTGACCTGCCCTCGCGCCGGATTCGCATCCGGGCGACCTGGCGTGCGGGGTATCCGCCCAGCAGACGATCGTTGCCCGCCTTCACCGGTTTTGGACGGGCGGTTATCACGCCCGTGTTGACCTCGGCGCTCTGCACGGAATAGTACTGCGAGAGCACTTCCTGTCCGGTGGCGAACGCCAGGGCGTAATCCACCTCACCCAGCGAGCGGGTCCGTCCGGGCGTGACCTCGGTACACCCGGCTGCGAGAAAGGCTGCGAGAAATCCCGTCGATATCAATCCAAGGCGAGTCATTTTGTTTCTCCCGGGAACGGTTGATGATTCAACTATTCCAACGAATCAGCATACCCGTCCAAGCACCAAGTACCAAACAACAAAAGACAAACAAAATCCAAGCGCCAAATTCAAATGGAGAAAACACCCGATTGATGCTATTTGGAATTTGGTTTTTTGTCATTTATGGTTTGCTTGGAGCTTGTTATTTGATTTTTGTAATGTTTCTGTTTGGCGTCAATCGTTTTCGTCCGTCTGCCTTACGGAGTAGTTCGGCGATTCGTGCGTGATGAATATGTCATGCGGGTGGTTTTCCGTGAGGGTCGCGGACGATATCCGCAGGAACCTTCCCTTTTCGCGCAGTTCCTCGATCGTCGGCGTTCCGCAGTAGCCCATCCCGGCGCGAAGCCCGCCGACCATCTGGTAGACGAAATCGGCCAGTATTCCGCGGTACGGTACGCGCCCCTCGATTCCTTCGGGTACGAGCTTGTCGCGATCTTTCTGATCTTTCTGACCGTATCGGTCCGCCGATCCGACCACCATCGCGCCCAGCGAGCCCATCCCGCGATACGTCTTGAAACGGCGTCCCTTGTAGATCACCGTCCGTCCGGGCGACTCGTCAAGCCCGGCGAACAGGCTGCCGAGCATTACGCTCGACGCCCCGGCTGCGATCGCCTTGGTTATGTCCCCGCTGTGCCGGATGCCACCGTCGGCAATCACCGGAACGCCCCTGGAATCGGCGGCCTTCGTAGCCTCGCGCACGGCGGTTATCTGGGGAACGCCAACGCCGCTGATCACGCGAGTCGTGCAGATCGATCCGGGACCGATACCGACCTTCACCGCATCCGCGCCGGCGGCGATAAGGTCCGCGGCGCCCCCGGCGGTTGCGACGTTCCCGGCGATTACGTCGATTTCGTAATCGCCCTTGAGCTTCTCCACAGTTTCGAGCACGTTCCGGCTGTGTCCGTGGGCGGTATCGACCACCACCACATCCACGCCCTTGTCGATCAGTGCCGCTACCCGCTCGTAGTCCATCACGCCGACCGCGGCGCCGACGCGGAGACGCCCGCGATCGTCCTTGCAACTGAGGGGGAACTGCCACGTCTTGTCAATATCGCGCATCGTGATCAGGCCGGAAAGGCGCATGTCCCCGTCGACCAGCAGCAGCTTCTCGACGCGGTTTTTCTTGAGGATCTTATCCGCCTCGTCGAGTGGCGTATCAGGCGCCGCCGTCACCAGGTTATCTTTCGTCATGACGTCGCGAATGGTCGTGTCGCCGGTGAGAAACTTCATGTCGCGGCGTGTCAGGATGCCCACGAGTTTCCCGTCTTCGGAAATGATCGGGATACCCGACACGTTGTGCTCGGCCATCATCTCGCGAGCCTTTGCGGTCGATTCGCTCGGTGGAAGCGTCAACGGGCTGGTGATAATCCCGTGCTCGGAACGCTTGACCTTTTCGACCTCGCGAGCCTGCGACTTGATCGACATGTTCTTGTGGATAATACCGATGCCGCCTTCCTGCGCCAACGCGATCGCAAGGGACGCCTCGGTCACGGTATCCATCGGCGCCGAGACCAGCGGAATGTTGATCCGGATGTTCCGCGTGAACTGCGTGGAAGTGTCCACGTCCTTCGGAACGACCTCGCTTCGCATAGGTACGAGAAGAACGTCGTCGAACGTGATGCCTTCATCGATGATCTTGTCCTTCATTACTGCCTCTCTCCTTCCGCTGTTCCACGGGGAAGCGCACCGCGGGCGCCGGGTAAATCCGCACAAAGCCGCTGCGTGGGGGTAGACGGATAGAAATGAACCGATATGGAGAACTCGCTGTCCATGTCGAATTATGCTGAGCGCCGGTAGTGGTGTCAACGGTGCAGGGGGCGGATTCGGGGATTTTTTTTACGCCGGATGTGCGGCGCGGGTTTTCCTGCGGAGTTGACGGGGGGCTTCGATGGCGGAACAATGCACCGCGTGGATATCCGGCGACAAATGCGAAGCGAGTTGGACGAGATGGCTGCGGCCGGCTTGCTGAGAACCCCGGTTGTACTGGAATCGCCCATCGCCCCGAGGGTGACCGTCTGCGGCAGGGAGGTTCTCTGCCTGTGCAGCAACGATTATCTTTCGCTCGCGTCGGATGCGTCCGTAAAGGCTGCCGCTCTCGCCGCCGTCGAGCTATGGGGCGTGGGCGCGGGTGCGTCGCGACTCGTTTGCGGAACCACGCGGGTCCACACCCGGCTGGAGGAGCGAATCGCCCACTTCAAGGGTACGCCCTCGGCCGTGGTTACATCGACCGGATGGATGGCCAATCGAGTGGCGATATCCGCTATCGTCGGCGGTGGCGACCTGGTTCTGTGCGACAAGCTGGACCACGCGAGCATTCTGGACGCCGCCCGCGGGGGCGCTGCGACGATGCGGACCTACGCCCATCGCGACGTGAGGCGACTTGAACGCATGCTCGATAACCTGCGGGCGAGTTATCGGAGATGCCTGATCGTCACGGATTCGCTGTTCTCGATGGACGGCGATTTGGCGCCGCTGGCGGAACTGGTCGAATTAAAAAAACGTTTCGACGCGCAGCTGCTGATCGACGAGGCCCACGCCACCGGCGTTTTCGGCCGGCGGGGGCGCGGGGTAGCGGAACTGCTCGGCGTGGAGGGGGAAATCGACGTTACCGTCGGAACGCTCTCCAAGGCGCTGGGTGCGATGGGGGGTTTCGTTGCGGGTCCAGCCGAACTGATCGACACGATCCGCAACACCGGCCGAGCGTATATCTACACGACCGCGCCACCGGCTGCGATATGTGCCGCCGCCGTGGCGGCACTGGAAATCGTCGAGGCGGAACCTCAGCGGAGACAAAAACTTCTGACGATGGCGGAAGATCTTCGCGGCAGGCTTTCGCGGGCTGGGCTGGACACGCGCGATTCCGCCGGCCAGATCGTCCCGGTCGTCATAGGCGATCCGGTCAAGGCGGTCCGCATCAGCAGGGCTTTATTGGAGGCGGGGTTCCTGGTCCCCGCCATTCGCCCGCCGAGCGTTCCACGCGGAACAAGCCGGCTGCGCGTGAGCCTGTCGGCCGGTCACGAACATGCCGACGTGCAGCGCTTCGTCGAGGCACTTCGTGACTGCATGGGATGAACCTCCGGATGACGAAGCGGTTTGCCGTTCTTCACCCCGGAATAATTGCGGGAAATTACTCAACTCCCGCCGGCGCATACCGATGAGTGAAAAGGGGTGTCCTGTAAGCTGTCGAACGAGGCTTCACAAGGAAAAACGCATGTTCATAGAGATTCCCGACAGGATCGTGCGATACGCGGAAACCAACGCCACCGAACTGCTCGTGCTTCTGGCGATTCAACTCTATGCGGACAATCGCATCGACCACGCCGAGGCGTGCAGCCTGGCGGGTATTTCTCCCGCTATGCTGAACTGGGAACTGCTCAGTCGGCAGATCAGCGTCCAGGAGTATCCACACAGGCAGCGGGAAGCGGGATAACCTTGACCTGAAGTAGCTGTGGGGCGACGATACCCGGTTGAATATGACCACCTCCGGCAACCAAAAACAAAAACCTGTCATTGGCGTGGTGGGGGGCATAGGCGCCGGCAAGAGCACCGTGGCTGCGGAACTGGCTGCCCTTGGCTGCTCGCATGTGAACGCCGACGAACTTGCCCACGAGGTGCTCGCCGACGAACAGGTACGCCAATTCGTCCGCAAGCGGTGGGGCGGTGAAGTGTTCGACGAGGACGGATCGATCTGCCGTCCCAAGCTCGCCGGCGCGGTTTTCGGCAGTGCCGACGGTACGGCGGAGCTTAACGCGCTGCTGCATCCGCGGATTCGCAAGCTGGCCGAAGGGCAGATCGCCCGGGCTCAGCGCGATCCGCTCGTAAAGGCGATCGTGCTCGACGCGGCGCTGCTCATCGAGGCTGGGTGGGACGAGATGTGCACGCACCTTCTGTTCGTGGACGCCCCGCAGGCGGTTCGTCGCGAGCGGAGCTGCCGGCGGCACGGATGGGACGAGCGGGAGTGGTCCATGCGTGAAAAATCGCAGTTTTCGCTGGACAGGAAGGCGTCCAAATGCGATTATACCGTTAACAACGGTTCCACCGTCTCATGTTTGCGCGAAGAGGTCCGCTCGGTTTTCGATCGGATCATGCACGCCGCGGATCGCCCCCTGTAGTTCTTTCCACGGGCGGTATTACCCTTTTAAGCAGGGACGGCTGGACCAGATCGTAAACATCATTCCGCCGTAGGCCCGTATTTCGGCAGAAAAGCTCCTGATCTCCGAGTCGGTCGGACATGGCAAGCAGATGTGGACACAGGAGCATTGAGTATCGAGAGGCTGGAGAAAGCCATGACGGAAGCCAAGTCGCCCAAGAAAGCCAAGCGCACCCGCAAGAAGGCCGTGAAAAAATCGCCCGTCGAGAAGAAGAAACCAGCCGACGCGGCGACGACAAAGCCCGATCAGGCCGAGCAGGTCGCTCCGGAGGTCCCGGACGAGCCGGTGGCGGCTCCTGCGGATGAGCAGGAAAACGACTTCGACAAGGAACTGCACGAGAAGTATGAGCGCGTCAAGCGCGGTAACCTGCACATTACCGATCTCCAGAAGATGACCGTCGCCGAGCTTCACGAGATTGCCAAGCAGGAAAAGGTCGAGGACTACGCCGGGCTTGGAAAGCAGGAACTCGTCCTGAAGATAATGAAGAGACGCATCCAGAAGGACGGGTTGATGTACGGCGAGGGCGTTCTGGAGATTCTCCCGGATGGTTTCGGATTTCTTCGCAGCCCGGACTATAACTTCCTGCCCTCTCCGGACGACATCTACGTTTCGCCGTCGCAGATACGCAGGTTCGGCCTGCTCCAGGGTAACATAATCGCCGGGCAGATTCGTCCGCCCAAGGAATCCGAAAAATATTTCGCGCTGCTTCGCGTGGAGGCGGTCAACTACGAGGCGCCCGACAGGCTGAACGAGAAGGTGAACTTCGAGGACCTTACGCCCACGCATCCCGACAGGCGAATACTGCTCGAAACGACCCCCGAAGAAATCAACACGCGCGTCGTCGACCTGGTGACGCCGATCGGTTTCGGGCAGCGGATGCTGATCGTAGCCCAGCCACGCACGGGAAAGACCATACTTCTGAAGAAGATCGCCAACGCGATAACGACGAACCATCCCGACGTGTATGTGATCATTCTGCTGATCGACGAGCGTCCGGAGGAAGTGACGGACATGCAGCGCAACACCAAGGCGGAGGTCATCTCCTCGACGTTCGACGAGCCAGCCAGCCGGCACATCCAGATCGCCCAGATGGTGCAGACCAAGGCCCGACGGATGATCGAGTACGGAAAGGACGTGGTGATTCTGCTGGACAGTATCACGCGCCTGGCGCGGGCGTACAACACCGAGGCCCCGCACTCGGGAAAGATACTCACCGGAGGCGTGGACGCAAGCGCCCTGCAAGCGCCGAAACGTTTTTTCGGAGGCGCGCGATGCGTCGAGGAAGGCGGCTCGCTCACGGTGATAGCGACCGCGCTGATCGATACCGGCAGCAGGATGGACGAGGTGATCTTCGAGGAGTTCAAGGGCACGGGCAACAGCGAGCTGCACCTGGACAGGAGACTGGTCGACCGGCGAATCTGGCCGGCGATCGACGTCAGCCGGTCCGGAACGAGAAAGGAAGAGCTGCTGCTCGATCCGCAGGAGCTGAAGCTCGTCGAAAAGATGCGCCGCGTTCTTGCGGACATGCAGCCGGTCGAGGCGATGGAACTTCTCATCGAGAAACTGAAAAAAACGCAGAATAACGCCGAATTCCTTATGGCGATGAGCCTGGATTAGCGGTTGCGGATCGGCCCTTCGTGCCGATACTAGATAGTGGGATTTACGGGTTTGAAGAGGTCGCTGTTGTGACGGAAAGGTATGTGCGATGATCAAGTCGATGCACATCGAAAACTTCAAGTGCTTCAAGGACTTCGATATCGAACTTGGCCCGTTCAACGTCCTCGTCGGCCCCAACGACAGCGGAAAAACCGCCCTGTTGGAGGCCATTGACGCAGTTTCAAAGTTGAGAAATAATAGAGGTGAGCTTGATGTTTCTAAGATGGCTTCATTGGTGGGATGGGACGATAACAGCCCGGTATTTTGGAGAGGACTGGGCAATCAAGTTGTGAAAATTCGTGTCATGGCACCGGATTGGAAATGGGAAGAAGGACAGCAATACCTGGAAATTCGTCTTGAAGGTAGTGGCTGGACTCTGCGGTTTGTGGAGGAAGCTCAGCATTCGAGCGAGAGGTCGGGAGGAGACTTTTTAACCCAAAAACAGTTTGATAAGGATATTGGCAATATAGTCTTCTACAAATTAAACCCGTCGGCGCTAAAGGAAAGTTGCAAACATTCGGATAACCCATTTGTTCTCCAGAAAGATGGTTCCGGCTTGGCGGGTATGCTCTTGTCCATAGCAGGTGATAATCCCATCCAGTACGAGCAACTCAGGAAAGAGTTTCAGAATCGTTTTGGTTACTTGGTGAAAGCAAGATCTGCCAAGGGTAGTCGCGTCAAGATAGTGTTCGAGTCGCATAGTGTCGAATTGGGATCGCGAGCAGTATCGGATGGTGTCATTCTTTCCCTGGCGTTCATGACGCTGGTTCACGTTCCCAAACCTCCAAGGATTTTGCTTATCGAAGAGCCGGAGAACGGCGTCCACCATGCATCTCTCAAGGAGATCGTCGATACGCTTCGCAACCTGAGTAAAGACAAGGGCGTGCAGATAATTCTTACCACTCACTCGCCGTATCTGCTCGACCTGGTCGAGCCGGAAGAAGTGCGTGTTTTTTCCAAAGATGAAGAAGGCGCCGTCCACGCAGCCAAACTGTCCGAGTATCCGGATGTCGATGATCTGAAAAAACACTTCATGACCGGAGAAATCTGGACTGAATTCGACGAAAAGGACATCGTCGCTGGACGGGAGACTGTTAAGTGAGTGGGCGGGGGATCGTTATTTTCGGCGAAGGCATACATGAGTTGGGCAGCGATCTGGAAAGGCCGCTTACGCCGGAAGACTTGCCTGCTCTACCTCAACTGGTCCACAGGCTGCTCGGATGTCCCGCGGATATAACGTATATGTGTCGCTCGTTCAAGCAGGTGAAGTCCTTTCACGGAGCGGGAGGAAAATTTGCGAAAAAAGGAAGAAAGCTTGCGAAGAAAGTCATTGCTGCTGGCAGGCGTGCCAAACAGGCCGGGCAAAATGCCTTGGCGATCGTCATAGATCGCGACCGCAAACCGGATAAAGATAGAATCCGGGCAATGCGAGAAGGGCGGGATTCTGCCTGTGGACCCAGTAATCCGCCCTGTGCCGTCGGCTGTGCCGTTGAGATGTTCGACGCCTGGATGATTTGCGATGAAAAAGCGATAGAAGCAGCGGAAGGGGATTCGGGCAAGGCGCATCAGAACCCTGAGTCTCTAGCGGGAGGGAAAAAAGCTGACAAATATCCCAAGACCGTGGCTGATGAGATATTCGGCACGAAAAGTGGAGTTGGTCTTGGTCCAAAATATGCAGTCGTAGCCGAGGCGGTTGATATCGAAATGCTCGAAGAGCGATGCCCACGCGGTTTCGCGCCCTTCGCAAAGGAAGTGCGAGAGAAAATCGCACCGGTTCTCAACTTTGGAGAAAATATAAATTGAAGTATCGCGCCGCGATGTTCGACCTGGACGGGACGCTGCTGGACACTATCGACGACCTGGCCGACTGCATGAACACGGTTCTGGCTGAGTACGGCTTCGAGCAGGTATCCGCCGAGCGATACAAGTTAATGGTGGGCGATGGGCTGGAAACGTGGATCCGTCGCGCCGTTGCCTGCAGCGCCAACGCATCGCTGCCGGACACAAAAATGTTCGTCACGCGGTATCGGGAGCTTTACGCCGGGCGATGGGCGGACAAGACCAGGCCATACGACGGTATCACCGAAATGCTCGCCGCCCTTGTGAAAGCGGGTCTCAAGCTTACCGTCCTGTCCAACAAGCCCGACGGACCCACACGCAAAATGGTGGATCACTTCCTGGGCGAGTTTCCATTCGAACTGGTCTGCGGCGCGATGGACAACGTTCCGCTCAAGCCCGATCCGTCGGCTGCGATCGATATCGCCTCCCGGATCGCAGTGCCGCTGCCGGAGATTCTCTACGTCGGCGATACGGACACGGACATGCAGACCGCCACCTCGGCCGGCATGTACGCCGTAGGCGCAGCCTGGGGTTTCCGCACGCCGAAAGAATTGGCCGATAACGGCGCGGCGACGATCATCGACCATCCGATGGAATTGCTGGAATTGCTGTAATGTTTACAGCCCGTCCACCGCTTCGCGGACCCGGCGGATGTGATCCGGCGTCGTTCCGCAGCAGCCGCCGATGAAATTCGCGCCCGCCTCGGCAAGTTGCGGTACGAAAGAAGCGAACTCCTCTGGGCCCATCGGAAAAGTGGTCTTTCCCTTCACAAGTTCCGGAAGGCCGGCATTGGCCTTTATCCAGAGTGGTAAATCCGTTACCTCGCGGAACATGCGCGCGACCTTCACGTAATTTTCAGGCCCGGTGCCGCAGTTTGCGCCTATGCCGTCGGCGCCGTACTTGCCGGCCAGCTTCGCCAGATCGGCGGGGGAGTTGCCCATCATCGTCGAGGTCCCATCGGCGCCGCTGGCGAACGTCATGGATAAGATTACCGGCAACTGGCAGGCGGATTTGACGGCCTCCAGCGCGATACGAGCCTCATCCAGCTCGTTGAAAGTCTCCAGGACGATCGCGTCCACGCCGCCCCATTGAAGCGCCTCGGCAGCTTCGGTGAACGCAGCTCCCAGCTCATCCGGAGATACGTCGCCCATCATCACGATCTTGCCCGTGGGACCGATCGAACCGAACACCTTCACGTCTGTCCCCTCGACGGCCTTGAGGCTGATCCTGGCGCCCGCTTCGGCAAGGGCAGCGACGCGGTCGGCAGCGCCGTGAGAATCCAGGACGAACTTGTTCGCGCCGAACGTGTTGGTGATAATCACGTCGCTGCCTGCCTGGACGTAACCGGCGGCGACCTTCTCCACGCTTGCCGGGCTGGAGGCGTTCCATATCTCCGGCGGGTTGCCGGGCGGAAGCCCCAATGCCTGCAACTGCGTGCCCCATGCGCCGTCGGTAACGCGAAGCTTCTCGGTGAACGATCTGATGTCCAGGGACATGTGCTTTGCTCCCTCTGCTGGAGTTTTTCAGAAAAAAGACACAGCCGGACCGGCGGTGGGAGAGGATACCATATTTGCTACGCCGTTGCGCAATTTGCTCCACTATTACGCAAGCCTATGGATGGGGGGGATGTGTCGCGGGCCCGAGCTTGCCTTTCAGCGATAGTCCTGAAACGCAGCCACGGACTGGCGTTCCGCCAAAAGGTAAACCATATCGGAACCAGGTTTGCCGATCCGAAAGGCGCGTCGGCCAGCCGATTCTTCGGTCATTGGTAAATTGATCGTCCTATCGGCAAAATCGTCCGAGCGGGGCATGTCTGCATATATCAGACTATTGGGTAAGCAGTTATGCGTCATCCACAGAAGAGGGCGTTCATGTCCACTACGACATCTTGAACTTTTTTCATTTTTCCCCCGTTAATTTTCATCTTTTAGGTTGACGCCTCTGTGAGAAAAAGAGTATAGACATTTTGTAAAACGTAAAAAGGAATTTGTTGATGGAATCACTACCATTCAGTTCGCAGCAGTTGGATTCGGATTTGTCCGATTCGCAGCCGTCCAGCTCACAGCCGTCCAACTCGCAGCCGTCCAACTCGCAGCCGTCCAACTCACAGCCGTCCAGCTCACAGCCGTCCAGCTCACCGTCCAGCTCACAGCCGTCCAGCTCACAGCCGTCCAACTCGCAGCCGTCCAGCTCACAGCCGTCCAGCTCACAGCCGTCCAGCTCACAGCCGTCCGATTCGCACCCACTTGCTTTGCAATCCGGCAGTCTGCAATCGACAAGTTTACAGTCATTCCGTTCACAT
>JAJRYB010000067.1 GCA_024275995.1 Planctomycetota bacterium | reverse complement strand
TACCCGGAAGAATCACCACCAACCCGCGATCGAGACGCTCGTCGGTGGTGAACTCGCTGTGTTCCATACCGCATCCCGCGGCGCACGCAACCAGCACCGCTGGAAGCCCCAGTAAGCACAATTTCGCAGAACGATTCATCGAACCTTTCCCCTGCGCCCTTTTATTCGCCAGGCGCGTTATTTCCTGAATTCAATCACCTCGGTGACGGTCTGCATCTCGCCGGAGCTGTCGTTATCGATCCGGACAGTCCAGCCGGGAACGTCCTTGCAAATATACGTTCGCGTGATAAGCGTCTTCCCGCGCATCGCCGTCTTCACTTCGTAGATTTCGCAGTCAAGCTTCCGCCCGGCGATCGTTATTGACTCCTCGCCGATCTTCTTCGAGTTGCCGGGTGCGGCTGGGTCCTCTTCGCCTCGCTTGAGCAGAAAACGCTGTTGAACCATCTTTTGCGGTGGGACCTTGAAGTCGGGCTGATCGGGAATCTCGGTGGTCATCTCGATGCTGACCTGCAGATCATCCACCTGTACGACCTTCATCGTCATTATCGGACCCGCACTGCTCTTGAGTTTCACGTAGTCCCCGACCTTTGCGTCCGCCCACGGTCCTTTCACTCGACCGGCCAGCGGATCGGGCGCGGTCGTCGGAGTCGGCGCCCCCTCGGACGGGTCAATCGGCGAATCGCTTCCCAGATCGGGCGGTCCGAGCAGGCGTATATTTTCGGGGGGCATGCGCGGCGTGCGAGGCGTTCTCCCAGCCGGGGGGGCGGTGACGGTTCGGGCAGGCGGCGAAACGCGCCTGGGCCTGCGCCTGCGCCTGGCCTTGCGATTGGTGTCTTCGTCCTCGCCTCCGCAACCGACGATCAGGACACTCCCTGCCACCAGGCAGACGAGAATCCAAACTGTGGTATTTCGATATCGACGCATCGCGATCTCCTTTCGCAATGATGAGCTGGCCACTGGAAACCATGCTAGTATCGTCACCTGCGGAAATCCAGGCGAAACTTCCCCTGGTGTGCGTCGGGGGGGGGCGAGGCAAGTCTTGCCGAGGCGTTTTTTTTTATTGAAATCTTCCCAAGGCTTGCCAAATATGCTCGATGGTGGCGTGTAGAATATATGTGAAGGATCATGCGACAGTCCCGCCCGGGAGGCGGGGCGTTTGTGAGGTGTGCGATGGGCGTTGACGACGACGAATTCGAACAGGCTGGCGATACCACCAACGACTTCGTAGCGGCAGTGCTGGCGCGCTCCGTGGAAGAAGCCGAACGCTTCCGGGCCTTGCTGGAAGACCACGACATCCCGGCGATTATCGACGACGTGGAAGAGGTCGCCGAAGACGGCAAGGAGGCGCCAGTGCGCCACGGACAGATGGCCCAGGGCATCTCGGTCCTCGTTCCGGAAACGTTGCTCGACGAGGCCAGCGAGGTCATCGCCGACGTGGAGCACCTCGGCGAGTTCGATTTGACCAAAGAAGAAGAAGATGAGGACGATAGCGACGAACTCGGATATGCCGATGGCTTCAGCCCTTCTTTACCCGGCGAAGACGACGAGGAACTCTTCGGCGAGTTCGACGACGACGAAGAAGATTTTTAACTCCGATCCGGAAGCGGTGATGTCCGATACAGATAACAACGACCCGTGTGGGCTGTCTATGCGCCCGGCGTGAGGAGAGAAGGATTATGACGGATAAGAAGTGCAAGGATGCCGCTGGCGAAAACGACAGCGAGGAACGTCGCGAAGCGGATCGACGCGAGAAGGAACGCCGCGACGTGGTCGAACGGCGTGCCGGGCTGGATCGTCGACGAGGACCGGGACGGAGACGGTCCGACGATAGACGCAGCGCCGAAGAGGGCGAGATGACCGAGGAACAGTTCGAGTTTCTCATGGCCATCAACGAGTACAAGCGTCTCAACAAGCGCCCCTTCCCCACATGGACCGAAGTGCTCGACGTGATGAGGGCGCTGGGATATCGAAAGGTTGCGGAACCCGACGGTATCCGTTAATATCTTATACTGCAAGAGGCCCTTTAGGTAAGATTAGGTAAGGGAGAGGCCGCGTGATGCTGGCGAATGAACATCTCGGCCTGGTTATTCGCATCGCCACAGCCGTGGTGCCGGTTGCCGTCTACTTCCTCGTCCTGGGCCTGCTCAACAGCCGGAAACACCCGCAAATGCTGAGCGGACGGACGGACTTCGCCATGCTGATCCTCGCGATCAGCCCGACGTTCGTCCTGCCCGTTCTTAACTGGGTCGGCGTGTCGATGGTGGCGGTGATCGTCTCTGCCGTGGGGGCGGGCCTGATTGTCGCTATGCTTTCGCCGCGCGGACATGGGTGGGTGATCTACAACATGCCCCTTTCCGGGATACGGCGGATTGTTTCCGACGCGCTCAGAGTGGCGGGCGTCAACTTTCGACAAACATCGAGCGGATTTCTCCTGGACGACGGAACGTCGATAGAAGTGAGCGGTTTCCCGTTCCTGCGAAACGTTTCGGTCCGCCTGCACGACGGCGACGATAAGCTCGCGCACATTCTCGAAACGACCTTGGCGCGGAATCTCGCCACCATACCAGCGGAGACCAGTCCCGCCGCCAGCGCGCTGCTGTTGATCGCTATCGCGATGCTCGTTGTCCCGCTGACTCTCATGGCAGGGCGTCTGCCCGAGATGGTTCGCATCCTGACCGACCTGATACCGTAGCGGTATCCCTCGCACGTTGCATCCTGCCGGGGCTTGTGAAGAAATTTTCCCACCCGCGACGCCTTGGTGTATAATCGTCGCCGTGCCGTCGCTGCCGCGACGTATCAGGCGGGTGAGGCGGCGCGTTGACGCCCCCGAGGCGTATGGACCCCGGTGACGGGCCGGGAACATGGAACCATTTTTCCCCGCGGGCCGCTGCGGTTAATCGATAGTGGAGTTTTGCGCATGTCCGATACCGGCGCCCCCGCGGGTGAGACGCCCGACCAGGATCCTGATCGGCAACCTCGGAATGACGTGCCTGATCCCGCCCAGGACAGTCCCGGCGAATCGGGAACGCCGCCAGGCGACGCACCCGAAACCCAGCCGCCCGACGATACCCGCACCGGCGCCCCCGGGACGGACAAGGCGCCCCAATCCGCTCGACGCAAGATCCAGCTCAACGGCAGCGGCAAGGGACGCTCCGACAGGCCCAGCCGTGGAGGCACGGTCGTTGTCCGGTATGGCTTGTCATTGCAGACAGGGGAGTTCCGTCACAATTTCGATACGCCTCCGACGCCGGGAACGAAAGTCGTCGCTCGCACGGAACGCGGCGTGGAACTCGGGGAAGTCATCGCCGGTATCCAATCGATCAATACGGGCTGCCACCGGTGCCTCAGCGCCGAACGCCTCGAAGCGTTTCTCCGTGACAGCGGGCCGGAATATCCGTTCCGCCGTGGTGGGAGGATTCTCCGCCTCGCGAACCACCAGGACATTATCGACCACCGCCACCTTCAAAACTCCGCCTGCGAAGAGGCCAGGTTCTGCCGGGAGCACATTCGCCGGCTCGGGGTTGACATGAAACTGGTCACCGTCGAACACCTGCTCGGCGGCGAGCGGATAATCTTCTACTTCGCGTCCGAAGAGCGCGTCGATTTCCGCGAGCTGGTTCGCCATCTGGCAGGACAATACCGCACGCGAATCGAGATGCGCCAGGTCGGCGCCCGCGACGAGGCGCGACTGGTCGGCGATTACGAACGGTGCGGCCAGCAGTGCTGCTGCCAGAGCTTCCTGAAGAACCTCAAGCCCGTCTCGATGCGTATGGCCAAAACGCAGAAGGCTACGCTCGATCCGTCGAAAATCTCCGGCCGGTGCGGGCGTCTCATGTGCTGCCTGCGATACGAGGATGAAGGTTATACCGACCTGCGAAAGAAGCTGCCCAAGAAGAATACGTGGGTGCGCACCGAGCAACTGCTGGGACGGGTCATCGATACGCAGATCATCACGCAAATGGTGCGCGTTGCGCTGCCCAACAACACCCAGGCCGTGATCCACAACGACCAGATCGTCGAACGTGACGTGTCGCCCCCTCCGGCGACCGCACCGACCCCCGGAAGAACCAGGACTTCCGAAGCGTCTTCAGCGGGTTCCCGACGGAACGGAAAAACCTCCGCGCCTCGCAAGGCGTCGCCCGTTGTGGCCGAAGCCCGGCAAAGTGCCGCTCCGGCGCCGCAGGAAAGCCCCGCCCCCGAAGTGCCGGATGAAACATCTCAAGCCAAACCTCTCGTTGAAGGCGAACAGCCTTCCGAGACGAAACGCCGCCGGCGGCATCCGAGCCGCAAGTCCCCAGGCGCCCAGCCCGCACAGTCATCCGCCTCCGACCGGAAGCCGGAAGGCAAGGCAGATTCTACGCAGGGAGACAGCGCCGCGAAGAAAAAGAGGCGTCGTCGCCGTCGGAAAAAGAGGAAAAAGCCCGGCCAGTCCAGCCAATAGATTGCCGCACCCTTGTCCGGAGTAACTCTATTTCCAGGTGGCGTGGAACTTCGCCAGCGACAGCGCCCGTCGAAGTTTCGCCAGCCCGTCGCGATCCACCGTGAAGTTTTTGAGCTGCCAGTCGGGCGTTCGCAGGCGCACCCTGCCGCGATCTTTGCCCATCGCCAGCTCCAGTTCCAGGGTCTGGTCCGACCGCATCTCGCGATGGCGCATCTCGGAATGATAAATCAGTCGCTTCGTGGAAATCGTCAGTCCCGCCATACCGTCTTCGCTCCTGCTGTGATCGCGATCCGGCACGTAGGCCATGAATCGCTCGCCCTCCTCCGGACGAAACCACTGTTCCAGGCGATGCTGCACCGCTTCGGGAAGCACGTCCCATGGGTTCTCGGCCGTCTCCTCGATTTTCGCCTGAAGCAACTTGTGCGCCGGGGAATCCTTTCCTCCAGACGCTGCGAGAAACTCTTCCGCGCGGCGCCAGTTGCGGATCAGCAGTCGGCAGGAACCGGCGCCCGTGGTCGTGTTAACGCGTATCTGACCTGAAATCGTCCCCGTTCCGCTGCACATATCGCAGGTCCAGTAGGGCATGGGCATGTCCGCAGGATGCGGAACGTTGGGCACTTTCGGCAGGCGTTGGAGCACCTGTTCGCACGTGCAGTTCCGCACGTCCTGCTCGCTGAGTTCCAGGCGTCCGGCGGCGTGTTCGTCTTCCAGCGAAACGCTGTCGGCCAGGTGCGACGTATAGATGATAACATGTGCTCGCAGGTGAGAGCGGGCCCCGCACTGAAGGCACCGACGCGGTATGGAGCAGCGAAACGCCGTATCCTCCAGGCGACGGGCTGGAAATTCAAACAACGCGCCGGAGTGGCTTAGCTTGACAAGGCGAATATCGCCGCCCGCCCCGGCAGGACCGATCGCAACCGATTCCTCTTGTTCCCCCTGTTCGTGCTCCTCCGTCAGGACGGTCTCGGTGCGGTGGGCGTCAGACTCGATATTATCTTCATCCTTGCGGGTGATCCACTGAACAATTTCGTCGTCGGTCACAGGAACGAAGCCCTGCAAAAGGAATCGACGATGGCACCGGCCGCACCTGACTATGCCGCCGCCGTGCTCTTTCGGAATTGCATACACCGTCCCGCAAGCCGGACACTCTACACGGCTTGAGACCATAAGCCATGCCTCCGTCGCCCTTCGGCAATAGCGGAACCTCAAAAAGGAAAGAGGTCCCTCGTTGCATGAAATGCCCGTGGGTTCTTCTTCGATACCCACTATATCCGGGTCCGTCGAGATCGTCAACGCGAGAAAAATTCGCAGCTCGCGCGACGATGCGAGGGTATGGCTTGAAAAACGTCGCCTGATGATTATCATCTCCTGCTCGTTATCCGAATAGGCCCCAAGGAGAATTCATGGCTTCCTTCAAGTTGAACATCGCGCGAATCCGTGGCTGCCCCGCCCCGCAGGAAGTTCTCGGGGCGATGGAAGAGTTCGGCCTCCCGGACGACGACGAGTACGGCGTGCTGAACTGCTCGGCTACGGAGCAGACCGTCTTCGCCACCATTGTCCGGCGAACGCAGACGACGGTGCAGCGTCTGGATCCGGACACCCGGCAGGTCAACGCCGAATGCGTGGACAAGGTCACCCTCTACCCGTTCGCCATCAACCCGAAGCGCGAAGCCCTGGAGGCCTACGCCGGTTCGGCGACCGCCTTCGAGCAGATCGGCGCGTTCCTGTCGGGCTGCCTTGCCTTGCCGAGCGTCGTGGACGCGATCGAGCTGGACATCGCCTCTGCGATCGACAAGCTCACGCGCACGGCGGAACGCCTTCAATTGCGATCCATCCGCGTGAGCGAATACGCACACAATTCGTTCATGTCCGGGCCGTACGCGCCGAAGTTTCTCGACACCGAACACGGAACCGATTTCCTCGGCGAGTACGCGGAGTTCGTAACCGCCGCAAGGGTCCGCTTCCAGGCGCCCAGCTCGAGGGCGACGGTAAACCTCAGCCCCAAGGCGTGCTTCACCTACTCCTGCAACGAAGACGATCAGCACGCCGTGTAGAGCGTCCTGCGAAAACTCGTCTGAAAACGTGTATGAAAACCCAAACCGGCGTTTCTCGTGACGCGGACACCTGCCTGCTGCCTGCCCGCCGCAGCGGGCAGTTGCGCAGCAGTCCGTACCAAAGCGTACCGTTTCGTACCACTTCGGACAGCTCCGCAAATCCCGGGACAACCAGGGACGAAAAAAAACGGGGTTTGAGGACCTGGAATCAGGGTCCGGAAAGACGTAACATCCTTAATACTCGAAGGTTGCGCATCTAACGCAATCGGCTTGCCGTTCGGCGGAAGTTGTTTTTAACCAGTTGGTCGATTGCTTTGAGACCTTCGTGGCCTCTGTGACCTCTGTGGCGGCTTTTCGCTGTTCTATTGTCAAATAACCGGGCGCGCGTAATGCGAGCCCTCCATACTTGGGCCAATACCCCTGTTTTAGCTACCCGAACAGGTAACTTTTCGAAAAGTGACGTGCGCAACTCTTTATTCAGGCGTGGAATATTTTTTTATATTTTTTCGGACGAATCGGATGGTCGCTGGTCCATCCGGGCGCACAGAAAGGGCACTTTTTTCGTAGTTCGTAGTCCGTAGCCCGTATCCAGTAGCGGCCACGGGCTACCCGCCTTCGCCCTGCGGGCTACGGCGCGGCAAGCTGACTACCGGTTACCGGCTACTGTTCCTGTTTCCGTCGGTCCGCACGGCGCAGGTGAAAAAAAAAGACGATAAAGGGGAATTCCGGCTGTTACGAAACGGGAAATTGAGGTATATGCAGCGCAAGATTGCGATTTATGACAACTTAAGAAAGACATGGCGTATCCGCGGAGTTCTCGGCGACTGTCGGCAGGGGACGGGGTGTCCCGTCAATACGTCATCTCTATCATATTGATCTTCGTCTTGCCAATGCAACCTGCCGAAGGCAGTTGCGGCCGTCAAATCGGGCCTGAAGGCAAACCGGAGATTACATTCACAATACGAACATCAATAAAATGTTATAGTTTGCCTGATAACACCGGAAAGGAATAAGTATGCCCGCCAACGTTCGCGTAACGGTTTGGAATGAATTTCGTCATGAGATACAACACGAGGCCGTCAGGAAACTTTATCCCGACGGGATGCACACCGTCATCGCCGATTTTCTGAGCGCCGCCGGTGGGTTTAATGTCCGCACGGCGACACTGGACGAACCGGAGCACGGCCTGAGCGAGGAAGTTCTCGCCGATACCGATGTACTGACCTGGTGGGGGCATGTCGCTCACGGGGAAGTCGCCGAGGAGGTTGTCGATCGCGTCCAGGAGCGGGTCCTGTCCGGCATGGGGCTGATCGTCCTGCACTCCGGGCACTTTGCGAAGATATTCGGGCGTCTGCTCGGGACAACCTGCTCGCTTCACTGGCGCGAAATCGCCGAGAAGGAACGGCTGTGGAACCTTGAACCGTCCCACCCCATCACCGAGGGCATAGGCGAGTACATCGAGCTGCCGAACGCGGAAATGTACGGCGAGCGGTTCGACGTTCCGGCACCGGAAAAGCTCATCTTCGTTTCGTGGTTCGAAGGTGGGGAGGTATTCCGCAGCGGATGCTGCTGGCAGAGGGGGCACGGGCGCATCTTCTACTTCCGTCCCGGACACGAGACGTACCCCATCTTCTACAACGAGCAGGTCCGCAAGGTCATCTGTAATGCCGTCCGCTGGGCGGCGCCGCGGATGGAGGCTTCATTCCCCGCTTGCGCGCACATCGCCAAGCCAATCGAAGATGTTCCCGACAGGCAGATCGATTTCGGTAAGGCCGGAATCGAGCAAGATTAAAAAGACGCGCAGGTGATACGGATTAAAAGGAGCCGCACATGATCAAGATCGCGATTGTCGGAACTGGAGGCATGGCCAATACGCACGCGGAAAACTTCGGGAAGATTCGCGGCTGCAAAATTTCCGCCGTCTGTGACGTGGACAAGAAACGGGCTGAAGCGTTCGCGCGGCGCCACGGTCTTAAGATCCCTGTTTTCGTCGACTTCTCCGAATTGCTTGATCGTACCGACTGCGATGCCGTCGCCAACGTGACCTCCGACGCCTTCCACGCCCCCTTGTCGCTGGAGGCTATCGCCGCCGGAAAACACGTGCTTTGCGAAAAGCCGCTGGCGACCTGTTACGCCGACGCCAAAAAGATGTCCGACGCCGCCAGGCGAAAAGGCGTGATTAACATGGTCAACTTTTCCTATCGCGATTTCCCGGTGATCCACAAGGCCCGCCAACTTGTCCATGACGGCAGGATCGGCAAAGTCATGCACATCGAAGCGAGTTATCTCCAGAGCTGGTTGTCCAGCAAGGTCTGGGGCGACTGGCGAACCAGCGAGGGTTGGCTGTGGCGTCTCTCGACGAAGCACGGCAGCATGGGCGTACTGGGCGATGTCGGCGTGCACATTCTGGACTTCGCCACCTACCCGGCCGGGGAGGTCAGGAAGGTGCATTGCCTGCTCAAGAACTTTCCGAAAGCGCCCGGTAACAGGATCGGCAAATACCGGCTGGATGCGAACGACTCCGCCGTCATCACGATCGAATTTGCCGGTAGGGCAGTCGGGACTATCCATGCGTCGCGATACGCCACGGGCTATGTCAACCGCCTCTGCCTGCAAATCTTCGGCGATGAGGGGGCGTTGCGCATCGACCTGGACAAAGCTTCCGATCGGCTGGAAATCTGCGCCGGTAAGGATCGCCACAAGGTCGTCTGGCGAACCGTTCGATGCGCCGCCACGCCCAGCATATACCGACGATTCATCAAGAGCATCAAGACCGGCGAGAACGATCAGCCCGACTTCGCACGCGGAGCGGTTATCCAGAAAGTAATCGACGCCTGCTTCCAGTCGGATAAGGCGGATAAGACGATCAAAGTGTAAGGATCGGTAAAAACGCCGGCCAACTTCCGACCCGACCGGGCATGATGGTGCCGGGCAAGGCGAGGATTCCGATATTTGACACTGTTTCCCGGAGGAGCATCGTTCACACCGACCTCGCAGGCCCTTCAGGCCGACATGGCTTTCTCTACGCATACTTTTCCCGGACATGGCAAGGTTCTCGTCCCCGCCGAGCGGTCGGCTGCGACGATCTGCCGGTCCTGTTCACGCAAAAGGAGCATCAGATGCAAAAAACACCTGGATTGATAACTCTCTTGGCGTTGCTGGTTGTCGCGACGGTAGCCACGGCGGCCCCTCCGACAACCGAGGAACTCAGCACAACGGTCAAGGCGCTGAAAAAGAAGCTCCAGGACCAGCAGCTGCGCCTGGTCGAGTTGGAGCGTCTGGTCGCCGACAGGAACAGCCGGGCCATCACGCGGGAAGAGACGCTCAAGCTTATCAAGGAAATGAACGCGGACGCCGCCGGCCGTGAGGCGCTACCGAAATGGATGGAGAATCTCAAATTCTACGGCGACCTGCGATTGCGATACCAGGGGGAGTGCTCGGACAACGATGACGATATCGATCGCAAGACGAGGCACCGCGCGCGCTTCCGACTGAGGTTCGGAATCAAAAAGACCTGGCTGGACAGGCAGATCGAGGTGGGCTTCCGCCTGGCGACCGGTTCGGCGGACGCGGACGATTGGAACAG
This sequence comes from Planctomycetota bacterium, assembly GCA_024275995.1. Classification (GTDB taxonomy): domain Bacteria; phylum Planctomycetota; class Phycisphaerae; order SM23-33; family SM23-33; genus JAJRYB01. The sequence goes on along the minus strand of JAJRYB010000067.1, from coordinate 84,189 downwards.
CCTTGGCGGCAGCGATCCGACGAGCACCAACCAGAGCTTCGACGGGCTGTTCTCCGAGAAACCGATCTGGGTGGACCGGGCGTGGGCGACCTACCGGCCGATCTGGTTGAAGGGCCTCTTTATCACCGGTGGAAAGATCGCCAACCCGTTCCGGACCAGCTACCTCTTTATCGACAGCGACGTCAACCCCGAAGGCGCCTTCGCGCAATACTCGGTACCAGGACTGGACGGTTTTGAGCCGTTCGTCGGAATGGGCTGGTTCATCCTGGAGGAGACTGCCTCCGGAACCGACACGCAGATGCACGGCTACACGGCAGGGTTCGACTGGAAGATCGCCAAAGGCGTAAAGTGGGCCTTCGCGGCGAATCTGTGGGACTACGACCACTACGACGACGCCGGCGCGCCCAGCAGGGGTAATACCACCGGCTGGAGTCTCGACTTCCTGGTGCTCAACCTGCACAACAAGGTCGGCTTCGAGGTTATGGGGCTTCCGATCAGCGTGTTCTTCGATTACGCGCAGAACCTCCGGGAAAGCGAACGCGCCTACGCTCTGCGCGGCAGGGACAAGGCCTTCCACGCCGGCGTGAAGTTCGGGACCAACAAAAAGGCCGGCGATTGGTCCGCCGGGTATGAATACGCATACATCGAACATAACTCGCTGCCGGGGTTCTTCGCCGATGGCGATTTCGCCCGGACCAATCGTCGGGGACACGTCCTCAAGGGCAAGTACAACATCACCGATTTCCTCGCCGCGGGCCTGACGGTGTTCCTTACCGAGCCGATCCGGTCCACTGACGGCGAGGACGAGTTGTTCCTGGTGCAGGCGGACCTTCTGTGGAAGTTCTGATTCGCGGCTGAATTGAGCGTATTGCTTGACGATGCCCACGGACCTGACTGCCCCGCCACGGCGGGCAGTCGGCAGGCAGGTGGCAATCCGTGGGCTGTTGTTATAATCTAGCTGGTTACCGTACGGAAAAGCGCCACGGCGCCGCAGATGGTAGGGTGTCCGAGCGGCTGAAGGAGCCGGTCTTGAAAACCGGTGTGCCGAAAGGTACCGTGGGTTCGAATCCCACCCCTACCGGTTGGTGGAACAGTAGCCGGTGTTCAGTAGCCGGTAGCCAGTAAAAACGAAACCGACGTGGCGAACGGACAACTAGCCGCGACCGCGAGGGAGCGGTGTTTGAAATCGCCGCAACATTTTCCAAAGTTCCGCTCTTACCGGCAAGCAACGGAAGGTGACACACATGGAATACAGGCAACTGGGAACCAGCGGCGTGCAGGCCTCGGCGGTGGCGTTCGGCGCCTGGGCGATCGGCGGATGGATGTGGGGCGGCGCGGACGAAGCCGACGCCATCGCCGCCATTCACAGGGCGATCGACGTTGGAATGACGACGATAGACACCGCCCCGATGTACGGCTTCGGGCGAAGCGAGGAGATCGTCGGCAAGGCGATATCAGGTCGGCGCGACAAGGTGCAGATTCTCACGAAGTACTGCCTGCGATGGGACAGCGAGGAGGGCGAGTACTACTTCGACACGACCGACGCCGAGGGCCGGCCGTGGAAAATTTACAGTAACGCCAGGCCCGAAAGCGTGATCCTGGAATGCGAGCGATCCCTGCGGCGTCTCGGCACGGACCATATCGACCTCTACCAGTGCCACCGTCGTGATGGCACCACGCCCGTCGAAGATACGATGGGCGCGGTTGCAAAGCTGATTGCCCAGGGCAAGATTATCGCTGCCGGCGTGAGCAACTTTACCGTGGAGGAAATCCGCGCCGCCGCCGGCGTGGTACCGATCGCGTCGAACCAGCCGCCGTACAGCATGGTCAATCGCGGCATCGAGGCTGACCTGCTCCCTTACTGCCGGAAAAATAATATCGCCAGCCTGGTGTACAGCCCGCTCCAACTGGGCCTGCTGACGGGAAAGATCACGTCGGAGAGAACCTTCAACGAAGGCGACCTGCGGAACGGGAACCGCTTCTTCAAAAGCGACGTTATCGGCAGGGTCAACGCGTTTCTCGACGAGATCCGCCCGATCGCCGAATCGCACGGCGCCACGCTCGCACAGCTCGTCATTAACTGGACGATTCACCGGCCCGGCGTTACCGTCGCTCTGGTCGGGGCGAGGAACGCCGATCAGGTCGCGGAGAACGCCAAGGCTGCGGATTTCACGCTCAGCGAGGACGAGACGCGGCGGATCGATACGCTGCTGGACGATCTGGACCTGCCCGACGCGTGAGCGTTCCGTCGTTCAGTTTCGCCCTGCCCAGCGGAGATTGTCCTCGCCATCCGCGAAAAGCAGCAGGGCGATTGTCCGCTTCTCGCCTTGCCAGGCGTAGCCGATGGTCGCCCGGTACATATTCTCGCCGAACCGGTCCACGCGAAGAAGCTCCACTTTCTTTGCGTCCGACAGTTGCCGCAGCGTAAGTCGCACTGCCAGGCGACGGTTTTTGTCCAGCCCCTCGGCGGTCTGCTCGTCGCAGGCAGCGTCGAACCCGCTTTCGCCGGCAGCCCGAAGCGAGGCCAGCATTTCTGCGACCTTGACGAACCGGGGCGACCTGCCGTCCAGCCGCTCGTGAGCGTATTCGTCGCGGCAGCCGGCGGTTGTTGCGGCGAGGGCGGCTAGTAGCAGCAGCATTGCAAGTCTACTGTTCATAATGCGGGTAGTTCCGTGTTCCGACGAAGCCCAGCATGTTGACCTTGTCGAGGTTCCATCCTTCCGTGCCGTATGCCTCGGCGTGCCCGTCCGCGCAGAGCGCGTTGGTTTTACCGGAGTGCCGGAAATGACTGGTGGGCTGCTGCACCCAGTTTCCTGATACCGGTTCGAGGTACGTGCTGTTCTGGAAGATCGAACGTCCCGCGATCTGCCAGAACATGGCAGAATCGTTCAGTACGAAAAGTTGCGACGGGTCTGGAATGCTTGACAGTCGCCGGCTGTTCGTCCCGTTAAGTGCCGGGTCGAGGTATCGCCCGTTGTATCCGTAGGTCGTCGTCGGCTCGCTGACGTACCATCCCTGTGGGATGTAGGAGCCCCATTTCAGCGACGGGCACCACAGGTACTCCGGGTTATCGTCGCAGTAGTTCATGAACGGGCTTGCGGACTGATCGACCGGATCGGCGTCAGTCCCCCAGAAGTAGCACTTCACTCCCGGCGATGGCCAATTGTCGAGCCGGTACGGCCAGAAGCGCTGGTCATTATCGCCGTGATATAATCCCATCGTCACGCTGAGTGCTCGCAGGTTGCCCATGCACGCCGTAGCCCGCGCCATCTCCTTCGCCACCGACAGGCTTGGCGCGAGTATGCTCGTAAGCAGGGCGATCACGGAGATCACTACAAGCAATTCGATAAGCGTAAAGCCGGATTTTATTGAACGCCTTTTCAATATCCACGCTCGAAAGTCGAGCGGAAGCCCGGGCCGGCATGACGATGGCCCGAGCTCCGCTCTTCCGGGATTTTTTATATACGTTTTCGCCCAGCGCGCCTTGTGAGCAGCATCAGCCCGCCGATCGCCAGGACGCTCATCGTCGCCGGTTCCGGAACGGGCGAGACGGGCGGGTCCGCGTCGAAGGTTGTCGCGTCGCCCAGCGTCCATCCGTCCCACACGCCGTCGGCCAGCTCGCGGAAGCCCGCGCCAAGCCCGGCGTAGTCCCAGTTCTCGCCGTCGCCCGCCTTGGCGTCGTGTTCGATGGTGTCCAGCAGGTCGTATGGCGGGTTCCAATCGTAGACATACTCGGTCCAGGCGGCGTTACCGCTCCACCAGAAGGAAAGGTACGTCGTAACCCACCCGTCGCTGGCGATGGTGCGCCCGTCGTAGCTGAAGGAATTGACGGCGAACCCCCAGACCGGGTGGTAGTTGTAATCGACCGTCAGCCCGGGTAGCCCGTCGATCGCTACGAGCATGTCCTCGCTCGTCTTTGCGCCGTCCCAGCGATATCCGAACGCGTAGGAATTCCCACCGCCGAAGTCAACGACGGACATCGCCTCGTTCGCCCCGGAGCCGGCCCAGGCTTCAACGACGATATCGTCGAACGTGTATCCATAACCCCTCGTCGGGGCGACCAGCACGCCGCAGAACACGGCTACAATAATCAGGCTGCGCTTATTCACTTTCCAACCTCCTGAGCTGAATTTTTGGGGCGTCCCTGAAGACGCCTCCGAGCCAATGAAAAAACGAACGCGAAAAACGAGCTTCCTTCTTTTGAGCTGTGAGGGCTTCACTCCTTTCGTATCTTTTTCATGAGCGCCGAGCTTTACGGTGCGATACGATCCGGGCGCAAGATCGAACCACAGCAACCTGGGGATGGGGATTTTCGGCTGGTTTCCGCGCGGCAGGCAGAGCACTTCAACAACCGTCGTTCCGCGCGACGAGCCAAGCAAAAACCCCGGACTTCGCGAATGCAAGCCGGGGCGTCAAGAAGTTCAAAGAACCTTGTCCCGACGGCCGATTGACTCGCGAAGGCCGACACAGGTTGGTCGCAGGCAGGTCTTCTGGCTCCCAGCTCCCGAGGCTTTCTCTCCAGCTCTCTCGCCTCATCCGCCCACCGCGCCTTCCCATCCTGATAACGCATCAGAACAGTGGCATTTGCGGCGGTCGTCGCCGGTTACAGCGGCGCGTCCGCGCCCGATTCTCACGGGCTTCCCTTTTTGCCCCGGCTCCAGCCGGGACACCTGCAACGACTCCCCTTTTACCAGAGTTCGGGAAACTGTCAAGAAGTCAAATCCGGATTTTGAACGAAAACCTTCCCCGCACCGCCCCCTTTTGCTCGCAACAGCCTGTCAACTCACGAGCAACATTTTTTTCGCCGCCGATCAGTTTTTTTGCAAGGCCCCCTGGAACGCCTGCACAAGGCGTTTGGCGAGGGTGTCGATATCGTCGGATACACGGCACCCTGCCGCGCGTGCGTGCCCGCCGCCGCCGAAGCCCTGTGCGATTTTCGCCACGTCCACGCCCTCCCTGCTGCGAAGACTCACGCGAACGCAACCGGTGTTTTCCACGAGCATTACCGCCGCCCGGACTTTTTCCATGCGCATCGCCTCGTTGATGAGATTTTCCGTTTCGTCAGGCCTTGCGCCGGTCTCGTCGAAATCCAGCTTGCGGATTTTCATCATCGCGAGCTTTCCGTCGTGGTGCAGTCGGAGGCTTCGCAGCACCCGTTCCAGAAGTGCGAGTCTCTCCGGCCGGTCCGTCTGGAAAAGTCGCGTGAAGATCGCCCCGGCGCGCGCGCCGGCTTCCAGCAGTTTCGCAGCCGCCCGCAGCGTCCGCGCGTCGGTGTTGGCGAAACGGAACCATCCGGTGTCGCTGGTGATCGCCACGAACAGAGGTTCGGCTACCTCGGCGGTAATATCCCAGCCCAGGGCGTCGAGAATTTCCAGCGCCATTACGCCCGTCGCCGCTGCCGACGTGTCGGACCACTGGACGGCGCCGACGTCGTCGATTGTGAGATGGTGATCGATCACGACGGTTTTCTCCCGGCACTTTCGCAGGCCGTCGCCGATCCCGTCGAGCTGCTCGAAGGCGCAGGTATCCGCGACGAGGATAACGTCTGCCGCTCCTGCCAGCGTCTCGAAGCTCTCGGCGTCGGCGGGGGGGGTCTCCGGGAACAGGAATGTGTACCGTTGCGGCACGTTGTCCGGAACGAGCACGCGGGCCTTTTTCCCAGCCGCCGGCGCCGCGCGTTCGAGCGCCGCTATAACCCCAAGCCCGTCCCCGTCCGCCCGCGCGTGGGTCACCAACAGCAGGTTCGACGAGCGGACGAGGCTTTCCACTACCGCGCGAAAAGCGTCATTCGATGATTTCACGCACACGCTCCACATCCTTTGCTATCTGCTCTCGCAGCATCTCGGCGCTGTCGAACTGCGCCTGGTCTCGAAGTTTCCGTACGAAGCTCAACTCTATCTCCTGATCGTAAAAATCGCCTTGCGCGTCTATCAAAAACGCCTCGACCGTTCGCGGGGCCGGTCCGAGGGTGGGTTTGTCTCCTATGCTCACAGCCGCCCGAAAGGTGCTTCCCGCCAGGGAGGCTCTTGCGGCGTAGACGCCGTCTGCCGGGATGATCTGCTCGCCGCAGTCCAGGTTAACCGTGGGAAAATCGAGCGTGCGTCCCTGCCCGGCGCCCTTGACGACCTTTCCGTACAGGGCGAACTCGTTTTTCAGGCACATCGCCGCGTCCGCCACGCGCCCCTCGGCGATCAACCTTCTGATCAGGGTGCTGGACACTCGCGAAAGCCCCTCGCCGGACAGTTCGATTCGCGACGGGTCGAGCACCTTCACGGTAAAGCCCTGCGTATCGCCCGCCTGTCTCAGCGTGTTCACGTTTCCGCTGCGCGCGAGGCCGAAGAAGAAATTCTCGCCCTCGATGATGTGTCGCGGATGCAGCGATTTCACTATGACGCGATCTATGAACTCGTCCGGCGCCATGCTCAGCAGCATTTCGTCGGTTGGAACGACCACGACGTAATCAACGCCGCCCTCCAGCAGGCGTCGGACCTTCCGGCGGTGCGGCAGGATGCGCTTCGACGGGCTTTGCGGGTGGAGTATCCGTTCCGGGGGAGGCTCGAACGTCATGGCGACGGCGGGGATGTCCTCGGCGTCGGCGATGGATCGCACCATCTGCAGAATGTGACGGTGCCCGACGTGTACGCCGTCGAAGTTGCCGATCGTCAGCACGCCCCGGCGCACGGCCTTGGGAATACGAACCAGCCCTTGTATGCAGCGGTCTTCTTGCAATGCGATCTTATCTCCGCGGAGAGTTTATCAGCCCGTGCCGGCTGCAACAAGCGCCGCTCAGCGTGCGCGGATGAACGGAACGGGCGAATCGGGCGATTCGATAAGGTCGATCTGGACGTCATAGGTCTCGGCGAGAACGTCCCGGCGGATGACGTCCTCCGGCCTGCCGTCGGTAAGAACGCAACCCTCCCGCATCAGCAGCATCCTGTCGGAAAAGCGTGCAGCGAGGTTCACGTCGTGGCTGACGCAGATGACGGCCATGTTCCAGTCGTGCGCCAATCGCTGCATCATGCGGTAGATGGCGAGCTGGTTCCTGACGTCAAGGTGGCTGGACGGTTCGTCCAGGAGCATGACCTTTGGCTGCTGCGCGAGCGCCCGGGCGATCATGGCGCACTGCGCCTCGCCTCCGGAAAGCTCGTCGAGCGTCCGATCGGCGAATCGCAGCGTGTCGGTCATTACCATCGCCGCCCGGGCGACGGCGTGGTCCTTCTCGCCCGTCAGCGCCAGCGCGCCGGTATGTGCGAACCGTCCCAGCAGGACGATCTCGTGAACGGTGAACGCCTGCGCCGAGGCGGGAAACTGCGGCACGTAGGCGAGCAACCTCGCCAGCTCTCGCGTCGAGTACTTCCGGACGGCCTTGTTCTTCAGGAGAACCTCTCCGCCGTCGGGTCGAAGCCTTCCCATAAGGCATCGCAGGAGCGTGGTCTTACCGGAACCGTTCGGTCCAAGGATGCACGTGAGCTTGCCCGCACGGGATGAAAAATTCACGCCGCGAAGGACCGGCTGGCCGGGCCTGTATGCGAAGCGAAGGTCGCCGGCCAGAAGAATATTTTCGACGCTTTTCACGGCGAGACCTCCCGGAATCGTCTCCGCAGCAGGAAGATGAAGAAAGGCCCTCCGGACAGGGCGGTTACGATACCCACCGGGACCTCGCCGATTCGCAGCCAGCTGCCCGCCAACCGGCAGAGCGTGTCGGCGATCATCAGGAACATCGCGCCGGCGAATCCTCCGACTATCGCCAGCTTCCGGTGATCGGGACCGACGATCAGGCGGCAGATGTGCGGCACGATAAGCCCGACGAAACCGATGGGACCGGCCAGGGCAACCGCCGCCGCGGTCATCATGGCGACGATTACGAACGTTTCCATGCGCAGGCGATGCACCGAGACTCCGGTGGACAGGGCGACCTCGTCGCCCAGTCCCAGCGTGTTGAACGCCGCGCCGCGAAGCAGCAGCATCGCCCAGCCGGCCAGTACCGCCCCCCCGCAGGTCAGCATGAACCCGGTCTCGGCGATGGCGATATTTTCGGATATTCCGCCCATCGCCCACATGGTGAAGCTGGAAATCGTCCGCGGAGGGACCAGGAGGAATATGCCCAGCATGATCGCGCCGTTGAACGCGTTTACTATGACGCCCGAAAGCAGCAGTACGAACGGGTCCAGCCTGCCGTGCCGCTGCGCTATCGAGTAGACCAGCAGGCAGGTAAGGAGCGCCCCGATCAGCGCCAGCAGGGGCGTCGTCGCCCATCCGGGAAGGGCGACCCATCCGGCGGCTGCGAAACCCAGAAGCACGCCGACCCCGGCGCCGCTGGATATTCCCAGCACGAACGGCTCGGCGAGGGGATTCCGCAGCAGGCCCTGGAGCGCTACTCCCGCCGAGGCGAGCGCCGCGCCTACGATCGCCGCCGCCGTCAATCGCAGCATCCTCGCCTGCCAGGTGCTCCACATCAGGCGATACTCGCCCAGCAGGCTGCACGCCAGGGCGACGGCGATTGCTGCGCCCGCGAGAATCGCCAGGAGTATCACCAGGCGGCGGCCCGTCAGGTGCCTGGCGGGTATCGCGGGGCTGTCCGTCATCGACCCGACCTTCCAGGTTCGTCCGGGTGAATCATTTCGGCGAGTTTCCCAGCGTACTGCGCCGATCGTATCGAGGGGATCGTCCATCGGCGATCCGTCACGATGAACACCCGCCCCTGCTGCACTGCCGGAAGGTCGCCCAGCGTTCGCCAGTATTTCCGGGCGGCTGGTTCCTGCCCGTCGGATACCTGGCAGATGAGAACATCCGGCCTCATCGCGAGAATGTTCTCGCGGTTCAGCATTTTCCAGCCGGAGTATCCGCGGTCCGTCGCGGCGTCGATACCGCCTGCAGTGCGAATCATGTCGTCGATGAACGTTCCGCTCCCTCCGGTCGAGGGCCTCTCGTAACCCATCACGAACAGCGTCCTGGGGCGCGGCCTGCCTTTCACGCGCGCCGCTACCCTCTCAAGCCTTTCGAGAAACGCCCACTTGCGCTGCCTGCCGATTTCGTCCCGTCCGGTGATCCGTCCGAGACGCTCGATGGTCTCGGCGATGTCCTTAAACGTCTCCATCCGGACGAACTGGACTTTCACGTCCGGGTCGATCTTCCCAACGGCGGCGAAGTCGTCGGGGTTCTGCTGCGAAAGGATAACGTCCGGCGAGACCGAGAGAATCGCCTCGGCGCTGACCTTGAAACGGTTACCGACCGCGGGGGGCGGGTTGTTTCCGGGCGGCATGCAATAGGTGGTCACGCCGACGACGTGATCGCCCAGGCCCATATCGTAAAGCATGTCCGTAAGGGCGGGCGAGAAACTTACGATCCGTGGCCTGGGCGCGTCGCCGCGAGAAGGCTTCCCCTCGTTGCAGCCCAGAAGCGAGGCGGCGATTACCAGGATTACCGTGATTCGTTTCATGAGGACCGCTGTTTTAGAGCCGCCGGGAGATAATCGAGCAGGTCGGTGGCGATCAGCGACGTTTCGCCCAGCGCTTCGGCGGCAAGGTCGCCGGAGCGGCCATGAACGTTGACAGCCAGGCACGCAGCCTCGAACGGCGAAAGTCCCTGTCCGATTATCGCCGCGAGAAGCCCCGTCAGCACGTCGCCGCTTCCACCGGTCGCCATCCCCGGATTGCCCGTATCGTTCACGAAGATGCGTTTTCCGTCCGTGACGACCGTTGCGGCGCCCTTCAGGACAACGACCGGCGGCGGTTCGCCGACGGTCCATTGCCCGGCAGCGTCGATTGCCGCCGAGGCGCGGTCCGCCTGTATTCGGGCGACGGGGCGGCGCGTGAGGCGTGCGAATTCGCCGACGTGCGGCGTAAGAACCAGCGGGCATCGTCGCAAGGACGGCCAATCGTCGATCTTCGCGAGGTTGTTCAATCCGTCGGCGTCCAGAACGAGAGGACGTTCCTGCCCGATCGCCGCGCGGATGAGATTTTCCTGCGCGACCCCCGCGCCCATTCCGCACCCGGCGGCCAATACGTCGCAGCGTTTCGCGGCATCGAGCATTTCTCGGACGGCGCCGGCGACGGGATCGCCCGTTTCCCCGCAGGACAGCGGAATCGACGTTGCGCACGGACAGAGCGTCGCGACGAACAACTGTACGTCCCGCGGTGCGGCGACGGTTACCAGCCCCGCTCCGCTGCGCAAGGCTGCGTTGGCAGCCAGCGAAGGCGCTCCGATCATTCCGCGCGATCCGCCCACCACAAGTACGCGTCCGAAGTCGCCCTTGTGCGCGTCGGGTTCGCGTGAGGGAAGTTTCGGAAGCGATGTCACTTTCTCGGCGTTCATTTCGCTGCCTGCCGGTTGATCATCGCCGCGATATACCCGCCGGCGAATCCATTGTCGATATTCACCACGCTCACGTTCGACGCGCAGCTGTTGAGCATAGCCAGAAGCGCCGCCAACCCGTGGAAGCTCGCGCCGTATCCCACCGAGGTAGGCACCGCAAGCACCGGAACGCTCACCAGCCCGCCCACTACGCTCGCCAGCGCGCCTTCCATTCCGGCGACGACGACGATGGCGTTTGCCGATTGCAACTGTTCGCCGTGCGCCAGCAGCCGGTGCAGTCCCGCGACGCCCACGTCGTAATGCGTGGTGACATGCGCGTCCATAATCTCCGCCGTCACGCGCGCTTCGTCCGCTACGGACATATCGCTGGTTCCCGCCGAGACGACGGCTACGTGTCCGACCGCCCTGGAACTGTCCACCTGTCGCAGCGTTATCGCGCTGGCGGGTGTGTGATACTCGGCGTCGGGCAGCTCGGCGAGGACGGCATCGTAAACATCCTCCCCGGCGCGGGTCGCCAGCACGTTTCCCCCTCCGCTCGCAAGCGATCGGAAAATCGCCACGACCTGTTCAGGCGTCTTCGAGGGGCAGTAGATCACTTCCGGGAAGCCGCAGCGAATCGCACGATGGTGATCGACCGTGGCGAAGTCCATCTGCTCGAATGGCAATCGCCGCAGCGATTCAAGGGCGTCGTCCACGCTTGCGGTTCCGTTGCGAAGCGATTCCAGGAGGTCTCTCAGGGCATCTTCATTCATGGCGTTTTTTTTTTTACAGTCAATCGTTGCTCACCTCGCCGCTGCAGAGCGAGTCCAGGAGGTCTTTGAAGACATCTTCATTCATGGCGGTATTATACAGGTAATTGTCTCTCAGCGTCGAACTGTCGCTCGTGCCGGAAGGTCGTAGGCGTCTATCTTTCCTGCCTGGAAGTAGTGGAAGCCGAGTCCTGCGATCATAGCGGCGTTATCCACGCAATAGCTCAGCGGCGGCATTCGCAGCCCGCAGCCGAGTTTGTCCGCCTCTACCTGCAAGGCGTTTCTCAACGCGGAATTCGCCGATACGCCCCCTCCAACGATCATCGTTCTGGCGGCGATTTGCTTGGCTGCACGCCGCAACTTGACGCATAGCACCTCCACGACCGCCTGCTGGAAACTCGCCGCTACGTCCGCAATTTCCTGCTCCGTGAAATGCTCGATTCCGTGTCCGGCGCCGCTCTGGGCTGCCTGCCGCAGAGCGTGTGGTCCGGTTTTTCGTCGGCGGGGCTTTCGCGAACCTCCGGGCTGGCCGTTGACGTGATACAGCACCGCCGTCTTGAGTCCGCTGAACGAAAAGTCCAGCGAGTCGCCTTTCAGGAGCGATCGCGGAAAATCGAGCAGCGCCGGATCGCCGTTTCCCGCGACGCGATCTATCACCGGTCCTCCCGGATATCCCAGGTTCAGGATACAGGCGACCTTATCGAAGACCTCGCCGGCTGCGTCGTCGATCGTGCTTCCCAGAAGCTCCAGGTCCCTCGGCGAGTCGCATCGATACAGCGCGGTGTGCCCACCGCTGCATATAAGCGCTGCCGCGGGGTACTCGACGGGTTCGGCGTCCAGCGCCGGCGAATAGGCGTGCGCGTAAACGTGGTTGACCCCGATGAGCGGAACGCCCCATGTCCATGCGAGCGTTTTGGCGGCCATCAGTCCGACCAGGAGCGAGCCGATCAGTCCCGGCTGGCAGGTCACGGCGACGGCGTCGATTTGATCGGGCGAGACGTTTGCCTGGTTCATCGCCCGTTCGATAACGGTGTTTATCGCCTCGATATGCGCCCGTGACGCGAGTTCGGGGACGACGCCGCCGAACCGTGCGTGCAGGTCGATCTGGCTGGACACCACGTTGGACAGCACTCGCCGACCATCAGCGACGACGGCGCAGCTCGTTTCGTCGCAGCTGGACTCGACGCCGAAGATAAGGGCGGATTCAGTCATTGTCCTCGGTGCCTGCGATGCTTTGGGCGCGAGCCTTTGCTTCGGCGACCTGGCGTGCATGATCGAGAATTTTCCGTATCTCGCTGGGTTTGTCCAGCAGGTTTACTGCGTAGGCCAGCGGGTCGTCGAGTTCCAGGAACTTTTTCGCGTCCCCGGCTGCCGGCCTGGTCGGGGCGGTGGTCGGCATCGGAGGCGCGGCGACCTCCGTTTTCCGCCAAAGGTCGCGAAGAGTCGCCTGTGCGACGGGAGAGAGCACGACCTGTACGTGCGGATCGACGCCCCATATATCGCTGCCCGGAAGCCGGCTGATCGGACGTTTCGATCCGAGCAGAAAAATCTTCGTCGTCAGGTTCATCTGTCCGAGCTTCTCCGGGAGCGGAATGATGCTCTGGATACATCCTTTTCCACGGCTTCGCGTACCGACGACGACAGCTCGATGGTTAACGCTGAGCGCGCCGGCGACGATTTCCGCAGCCGAGGCCGTCCGTTCGTTGATCAGCACGATCATCGGGACATTCTGCGGGAACGTGCCTGCCCGGTTGGCGCGGTACACACGGCGTCCCCCGGTCCGGCTGAGAGCTTCCACGATTATCCCGTCGCGCAGGAACATATCGCTGATTTCGATTGCCGAGGTCAGCAGCCCGCCGGGATTATCGCGCAGGTCGAGTATGATTCCTCTCGGCGAACCCATTTGCCTCTGCGCCTGGCGAAACTGCCGGGCGGTGAGTTTCGTGAATTCGCGGATTCGAACGTACGCGATCCGCCCGGATTCGTCGATCGTCCAGACCCACTTGCCCTCGGCGTTTCGATACAGCCCCCGGACCGTCTCGATAACGAACTCCGTGCGACGCAGGGTGATGCTCTCTACCTTCCCGTCGGCGCGCATGATATCGAGCGTAACGACGGTGCCGATCTTCCCGCGAAGGCGCCGACGGACTTCCCGCATGGAAGCCCCTTGCGTATTCCAGCCGTCGATGCGCAAAAGTTTATCGCCGCGGACTATTCCCGCCTTGTGCGCCGGTGAACCGACCAGCGGTCCGATGACCACCAGTCCGACATCCGGAATTTTTCGCAGGCGCAGTCCGATTCCCCGCTGATCGCCCGCGATGCGATGCAGGAACGCCTCGACCCGGTCGGGAGAAACGTACGAGGAGAACTCGTCGAGCGCGCCGATCATTCCGTTGACGGCGCCGCGACGGAGACTCTCCGGCGACACGTCCCGATAGTAGTTGTCCCTGATCTTCCGGAACGTCCACACGACGGAACGAAAACGCGCCTGGTCCGGGTCGCTGACAACCGGCGGCGGCGTGCGGGCGACCCACACGGTAACCACGGCGGCTGCGACGATGGCGAGAATCCAGATCAGGTTTCGCTTGGGCATGGAAACATGCTATCACCCCGAAGCCTTACTCTCAAGCGGGGGGGAATGGGGCTGTTTAGAAAGCTCTTGGCGGAAAAGCCCTCCTTCGCTGGCAAACAACGCGAGCTTCACAGGATGGGTAGGGGCGGGATCGAACCGCCGACACCATGATTTTCAGTCATGTGCTCTACCAACTGAGCTACCTACCCGCTACTAGCTAATCTATCGTATCTTCGTCGCACGTCAAGAGCCGGCCTGCAAATGAATCACTGCCCTTCGCGGATGAATCCGAGACGTTTTTCGATGGCCGAGAGGCGGAACCACGCGCTGGAGGACCTGCTCCAACGGGAAAACCGAAGGGCCAGCATCGCCCGGGCACGTCCGGAAGATTCATACTCGCCACGAACTATCGGGCGATAATCGTCGCGCTGCATGACGATGATTTCCTTGTTGGCCGGTAATGGTGTCACCGCCAGAGCGTACGGTTTGTCAGGATATGGCGGGTCGACGTTTTGGGGAACCAACGAAAACGCAGCCTTCATGAAGTGCTCCCGGACAGCGCGCGTCGGAAGGGGGACGCCCCGGACGATTCCCCCAACTGTCCGCAACGCTACCGAACGGTCCATGAGCAGGGCGTAGAAAACCCGGAACCGCAATTCGATCTTGTCCAGAAGTGCCGTGATGACCTCGTCCGGTACGGAGAAGCTTCCAACGACGCCGAGGTTGATGAGCGTGGAGACGATCGAACCCCGAACGTCCGTGTCGGCAAGCAGGCTGGGCAGGCCCGCTTCAAGTTCGATCTGCCCGCTCAGCAGATGCTGCGCCAATCGCCCCACGGATATCCTGCGCGAAAACAGGCCGGTAACGAAGCTGTCCAGCTTGTCGGCATCGGCGGCCTTATCCAGCCCGACGTCCGAGGCGGTTTTTTTCAATTCTTTGCCCCGCTTGAGCGCGGCGGCATAGCCCGCGAGAATTTTCGCATCTTCCGTTACCTGCTTGCGAAGCCTCTCGTCGAGGGCGGCGGGGGTATTGATCGCCTCCAGTATGTGCGTCGCGACGGCCTGTCTCAGCCGCCACAAAAGCATGCCCCGCCTGTCCCCGCGAGCGTACATTTTCGGCCCCTTTTCGCCGGCGCGAATCTGGGCGCGATCGTCGCCTACGAATTCCGCAGCCATGAACGCTACGTCCGGAAGCCTCCTGCCACTGCGCGGCGCGGTATAGCTCGATCGCAGTATTTCGTCCCGGCTGAGCTCCCGATAACCGAGAAGGTCCGTTCGTCCCGCGACGACGGGGAACATTGCAACGCCTCCGGTCGGGAAGATCATCGGGTTGCGGATCCCCTTGCAGGACGACCACGAAAGCTTGGGCCAACCCTTGATCTGGAGGACGATTTTCTCCAACGCGGCGCCGAGGGTCATCTCGTCGCCCTTCAGCGAGACCTTCACGTTCTTGGGGTCGGCGAGTTTCCACGTTCCCTCCACGCCCCATGGGAAGCAGATCCCCACGCCGGAGGTCTTGGCGAGAATGGCGATCGCCCGATCGAGCGGCTGGCTTACGATGCGGACCTTCACCTTCCTGTCGAGGCGTTTTTTCGCGTCGCTGAACATCGCCTCCCGCACCCGTTCATAGAGCGGCCGGGACGAACCCGACGTGTCCTGCTCGATCCGGGTGAGAACCTGCTGGGCGTGGGCGAGCACTTCCTGGATGATCCGCGAGGCCTTTTGCATTTTCACCCGCACCAGTGCAGGCTCGTACGCCTCGGAAAACTTCATGACGACGGTGCGATACTCGGTGGGGGGCTCGGCAGGCATCGTGGTCTGCGTCGACGGCGCGGAAGAACTCGCCGGGCGGGAAACCGCCTCGCGACGGACGAACTGCCCCTTGTTCTCCTTCCAGTAATTCATTACCTCGACGTCCGTTACCTGCACGCCGCGGGCGATAGGCTCCAGGGCGAGCAGCAGGTAGTCGATCTGCACCCGGTTGGGCTGGCGATACCCGAAGGCGAACTTCTCCAGGGGCATGTCCGGCCGAATGCCGGGAAAATCCATCCGGTACGTGTTGAACTGCTTGACGATCTGGGCGTCGGTAACGTTGTCCGTCTCCTTGACGAAATCCTTCGCCGCCAGACGAACGACACGAAGGCCGATCTTTTCGTTCTCGTCGCGGTAGTACCGCAGCGCCTCCGGCTCGGAGGGGGGTGTGTCCACCTGCGCTTCCATGTATGTCTTGTACACCGCCAGCCAGCGTGCGACCGCCGAACGGACCCATTTCGAGGGAATGCTCTTCTCGCGGAACTCGGATATTTTGGCGTCGTATTCCGCGCTGCCTTCGGCTAGTCCCATAGCCTCGAAAAACGCGTCGACCTCGGAATTCAGAACGACGGTCCCCGCCTCTTTCGCCTCATCCAGAAGCATCGCGTAGCCAAGCATCGCGGCGCCCGGGCTGTTCATTTCCCGAAAGAAAATGTACTCGAATTTACCCGGAGCGTAAGGTTTGTTGCGATCGATCAGGCCCAGTTGGTCGAGATAGCGCAGGTCGGCGTCGGCGGCGCTCTGCCGGCCGTACGTGAGATCTCCCAGGCGGGTTCTGCCGACAAGAACATCGCCGGGCTTTTTGCTGAACAGCATGCTCAGACCCTGGTATCCGACCAGGAAACTCACCATCAGGGCGACCATGATGATGATCATCATTTTTTGACGACGACGGAAAAATCCCAGCGCCATTTCCGGCTCCTGTTTTCGAGTTAACGTTCTTGCGGTCCCTGCCTGTGCAGGGCCGTGCATCATAGCTTTTTCGGCTGTTTTTGCAATAGTCCGCAATGGAAACGCTGCGGTTACGAAAGAACACAAATGCGATTGCCCCTTGCGAAACACGCTGGGAAACGGGGATTATAGACGACAAAGGGAGCATTAACGATGGAATACGATATCGGAAAAGTCGGGCGAGTGATCGTCGCGCGTGGTTTCGAAGGCGAAGACGTCTACGCTGAAATCGAGTCCATCGCGGCGAAAGAGGGTATTCGCAACGCAGCCGTCGTTATCGTCGGCGGCCTGCGGAGCGGAAAGGTCGTCGTCGGGCCCGAAAACCCGACCGGTCCGATCAAGCCGATGTTCAGGCAGTTCGACGACGCGCGGGAAATCGCCGCCGTCGGGACGATTTTCTGCGACGAGACTCGCCCGCTGCTGCACCTGCACGGAGCGATCGGACGTGGTGACGAAACGATAGTCGGCTGCCCGCGAGGCGGGGCGACGGTATTCTGCGTTCTGGAGGCGATTATCTTCGAAATCGAAGGCGTTAACGCCTCGCGAAAGATAGATCCGGAACTTGGGATAAAGCTGCTTACGCTCGGCGGGGCATGACGGAGCTTTCTCTCACACGACTGCGAAGCGCACGCCGACGGCGATGTTACCTTCCGAGATGAACGTACCGCGATCGACGCGGACTATCGTCGCATCGACTGGTTTTTCGCTGAACATGGCGAACTCGGGACGACTTACGCTTCCGACCGACAGGCGGATGGGCTGGCCGGGCTGGACCGGGACCGTCGATGGGACGTACATCAGCATTCCACCGTGCGAAATGTCCGCGCAGCGGCCTGGAAAGTCCCGCTGGCTCGGGCCGTGATAAAACTGAACGCTCGTCGCCAGGGGGTAACGGGGATGTGTCCTTTTTTCAGGTGCCGGCATGGTGTTGGCCTGACCTTTCCCGCGAGCGGACTGAGATGTGTTTCGCCGCAAGCCTGCCCGCGGATCGGATTCTAGCACCCTCTCACGGCAGAAACCATCTCAAAACAGCCTTCAACGCAGAGGCCGCTGAGGACGCAGAGAAGTAACAAAATTTGGCTTTTGAAAAACATTCTCTCTCTGCGCTCTTTGCGTTCTCTGCGGTGAGTGTGAGAATAGTTTCTTAATCCATGAGGGCATTCGGGCCGCAAGATACAGTAATCGACGCACAAAGCGAAGATCCGTAGATAAATAGGCGAGACGGAAGGAAACGAAACAGCATGGCCAGTGACTTGCGACGAATCGGCGTACTCACCGGTGGAGGAGATTGCCCGGGGCTTAACGCGGTAATCCGTGCGGTTGCGAAGTCCGCGATGGGCGGCGGCCTGGAAGTTATCGGTATCGAGGACGGATACCTCGGCCTGATCGAGAACCGTTACCACCTTCTCGATCGAAAAAGCGTCAGCAACATTCTTACCCGGGGCGGCACGATTCTCGGTTCGTGCAACAAGGCCAATCCCGCCAGTTACAGCGTTCCGGACGGAAAAGGCGGATGGGAGAATCGCGACGTCCGCGACATGGTGGTCAACAACGTCAAGAAGGCGGGCCTGGACGCGATTATCGTTATCGGTGGTGACGGAACGATGAGCGGCGCCGCAAAGCTTGTCGAGCGCGGGATTAATATTATCGGCGTGCCGAAGACAATCGATAACGATCTCTGCGGTACGGATATCACGTTCGGGCACTATACAGCCGTCGCCACCGCCGCCGACGCGCTGGACAAGGTCCACACGACCGCGTCCAGCCATCATCGCGTGATCGTCGTCGAGCTGATGGGGCGCTACGCCGGGTGGTTGGCGCTGCACTCGGGCGTCGCCGCAGGCGCGGACCTGATCCTGATCCCGGAAATCCCGTTCGACCTGGACAAGGTGGCGACGTACTGCATGGACCGTCGGAGATATGGAAAGGGTTTCACGATCGTAGCCGTCGGCGAAGGCGCGAAACCCATCGGTGGGGAGATGTTCGTCGACGAGGTCATCAAAGACTCTCCAGACCCCTTGCGCCTGGGTGGTGTCGGCAAGTTCGTTGCGAAAGAAATCGAAAAGCGAACGGAGCTGGACTGCCGGTCGGTGGTCCTTGGTCACGTGCAGCGCGGCGGAACGCCCACGCCGTACGATCGCATCCTTTCCACGAAATTCGGATACCACGCCTTCGAGCTTATGATGGAAAAACGCTTCGGGCGAATGGTCGTCCAGAAACAGGGCGAAGTAACGTCCACGGAAATTGCGGACGTGGCGGACAAGGTTCGAACCGTTCCGCTTGACGATCCGCTGGTGAGGGCTGCGAGGTCCATCGGAACAAGCTTCGGCGATTGAGATTTTTCATGGCGCCTGAAAGAACCCGCGGTATTGTTGATCGCCGGTAAGGTTGAAGATAAACGACGGATTCTTTCAGGTGCTATCGGAAAAATGCCAGACGATGTCCGCAGTGTGAAAAAGTCCTTATCGGCAGGCGCGTGCGCGTCGCTGGTCGCAGCGATTTTTCTGAGCGGCGCCAGTGCCGCTTCGCAACCCGTCCCGGTCTCGCCGGCGCCCGCAGAGGCTCCTTCGCTCGATCGGCGGATCGCGGTTCTTGCCGGATCGTACGAAAAGGCCACGGGCGCACTGGTCGGACTGTCCGTACTCGATCTGCGATCGGGCAAGTCGCTCCTCTCCATTCGCCCCGACAGGCAATTCATCCCGGCTAGCTGCCAGAAGCTCCTGACGGGGGCGTTCGCCCTGGCGAGGCTGGGTGGGAACTTTCGTTTTTCGACGGCTGTCTACCTGCATCGCGGAATGCTGTACGTGAAAGGCTCCTACGATCCGACGCTGGGCGATCCGCGCCTCGCCAAAGCGGCTGGGACGAGCATCTACCGCGAGCCGGACGCATGGGCGAAGGCGATTAAGAACGCCGTCGGAAATACGTTCAAGGGAGACATAATCGTCGCCGGTTCGGATCGTCGAGGGTATCGGCACCCGGACTGGCCCACCGCACAGCACGCCAGGTGGTACGCCGCGCCGATCGCGCCGCTGAACTTTTATAACAATTGCTTCTCGGCTACGTTCACCGTGAAAGGCAAGGCCGTCGAGGCGCACGTCGTTCCATCAAGCAGTTTCATTCGCGTCGTTAATCGCGTGAAGCCCGGCCGGAGGCACGTCTGGTCGCTCCGCAGCAGTGCGGACGAGTCTCTCGTTACGCTCAGGGGAACCGTTACGACGTCCACTCGCGACGGGCTTTACGTAGCCGTTAACGATCCGCCGCTTCTACTGGGACGTGTGCTGGCCGATCGCATGGCGCGCTCGGGCGTGAGGTTCACCGGGTCCGTCCGCGCCGGCGTAATACCGACGACGGCGATATCGGACGAAAAAAAACTCGCCGAAACCATCACGGACCTTTCCATCGTACTGAAACGCGCGAACAAGAGAAGCCAGAACATGATCGCGGAGGGAATTTTCCTTCGGGCGGGGGACGGTAGCTGGGACGGTTCGGCGGCGGCGATGAGCAGGGCGCTCATCGAAAAGTACGGCCTGGACGCGAAAGCGTTCGTTGTTCGCGATGGTGGAGGCCTTTCGCGCAGGAACCGGATTACGCCCTCCGGCCTGACGCGCGTGCTCGCCGGAGTCGCAAAACGCCGCGATGCGAGCGTTTTCCTGCAAAGCCTTCCGGTAAGCGGAACGGACGGAACGATGAGGCGGCGCCTGCGGAAAGAGGCGTATCGCCGGAGAGTGCTGGGCAAAACGGGGTACATTTCCGGCGTCTCCTGCCTCGGCGGGTACGTGCTGGACTCCCGCGGGCGCGTTGCGATGAGCTTCGCCGTCCTCGTCAACGGTCTCAGGAGCGGCGCCGCGTGGAAGGCCAAGCAACTCCAGGACGCGATCTGCCGGTTGCTCGTGGACGAACTGGACCGCCGCGACGGCGCAGGCCGGTAGCTACCACTCGGCCAGGTCCCCGACGATCTCCTCGACGAGGTCTTTTATCGTCACTATTCCGACGTGCGTTCCGCCCTCGTCCTCCACGACCGCCAGCGCCTTGTGCCGCCGCCTCATGCGGTACAGCGCGTCGGTTATATTTGCCGAGGCAGGGAGGACCATCGGCTCGTCGGCGACCTCTGCTGGAGAGGTGAGGTTCCGATCCGCCAGCACGTCGTAGACGTTCAGGACGCCCGCGACCCGCCTGCTGTCGTCCAGCAGCGGCAGGCGGGAGTAATTGTGGCTGCGGATGACGGCGAGAATTTCTTCCCTGCCGGCGCCGAGAGGCGCGCTAACCACGCTCGCCATCGGAATCATTACGTTCGCGAGTTTCACGTCGCGGATGTTGATGACCCTGTCGGCCATCACCGATTGGAAATGCGTCAGGGCGCCGCTGGCCTGCCCCTCGGCGAGGACCGCGGAAATCCCCTGGCGATGGTAAGTCTTGCGGCCGCCGGACGGGTTGAGCAGGCGCGTCATGGCGGCGGATATCCCGCAAACCAGCGGCGAGATACCCGTCCATCGGAACACGATGTCCGAGACCCGAAGAAACCACGCCAGGCGATAGACGATTCGCTCTCTCAATCGCTGGTAAACGCCCTTCGGCACGGCGTCGTTGATAACGAAGAGGATCGGGGTCGCCACGGCGAGCGTGTACCACTCCACGCCGTCGGAATATCCTGCCATGACGAACATCGCGCTTATGCTGAACGTGGCGAGGTATCGCGTGATATTGGTTCCGATAAGCAGCACTGCAAGCAGGTTGTCGGGCCTGCGCAGCAGCTTTTGCAGCAATTTCGCCGGTTTGGAACCCTCAGATGCGTGCAGGTCCAGGCGAATCTTGTTGATGACGTAAATACCGGACTCCATGCCGGAGTACATGCCGTCCAGCGCGCTGCTCACCACGAGCACGATTATCCACGCCAGCCACGCCGTCGTTATTGCCGCCAGGACCGTCACGGTGCACTCTCCAGCAGTTCCAGGCGTACCTTTCCTATTCGTCGCCCGCGCATACTCACCACGCGGAATCGCAGGTTGCGGTAGAGCACCTGGTCGCCCTCGCGGCAGATTCTGTCCATGCGGGAGGTCAGGAAGCCGCCTATCGTACTGATACGCCTGCTCGACAGGTGAATCTTGAAGGCGTCCACCCATTCGTGGATCGGAAGGTTTCCGTCCAGCAGATACGTGTTGTCTCCAAGCTTTTCGACGGGGGGTTCCCTCCGCTTCTCGTCCGGGTCCGGTATGTCGCCCACGATTTCCTCCAGGACGTCCTCCAGCGTCACCAGCCCGGCGGTGCCGCCGTATTCATCGACGACGATAGCCATCTGCGTGCGTCCCGTGCGGAATTGCAGCAGCACGCGCTCGATATTCGCCGCTTCCGGTACGAACGGAACGCTCGCGATGATATCCCGCGGCCGGGCCTGGGGATCGAGCAGCAGACGCTTGGCGTGAACCACGCCCAGCATGTTATCTGCGCTCCCCTCCCAGACGGGGATCTTCCGCAGGCGCGTCTTGCGGAAAAGCTCGACAAGCTCTTCCCGCGGGCGATCGACGTTCCATGAGATAAGGTCCACGCGGGGGACCATGATCTGTCGAACGCGCAGATCGGTCAGCTCGACGATCTCCTGGAGCAGCGCGTTGGCGTCGTGGTCCAGAACGCCCCGTCTGGTCGAAAGCGTCAGGACCGCGCCCAGCTCCTCGCCGGTGATGCGGTCGGGAACGTGGCGCGGCGCGAAGATTCGCGTCAACGGGCGCACCAGGAGCGTTTCCATCGTCCAGAGGACCGGGCCAAGGGACCGCATGATCACGTGAACGGGCCAGGCTGCCAGGATCGCCCAGCGTTCCTGGATGGTGTAGGCCAGCGTCTTGGGAGTAACCTCGCCCAGGAGTATCAGCGCCCCCAGCGGCAGCGGCGAGGCGATCGCCACCGTAAGCGCCGAAGCGCCGAAGGATTTCAGGTTCATGAGCATCACCGCGGTGACGGCTGCGTACGCGATGTTGACGAGCATGTTACCCAGCAGCAGCGTGTTGAGCAGCCGCTGCGGACGTGACAGAAGAAAGCCCACCAGTCGCCCCGTCCTGCTGTCGTTGCGAAGTCTGTTAACCTGCCCCCTGGACAGGTTGAACAGGGCGGTCTCGGTCCCGCTGAAGAACCCCGAACCGGTGAGCAGGCACGCCAGGAGAGCGAACTGCCAGAGATTTGCAGCAAGGAAGTCGCCCCAGATCATCTTCCGCCCCTCGTGGTAACGATTTTCTCAACCGGTCCATGCCCGGCTATGAATGCCGGTCCGGACTCGTCGGGTTGTTCATCTTCCTCGGACATGGAAAGGCAAAGTGTATTATACCCTAAAGAAAACGCTGCGGCGAGAGCAGCAGGTTGTCGTGGCCTGGAATTATAACGTCCGCGATCTCCAGCAGGTCGCTCAGCGATTCCAGCGCCTCCTGCGTGTCGGAGCATCCCTGCCAGACCTGTCCGCGCTGAATATGATCGCGCGTAATGGCGGCGTCACCCGCGATGATGATCGTCGCCGTCGTGGGCGTCAGAAGCAGTCCGGCGGAACCTTCCGACGGGCCGGCCAGCGGATACAGGCTGATCCCCTTGGAGAAACTGTCCGGCGCGGGAGAGAACCGCCCGATCAGTTTCTGTTCGCTTCGAAGCAGCGAGGCGTCTTCCGGGCTGAGACGATCGGCGCTGTCGAGCAGGTTCTCGATATTCCGGCTGTAACTTTCCAGCTCGATCTGCGAGGTCCACCAATTCGCTTTTTCAAACGCTTCGACGCTGCGCCTATGGACCGGCCTCAGCGTCGTGCAAAAGATGTCCGTTACGTCGGACGGCGCAAGTCCGGTTCTTTCGTTCAATCTCGCCGCCAGCGCCACCGCCGGAAGGGACGGGTCGATAAGTATCCGCCGATCCCCGTCGATGACGAGGGTGGTGGTCGCGTGCGCCGTCCGCATAGGCGCCGCCTCGCCCCAGAGGCGGTTGAAGGACAACGTTCCGATACTGATTACAATGTATTCCAAGGGTTTTTTCTCACTCCTGAAATTGGTTTCCTGCGCGAAGAAGTTATCCTATCGCCCGGCGTATTTCCAACATGCGCCGATCGTATTTCAACGCATTGTCTTCACGTCGATCCCGGAGGCGCCGAATCGCACGCGGATCCAGCCGTTCCTCGCGGTCGAATAATACCGATGGTTCGTCCGGATGCGATTATAGAACCTCGCCGCGGCGGGGGAAGTTGCTGGGCCTTTCGGGTCATGGCTGGTGCTGACGAGGACGATCCTGGGCGATACTGCGTCGAAGAAAGCGGGCAATTGATTTTCCCACCCGCCGTGGTGCGGTAGAACGAGCACGTCCGAAGTGATCCGCTCCGGCATTTTCGCGAGTACCGCCTGCCCATCGGCGTCCAGGTCGCCCGGCAGCAGAACGCTCTTTCCGTCGCATGTAATGCGCAGGACAAGCGAAGTATTGTTTATGCTCAGCCCGTCGCGGCGATGAACCGGCGGCCAGAGGACCGATACGCTCGTTCGCTCGTCCAGGCGGACTACGTCCCCAGCGCGCAGGCGAACGCGTTGCCTCGCCGTTTTGCGGAACAGATCCATCATGGTTATCACGCCCGGCGCGGAGTATTCCTCCCGCCCGAAATAATCGTTCAGGTACACTTTTTTCGCCCACCCATCGCGCATCGCAGGTGCAATTGCACCGTAGTGGTCCGTGTTCGCGTGTGAGATGAACGCCGCGCGTGGGCTTGGCAGCCGCTCCCGTCGCACGAACGGTGCGAGTGCGTACTCGTAGACGTCGAACCCGCTGATGGTCCCCGCGTCGATGAGATACGTCTGTCCGCTCGGCGTCCGCAGAAGGACGCACTGCCCGTCGCCCACGGCCAGCATGTTCAACTCCGCCGCATCCGGTCGCGGCGCGGGCAGTTGCGAAACGACCGCCGTCGCCGCGACAATCGCCAGCGCACACGCCGCCGGTATCCTGCCGAAGGGAATCCGCCTGTAATACGCCACAAGCAGCAAGGCGGCGTAGCACATCCAGACCCACCACCAATCGAGCGGACGCAGCGAGACGCTCAGTGCGGGAAGTTTATCGATGCCCTCGACGACCCGCCGCATCGCGCCGGCGGCGGATTCGGCGGCACGGCTGAATTGCCAGGCGAGATTCGGCATCGGCCAAACCAGCGCCAGGGATATGTACCCCGGTACGAGAATGGCGACGAGAAACGGCAGGAGCAGCAGGCTCAGCAGCGGGGCGTACGGATTGAAAAGTCCGAAATGATACGCCACCAGCGGCGCCGCCGAGAGATACGCTACAAGACACATGGCGACGGCGTAAGTAAGACGGTCCGCGACGACGAACTGGACCCAGCGTCGAAGGCGGTCTTCCCTGCGGAACACCATAAGTCCACGTCGCCGCAGCCACCGGCCAAACAACAACCGTCGCGCGGGATGCAGGAACAGGATAATGCCCGCGACGATGGTGAAACTGAGTTGGAACCCAGCCGAGAAAATCTGGAGCGGGTCAACCGCCAGCAGGACGATCGCCGCGACGGCGAGCGAATTGAGCGCCATTTGTCTTCGTCCGAAGATCATTCCCAGGCACAATGCCGCCGCCATCACCGCGGACCGCAACAGCGGAGCGCGGGCCTCGGCCAGCAGGACGTATGCTATCAGGACCACCAGGACCACCGTCGCCGAGCGCCTGGAAGACATCGCGACGATCCGGCAGAGCAGGAACACGAACCCGAGAAAGATTCCCAGGTGCAGGCCCGAGATGCTCAGCATGTGGGCGATTCCGGCCCGCACCATGATCCCGGAGAGTTTTTTCAGCGTCGGATGCCTCTTTCCGAGGACCAGCGCGCTTACGAGGCGTCCTTCGCCGCTATCTTCGCTCGTCAAGTGCTGGCCGGCGGCAGCGCGGATATTCCAGTACATTCGCGTGTACCACGGCTTCTCGCCGACCTGCGTAACGATCACCGCGTCGCGACTTTCGAGCGTCATGCGTGCGAGAATCCCCTTGCGGCGTTTGAGTTCGCGGAGGTCAAGTTCGCCGGGGTTGCGCGGCGGTCGGAACCGGGAAAGCCATCCGACAAGCTCCACCTGTTGCCCGGCGAGGAGGTTCCGACGGGGCTCCTTCACCATTACCGACAGCAGCCCGCTTGTCCGGCGATACCCGTCTTTCGTCCGGATGCTCTCCGCGCGGAGAATGAAATTCGTTCTCGGGCCCGGGCTGTAACCGCCGAGGTTCGCGCTGACGGGCCGGGCCGTCTGTGGTGAGCTGACGATCCGTCCGCGAACGGTCGCCAGCGAAGGCGCCCGTCTCGTGCAGGTGACGATATGGTCGTCGGGTATGTGGAAATACGCCAGCCGCAGGTTCGCCGCACCGGCGCAGAGAACCGCCACGCCGATCGCCGTTTTCGAGATTTCCGCCAGGTGCCTGCGTGGGAAGGTTGCGACGGCGACGGCGATAGCCGCCACGCCCGTAACGCACCACATCGCCAGCGGAAGCGGGAGATATCGCCCGGCGAGGATACCGGCGATCATCGCAGCCGCGACCGGCACCAGCGGCGCGCGACGCAGGCGGGGACGACCAAGCTCATTCGGCGACGATGGCCCCATTACGATTGCGGATTGTAGACAGCCGGCCGGTGAATGTCGATCAGAGATCCCTTCCTATCGCCTGCGCGATTCGCCTCAGCACCGGTAGAAGCTCCGCCAGTGTCTTGGGCGTGATGGACTGCGCCCCGTCGGAGGTCGCGTGTTCGGGATCGTTGTGGCACTCGACGAGCAGCCCGTCCGCACCGGCGGCGACGGCGGCCCGGCTCATCGCGGGCACCATGAATGCGTGCCCGGTCCCGTGGGAGGGGTCCACGAGCACCGGAAGGTGCGTCTTGTCGTTCAACTCCGGGACGCTCGATAGCGGAAGGGTATTCCGAACGTAATCCTCGAACGTGCGGATTCCGCGCTCACAGAGGATCACGTGCGGATTCCCGGCGTTGATGATATATTCAGCCGCCAGCAGCCACTCCTCGATCCGGCTGGATATTCCGCGCTTGAGCAGCACGGGCTTGTTCGTCTTGCCGACCGCCTCCAGCAGCGGGTAATGCTGCATGTTGCGCGCGCCGACCTGAAGCACGTCGGCGAACTGGGCTACCACGTCCACGGTCTGAACGCTGATAACTTCCGTGACAATCGCAAGCCCGCTCGCCTCTCGCGCCTCGGCGAGAATCTCCAGCCCTTCCTCGCGCATTCCCTGGAAACTGTACGGGCTGGTTCGCGGCTTGTACGCCCCGCCTCTCAGTCCGACGCACCCTGCCGCCCGGACAGCTTCGGCGATGCGGAGAATCTGGTCCCTGCTCTCCACCGCGCAAGGACCGGCGATCACGCCGATGCGCTTTCCCCCGATGGGGAATCTTTCCGGTCCGATCTCTATCTGCGTCCGCGTGCGCTTCACCTCCGTCGAGGCCATCTTGTACGGCGCGAGGATCGGGACTATCCGATCAACCATCGGCGCGTTCTCGATGGCGCCCTTATCCACCGTGCGCTTATCGCCTATGCACGCGATTACCGTTCGGTCCGTGCCGTAGATCGGGTGGTCCTTCAGCCCGAAATCGTGAACCAGGTCGATCACGTGCTGGACCTGTTCCTTCGTGGCGCCCGGTTTCATTACGATGATCATTGGACTGCTCCTGTGATTTTTTCCAACCCGCCCATGTAAGGGCGCAGCGCCCGGGGGACGGTAATGGACCCATCGGCGTTCTGGTAAATTTCGAGGAGGGGAATCAGAATGCGCGGGGATGCGATTACGGTGTTGTTCAGCGTGTGAACGAATCGTACCTGCCCCTCGGAATCGCGATAGCGGATATCGAGGCGCCTCGCCTGGAACTCGTCGAACCGGCTGGCGGAGTGAGTCTCGCCGTAGCTCTCGCGCGAGGGCATCCACGTTTCGATATCGAATTTCTGCACCTGCCCCTGGCCGAGGTCGCCGGTGCATACGTTGACCACCCGGTAGGCAAGCCCCAGCGCCTTGAGCACGTCCTCCGCGTTGCACAGGATTTCCTCGTGCAGCGACAGGGAGGTCTCATCGTCGTTCCGGCAGAGCACCACCTGTTCGACCTTGTCGAAGTAGTGCACGCGGTACAGGCCGTAGGTGTCCTTACCTGCCGCTCCCGCCTCACGACGGAAGCAGGTGCTCATGGCGATGTATTTTTTTGGCAGTTCCGCCTCGTCGAGGATTTCCCCGCAGTGGTAGGCGGTAAGCGGAACCTCGGCAGTACCGACCAGCGCCTGGGAGTCCCGCTCGCAGAGATACGCCTGGTCCCTGCCGAGAGGAAAATAGCCCGTGCCCTCCATCACGTCCTCGTTCACCAGCACCGGAACGGTGAGAAGCTCGTATCCCTTTGCGATCATCCGATCCACCGCCAGGCGCAGGATCGCCTGGTGCATCTGCGCGCCGGCGCCTTTCAGGACGAAGTTTCTGCTGCCGGCGAGTTTCACGCCGCGGGCTACGTCGATGATGTCCAGCGCTTCACCCAGCCGGATGTGATCGGTCGGGGGAAAGTCGAACTTCGGCGGCTCGCCCTCACGGCGCAGTTCGACGTTTTCCGTCTCGTCGGCGCCCACGGGAACCTGTGGCGCCGGTGGCTGGGATACGAGCAGCACCAGCTCGGCGAATTTCGGCTCGAGCTCCTCCACGACGGCGGCGGCCTGCTTGCCCTTGACCTTCAGCGCCGCCATTTTTGCGATGGCTGCCTGCTTCTGCTCGCCATCCAGGCGCGCGATTTCCTTACCGGCGAGGTTCTGGGCGGTCTTGACTTCCTGAAGCTCGCGCCGCGCCTGCGACAGCCTGGCGTCGATATCCAGCAGCGCGTCGATATCGACCGGGAATTTTTTGAGACGGGCAGCTTCCTTGTATCGTCCCGGATCTTCGCGAATCAGCTTGATGTCGATCATTTCTGGTTCCGTGAATTAAGAATCGTCCCGACGATTACATAGAAATCGGCTGGGATTTGCAATCGTCAAGTGTGTGGCACGGGCATCTTGCCCGTGTGTATCACGGCCGTCTCGGTCGTGGGAAGATTCCATGGCTGAGTCAAGGTGCGTCGGCGACGTTGACAGGGCGAGACGGCGGCGCGACAATGCCGCGCATGGCAGAGGCTGTCGAACCGCCCGAGGTTAAACTGATCTGCGGCATGATATCCGCGGACAAAACGCTGTTCGACGCTGCAACCGAGCGCCTCTCCGAAAGCTTCGGCGGCGTGGACATCATAAGTGACGACACGCCATTCGACTTGACGCATTATTACGACGCCGAAATGTCCGCGCCGCTGTTACGGCGATTCGTCGCCTTTGCCGAACCGGTGAAACCCGATAGTATTGTCGAAGTCAAGCTCGCCACCAACGGCATGGAGCGCGATTTCGCAGCCGCTGCCGGGAACGATCCGGCCCGGCCGATCAACCTGGACCCCGGATACATCGCCGCCAGCAAGCTCGTGCTGGCGAGCATGAAGAATTTTTCGCATCGGATTTATCTCTCCGCGGGCGTCTGGGCGGAAATTACGCTGATGTATCAAAAAGGTGAATGGCGACCGCTGCCATGGACGTTTCCGGACTACGCCTCCGGGCGATATGATAATTTCCTCACCTCCGCACGCAAGGTGTTGCTCTCCGGCGCGCAAAGTCAAAAGGAGGCCTGCAAGTGATAATATGGGCAGCCGTCGGAACTATCGCACTCGCGGTGGCGATTTCTGCGCTTGCGACGCCGGTTTCGCAGCGCCTTGCGCGTCAATGGGGAATAATGGATCCCCCGGGCCTGCGTAAGACGCACGCGACGCCCGTTCCCCTGCTGGGCGGAAGTGCAATCTTCGTCGCGATTCTTATTCCAAGCCTCCTGGCGCTGTCGCTGGCGCGAATCTGGACGGCGTCCGGCGTGCCGGACTGGATTCCCGACGCTATCAAGCCCCACATTTCCGGGGCGGCGCTTAAGGCGCCAAAGGCGCTGGGCATTCTCGCCGGGGCGTTCGTACTGCACGTTGTCGGGCTTATCGACGATCGCAGGGCGCTGGGTCCGTGGGTGAAACTCGCCGCACAGGTCATGGTAGCCGGTGGTGTGGTCTGGCTGTGCGACGTGCGGATTCTCACTGCCGTCGGGGGGGCGGTCAGCTTCATCGTTTCGCTTGCCTGGCTTATCGTGATTATCAACGCCTTCAACTTCCTGGACAACATGGACGGGCTGAGCGCCTCGGTGGCGGTTATCTGCGCCGTGGCGCTGCTGAGCGCCTCGGCGAGCATGGGGCAGATATTCGTCTCGGCGTGGTTGTGCCTGATCATCGGGGCGCTGCTGGGGTTCCTGCCCTATAATTTTCCCCCGGCGCGAACGTACATGGGCGACGCCGGGTCGATGCTGATCGGATACTTCCTGGGCGTCGTGAGCTGTCTGACGACCTACGTTTCACCGGGGCAGACCTATTACCTGTACGGGATATTCGTGCCGCTGGTGCTGATGGCCGTTCCGCTTTACGATATGGCGAGCGTGATCACACTGCGGATTCGCGAACGCGCCAATCCGATGATCGGCGATCGGAGGCATTTTTCGCATCGCCTGCTCCGACGCGGAATGAGCGCGCGGACAGCGCTGCTGACGATCTGCCTGTGCACTGCCGCGACGGCGATCTGCGCTTCGCTGCTTGCGCGAGTGGACGCCGTGGGCGCGGTTCTGCTGTTCGCGCAGACCATCGCAATCCTGCTGATCATAGCGCTGCTCGAATCGCCCGTCAAAAAAGTGTGAACACAGGCACATGGCGCGAGGTGGATATCAAAAAACTGCGAGCACGGGCACATGGCGCGAGGTGGATATCAAAAAACTGTGAGCACGGGTACATGGCGCGAGGTGGATATCAAAAAACTGTGAGCACGGGCACATGGCGCGAGGTGGATATCAAAAAACTGTGAGCACAGGCACATGGCGCGAGGTGGATATCAAAAAACTGTGAGCACAGGCACATGGCGCGAGGTGGATATCAAAAAAATCATGATCGCAAAGCATAATACCGCAGATGTGTCGCCGGGGCTTTCCGCCGCTGCCCGCGCCCTGCGAACCGCAGCGTTCGTTACGCTCCTTGCGGTGATGACGGCCCGTCCTTTCATATCCGAGTTGGGCTTTCGGGTATCGTCGCTGAGCTTCCAGAGCTTCTCCCCGGCCATGGGCGACGGCGAGGAGCCTCTGCCTCCGATCGACCGGATGGAAGCGGCGCGGGTTACCTTCGCCGTCGTTATCCTCTCAGCCGTGGCGCTCTGGCTGATCGGAGGGGCGATATCCGGAGGAACGATTATTCATCACGCCTGGCTGGTCTGGCCGATCCTGGCGTTCGTCGTCCTGTCGTTTTTCTCGGCGATGGGCGCATCCGACAAGCGGGCCGGGTGGACGGGTTGGCTGGAGCAGGTCTCGCTTATCTCGGCATGCTGGTTGGCGATGCAACTATGCGCTTCGCGCGATGGAAAAAAACGGTTCGCCGTGCTCGTGGTGCTGCTGGTTGCCCTGGGCGTGACGCTCGCGGGCAAGGGGTTGTGGCAATACTTCGTCGAGATCCCGGAAAATATCGCCTTTTTCGAGGACAACCCAGCCGGCGGCGTCGGGCCGACCGGTGCGCCGCCCGGTTCGCCGGCTGCGAGACTCTTCGAAGCCCGCGTGAGGTCCGCCTCGCCGACCGGTTACATCGCACTTTCGAACGTGTTCGCTTCCACGCTGCTGGTGACGCTCGGCGCGGCGATTGGTCTGGCGGCTGAGAAACTCTCGACCGCCCTTCGCGTGCGACGGGCGTGGTCGCAGAAGCGGAAAAAAGGCGAGGTCCACGCGCCCACACTGGCGGCGGCGATAACCGTCGCAATCGTGGCGGCGATACCCGTTACGTTGGCGCTTACCGGCAGCAGGGGAGCGTTGGGGGGCGCCGCCATTGCCTCGGCGGGCGCGATAATCGCATACCTGGCACGCCGCAGGCTCGCACGCAGGTGGCGCCGAACGGCGATCGCCGCCGGGCTGGTATTCGTACTGCTTTTGGCGGGGGTCGT
Source organism: Planctomycetota bacterium (assembly GCA_024275995.1). Classification (GTDB taxonomy): domain Bacteria; phylum Planctomycetota; class Phycisphaerae; order SM23-33; family SM23-33; genus JAJRYB01. Next base: position 52,757 of record JAJRYB010000067.1, on the reverse strand, counting down.
CGGTTTCGCAATGATCCACGATCGTCTGCCGACCAAAACGATGACGTTCCGCTGGTACTACTGGAGCGCCTCGGCGAGGATCGTTCGCAGCCGACCGCTGCTGGGCGTTGGGCCGGGTAACTTTCCCGCATATTACCTGATGCACCGGCGAGCCTCGGCGGAGGAGGAAGTTAAAACGCCGCACAATTTCATCGTTCACGCGCTGGTGCAGTACGGCGTTGCAGGCGGGGCGTGCTACCTGCTTCTGCTGGCGTGCGTTGTTATCGGCGCGTGCCGGCCGGGGCAAGGGGATAAGACGCATCCCCGCGCGCCACCGGGGCGTTTGGGGCTTTGGATGCTGCTTGTTCCCGCCGCTGCGATTGCCGCGGCGCGGGCGACGCTTACGGTTTTCGGCGCCTCCGGCGGGGGATTGCTGCTGGAAGTGACGATTCCGGCGGCTTTTTTCGCCATCGCCGCGGGATTGGTCCTGTGGTCCGGGGAACGCCTGCGCGACGGACTGCTCGCCCCGGGCGCTCCGGTTCGCGTTGCGCTGGCGGGCGGACTCGTCGCGTTCATCCTGCATAATCTCGTGACATTCACCCTGTGGACACCCGCGGCGGCGATGCTGTTTTGGGTCACGGCCGGGGCGTGCATGGGAAGCGCCGGCGCCGGAAGGCGACGCCTGGCGGGTCTTACCCGATGGACGATCGCCATCGTCGCTGCCGCGGCCGTCGTGACGGCTGCGATTGTCTTCTGCCCACCTCTCTGGCGGAGAAGCGTCCATACCGAATCGGCGCTGCGACAGCTTCAACGTCGCCCGCCGCAGGTCGGCGCGGCGGCGAGACTTATGGAGCTGGCGTCGCGTGACGATCCGCTGGACGCAATCGCGGCTGGGGACGCGGCGAAACTGGTCCTCCAGACGGCGATGCTGGAGGCGAGGTCGGACCTGGACGCCATCCTGTCGCGTGCGGACGCACTGGCGGAGGAGGCGATCGAGCGGGACCCGTTGCGATCGTCGAGCTGGTTGCTGCGGGGGAGGATCAACTGGTACAGGATAAACCCGGAGATGATGAAGCCCGGCCGCCATGGTACTTCGGCGAGCGGCGCCGCCGTGGCGATACTCGATCCGTCCTGGCTCTTGCCGATGCGGCGTGCGATAGAACTGAACCCGATGGCGCTGCGCATGCGCCTGGAACTGGCCCGAAAGCTCTGCGATTCCGGTGCGGCGGCGGAGTGCCTCGAACAGTTGCGCCGGGCGGAGCGAATCGACGGAAGCCTGCTGCCGGAAAGCGTCAAGCGATTCACCGCGTCGGAGCTGGCAGAGATCGCCCGCCTGCGAGCACGCGCCAAGGCGATGACGACGAGAAAGAGAAAGCCTACTGCGCCGGTCCGTGACGGTACTTGACGATGTGGACCTTCTCCATCGTTATCAGGCCTTCTTCCACCGCGGAGTCCAGAAACGGGAGCAGCGGCGCGAGTTTTTCCTCCGTATCGATTATCTCGACGACGATCGGAAGGTCCTCGCTCAGCCTCAGTAGCGAGGTGGTGTGCACCCGGCTGGTCGCGCCGTAGCCCATAACGCCCCGCAGAACGGTGGCGCCGGCGATATTCATTTTTCTCGCACGGTGAACGATCTGCTCGTAGAGCGGTTTTCCTTCGAAGTGGTCGGATTCGCCCACGAAGACCCGCAGCAGTGTCGCCTGTCCGGAAAGTTTCATCTTTTTGCCTCCTATCGTCCGGGCCCCAGCAGCAGTCGGCCCACTTCGATTCCCAACAGCGCCAGAAGAAGCCCGGCGCCGACGCTCGCCAGGATATTCCACGCCGCCGCGGCGAACAGGCGTTTGGTTATCAGGTTCAGCGTTTCCAGGCTGAAGGTCGAGAACGTCGTGAACGCACCGAGAAGTCCAACCATCGTCAGCAATCGCACGTTCGGCGATACGCTTATCGCCTGTGAGACCTGGTAGATAAGTCCGATCAGGAACGACCCGATCATGTTAACCGCGAGCGTTCCCCACGGGAAGCCGTCGCCCAGCCAGCGGTATGCAAGCCCGGACGCGCCGTACCGCAGCACGGCGCCGATGGCCCCTCCGGCGGCTATGTATCCGAGTTTTATCAGCGTATGTGACATTTATTTAGACCGCGTTTTTCACCACAGAGAGCACAGAGAACACCGAGGTTATTGTATCAAAAGCGGTTATCGAAAATGCGGAGCACTCTGAAAAAGAACACTATGCTTATTCGGGCTTTTATCAAGAATCATCAATTAGTCTCACAACTCTTTTTGGGGCAGCTCTCTTTGTGGCCTCCGTGCCCTCCGTGGTTAAAGTATTCGGATTAGACCGTTACTGCCGCGATTCGGCGAACGGGTGGTCGAAGCCGCCTTTGGGTTTGGGTTTCGGGAGCGACTTGATGACGCTCTCCGCCATTGCCAGGTCGCCGGCGGTCGTTATCTTGATATTCCTCGGATCGCCCATGACGACGCTTACGGGATGTCCGATCGCTTCGACGAGCCTGGCATCGTCGGTGGCGCCGAAAAGGTCGCCTTCGTACGCCTTGATCAGCAGGTCTTTCCGGAAGACCTGCGGCGTCTGGGCCTCCCACAGGCCCGCGCGTGAGAGCGTTTCGCAGATCACGTCGCCTTCGCCCACGTTTTTCAGCGTTCCGTGCAGGGGATAGGCCAGTATCGCCGCGCCGGTTTTCTCCGCTTTCTCGAACACGGCGTCGATCCACGGCGCCGCTATACAGGGGCGAACCGCATCGTGCACGCAGATAAGCTCCGCCTCGTCGGAGACGTTGGACAGGGCGTTTCGGACCGAATCTGCGCGAGTCGCGCCGCCTACGGTTACGGCGACGTTCATGAAGCCCAGGTTCCCGCCGAACCGTTCCTTGATCTCATCCATGTCCTCCGTGGAAACCACCAGCTGCGTCTGGCAGACATCGTCTCGCAGCGTGAAGGCCTCGAGCGTTCGGATGAAAACGGGCTGACCCTTCAACCGCTGGAATATTTTATTTCCACGACCGCCGAAGCGCCTCCCGGCGCCGGCGCCCGGGACGATCACCGATACCTTGACCATTACGCCACCTTCCGTTACGAAACTTCAGGCATCGTATCGGCCGGGGCTTCGTCGGGCAAGTGGCGGGCGAATTGAATCTCCCTTTGAAGCGGAGGGGGCTTTTGGTATTTTGGGCAAATAAGAGGTTCCTTCCCGGCGAGTCAGATAGTATCCTTCCGGATTTGGTTCCCCATGGATAAGCCAAACACGACAAGTACGGCAGGATGCCCAAGCCGGTGCGCACGGTGCGGTATCGGCGATGCGCCGCAGGCGGGTGATTTGCGCGGCTGGCGTTTGTCGGTCGGGGCGGTGGCGGTGTTCGTGCTGCCATTGCTGACGGCGATTGCGGGTGCGTCCCTCGGCGGCGACGGGAAGGTCGGGCAGTTCGTCGGCGCCGCGGTGGGCCTGTTTACCGGCCTGGCGACGGTAGTTACAATCGCCGCAATGCGCCGCCGCAGCAAGGCAATGCGCAAGGAGAGCTGATGGGTTCGACGACGATGAAACTTTCCGCCAAGGGCACGTTCGCACGCGGCGTCCACCCGCACGACGAAAAGTCACTGGCCGCCGATGTTGCAATCGAGGTCGTTCCGACCCCCGCGAAGGTTTCCGTGCCGCTGCTGCAACATCTCGGGGCGCAGTGCGAACCGCTGGTCAAGGCCAGGCAGCAAGTCGTCCTGGGCGAGAAAATCGGCGAGTCCGAGGCGTTCATCTCGGCGCCGGTTCACGCCACGATTACCGGGACGGTCGCGATGTCCTCGGTGGCGACGCTTCCCAACGGCAGGCACGTCAAGACGGTTCCGATCAAGGCAGACGAACAGCAGCTCTCCGGAGATGCGCTGTTTGAAGACATTCTCGGCGGCGATTGGCCGAAGACGGGCCTGGACCGTTACGGGCCGGACGCCATCGTGACGGCCGTGCGGGAAGCGGGCATCGTCGGCCAGGGCGGGGCGGCGTTTCCCACCTACGTCAAGCTGAAACTCAACGACGCAAAGCCGGTCGATACGCTGCTCCTGAACGGCTGCGAGTGCGAGCCTTACCTCACGGCGGACTATCGCCTGATGCTCGAAGCGCCGGACGCGATCGTCTGCGGGGCGCTGCTGGCAGCCCGTGCCTGCGGGGCGAAGCGAATAATCGTCGCGATCGAAGACAACAAACCTTCCGCCATCGAGACCATGCTCAAAGCGGCTGAGGGGACGGACATGATCGTCCGTTCGCTCAAGACCAAGTATCCCATGGGCGGTGAGAAGCAGACGGTTCTCGCGGCGATCGGTCGTGAGGTTCCCACCGGCGGGCTTCCGCTGGACGTGGGCGCCGTCGTGTGCAACGTTGGAACGTCGGCTGCGATCGCAAGGGCGGTAGTCCGCGACAAGGCGCTCACGCACCGGGTTCTCACCGTGTCGGGACGCGGAATCCGAAACCCGAAAAACCTGCTCGTTCCGATCGGAATAAGCTACGGCGAACTGATTGACTATTGCGGCGGACTTACCGAAGACGCCGCGCGAGTCATCGCGGGCGGCCCGATGATGGGCTTTACGCTTGGCGAGCTCGATACGCCCGTGACCAAGGGCACCAGCGGACTTACCGTTCTCACGCGAGATGACGTCCGAAAGGCGGACGAGACCGCCTGCGTGCATTGCGGTAAGTGCGTGGACGTCTGCCCGCTGAAACTCGTGGCGGCCAAGATGGCGCTGGCGTCCAAGCACGGGGATTGGGAACTTGCCCGCAGGTATCACATAACGGCGTGCATGGAGTGCGGCTGCTGCGCCTACGTTTGCCCGGCGTCGATCCCGCTGGTGCAGCTGATCCGCCTCGGGAAGGCGCAGATGCCGAAAAAAATAACTCCGCGGCGGACTGAATTGCGATGCGGAGCTTGACAGGACGGTTCAATGACGCAAGAGACGGTAAATAACGACGCGACTGAAACGGAGGCGCCCGTAACGCACGTTGCGCCAGGTCCGCACCTTGGGGGCGGATGCTTAACTGCGCGATGGATGATGCTGGACGTTCTGATCGGACTGTTACCGGTGCTTCTGGTCTCCCTGTGGGTGTTCGGATGGTACGCCGCAAGGGTGCTGGCGATATGCGTGGGAAGCTGCGTCGTCGCGGAGGGAATCTTCACGGCGATGCGACGCCGGCAATGCCGCCTGGGAGACTTCTCCGCGGTGGTGACGGGTGTGATACTGGCGTTTTCCCTTCCGGGTACGGCGCCGTGGTACGTTGCGGTAATCGGGTCGTTCGCCGCGATCGGAATCGGAAAACTCGCCTTCGGAGGACTGGGACAGAATATATTCAACCCCGCCATGGTCGGCAGGGCGTTCGTGATGATCGCCTTCACCTCTGCGATGGCGGCAGGGGGATACGTAGCCTCGGAGAAGGCTGGCGTCCCTGACGCACTTACGCAGGCGACGCCGATGACGGCATTGCAGCAGGAAGGCAAAGTCGCGTCGCTGGGCGACCTGTTCTGGGGTGACACCAACGGTTCGCTCGGCGAGACGAGCGCGTTTGCGTGTCTGCTGGGCGGGTTGTACCTGCTGATCCGCAGGACCGCAGCATGGCAGATACCGCTGGGCGTTCTGCTGGCTGTGGGAATTATCGCCGGGGGGCAGAATCTCATGGACTTGCAGGCCAAGTGGACCGTAGGGCACCACCTGATGGGAGGGGCGTTGCTGTTCGGGGCGTTGTTCATAGCGACCGATCCGGTCACCAGTCCGCTGACGGGCAGGGGAAGGTGGATCTTCGGGCTGGGAATCGGGGCGATCGTCATGCTGCTCCGCTCGCTGAGCGCGTATCCGGAGGGCGTGATGTTCGCCGTGCTGCTGATGAACGCGGTCGTTCCGTTGATTAACAGGTGGACGGTTCCACGTCCGGTGGGCGGTCCCGTACCTTCCAAGGCGTAAAAATGCAGGAAGTATGATGAAACGAACAGGTTCCAGGTGTGGTGGATACATCGGTCAGGCATGGCTTGTGCTTGCGATGGCGCTTCTTTTCGGGGCGGTGCTGGCCGGGGCGCATATCGCGCTTCAACCCAGGATCGACGAGAACAAGCTCGACGAAACCTACGGGCAGGTGCCGCACCTCGTGCGCGTTGCGATCGGCGAAACCGGCCGGTTCCTGTCCGCCGATCGCAGCAGGACCGAAACGTGGGAAACGCCCGGAGGGAAGATCGCCTACAAGGCCTTCGCCGCTGACGGGCGGCATCTCGGATGGGTGATAAAAGCGGTCGGGGACGGTTTCGCCGACAAGATCGAGTTGCTGATAGGTCTGGACAAACGCGCGGAAATCATCACCGGCCTGTACGTGCTGGCCCAGAAGGAAACCCCGGGGCTTGGAAACAAGATCGCCGGCAGGAAGTGGAAGGGAAAGGTCTGGGCCGATCAGTTTACGGGCAGGAGGACCGACGTTCCGCTCGAAGAGACCAAGGCTGTGCCCACGAAAGCCAATCAGATCGAGGCGATCACCGGCGCGACGATTTCCTCGAATAGCGTTTGCGGGATCGTCAACAATGCTGTTGGCGAGTTCCGCGACAAGATGGGCACACTGAAGAAGAAGGACTGAATAACAGATGGCGAAAGACGGCCCGACACCACTGGAGCGGTTCATCAACGGCATATTGCCGGAGAACCCCGTGTACCGCCAGCTACTGGGCATGTGCCCGACGCTTGCGGTCACCGGGAACATGAAGGCTGCGATGACGATGAGCGGCGCGGTGCTGTTCGTATTGTTCTGTGCGAACATAATCACCAGCCTGATTCGCCACCTGCTCAAACCGCACCTGCGGATACTCGTGTTTACCCTGACGATCGCGACGTTCGTGACGATAGCCGACCGGTTCCTCGCGGCGTACATGTACGAGATGAGCAAGGAGCTTGGACCGTACATCCCGTTGATCATCGTCAACTGCGTCATAATCTGCCGTTGCGAGGTATGCGCCTCCAAGCAGGGCGTTATCGCGGCCGGGGCCGACGCCATCGGTCAGAGCATCGGTTTCGCACTGGCGCTGGCGTCCATCGCGTCGGTGCGTGAAATCCTCGGCGAGGGCAGCTGGTTCGCAATGCGAGTCATGCCGGAAGCCTGGCCGGCGTGGGCGATCATGATCCTCCCTCCGGGCGCGTTCATTACGCTTGGACTTCTGCTGGGCGGGGCGAACTGGTTTGGAATGTCACGATCCGCAAAGACCGCCGCCTGAGGAAACGCTACATGGACTATATTCTCTCACTACTGCTGATCGCGATCGGGGCCGCCCTGATCAACAACTTCGTCCTGAAGTACTTCGTCGGAATCTGCCCGTTCATCGGCGTCTCGCGGCGCGTGGACATGGCCTTCGGAATGGGATGCGCCGTTACGTTCGTTATATCCATCGCGGCGATGCTGAGCTGGACGTTCACGAACTTCATCCTCCAGCCCTCGGCGCCCCTGACGAAATGGATCGCCGGGTTTTTCATGTCTCCCGAGGCGGCGGCGAACATCGATCTGAGCATCCTGAACTACATCGTCTACATCTTCGTGATCGCCTCCAGCGTGCAACTGGTCGAAATGTACGTGCGAAAATTCTCGCCAGGAATGTACAAGTCGTTCGGCGTGTACCTTCCGCTGATCACCACGAACTGCGCGATCCTGTTCGCGTGCCTGGAGATCATGAAACACGTTTCGACCGGTGGCGGCAGCGGCGACTGGGGGTCGGCGGGCGGAGGGCAGTCCTGGGGATTGGCGCAAGCCCTTACGCTGGCAGTGTTCGGCGGGATTGGCTTTACCATCGCGATTGTGATTATGGCTGGGATCCGGGAGGAACTGGACCATTGCGATATTCCGGCGCCCCTGCGAGGAGCGGGTATTACGCTCATCGTCGCGGGTATACTGGCGCTGGCGTTTATGGGATTCACCGGCGTTGACACGAAGCTCAAGAGGAAGATCGCACCGGAGCGCGAGACGACGATTACCGCCTCCTCGCATGGAAGCGAAACGCACGCGACCTCGGCGACGGGCGGTTCAGGACAATAACACATGGAAATGCTGACGATCGTAATTCTTGCGGGCATGACGATGCTGGCGCTGGCGGTGTGCATGGCCTTCGTGCTGGGTTGGGCGAACAAGACGTTTCACGTCGCGGTCGATCCGCGCGTCGAGCAGGTCAACGAAGCCCTTCCGGGCGCCAATTGCGGAGGATGCGGGTACGTCGGGTGCAACGAGTACGCCGAGGCGGTCGTCGCCGGAGAAATTCCACCGGACAAATGCACCGTCGGAGGGTCGAGTTGCGCCGAGGAATTGGCGAAGATACTGGGAGTGGACCTCGAACAGAGCTTTTCGCAGAGGCCCGTCGTGCATTGCGGGGCAACTTACGATATGCGACTGGGCAGGCACGAATACCGCGGCGAGAGAACCTGCGCGTCGGCGAATCTCGTCTCCGGCGTCCAGGGCTGTACGTACGGGTGTCTTGGGTTCGGCGATTGCGCAGGAGCCTGCACGTTCGACGCCATCGACGTGATTGACGGACTGGCGAGGGTCGATTACGAAAAATACACCGGCTGCGGCGCGTGCGCCAAGGTCTGCCCGAGGAACATTATTTCCATCGTGCCCTTCAAGAGCGAGCAGATGCTCATAATCCAGTGTTCCAACAAGGACTTCGGCAAGGATGTCAAGGCCGTCTGCAAGGTCGGGTGCATCGGGTGCAGGGCATGCCAGCGGGCGAACGATCTGTTCGAGGTGATCGATAACATTCCACACATCGACTACGACAGGTACGACCCGCAGGATACCAGTGCGGTCGACGCCGTTCTGGACAAGTGCCCCATGAAGAGGCTTGTCTACGTCGGCAGGCCGACGGAAAAAGACCTTGCCGCCACGAGCGCCGAGGAGCTGCCCTCGGAAATCCAGGCCGACTTCAAGACGACCGTAGACGATACCGAATGGCACGGATAAGTAACTCACCGGCCGGCAGGGACGCCGTGAACGAAACGGACCTTCCGGACGAACGGATGAGTGCGAGAAAAATTCGCAGGCTACTGTGGCGAATTGTGCGCGCCGTGGCGATGGGTTACGTCCTGTTGGCGATCGGGTTGTTCTTTTTCCAGTCGCGGCTGGTTTACTTCCCGAAAAGCGAGCTTATCGCAGCGCCGGATGATTACGGCCTGGCGTTCGAGGACGTGAGCCTGCTCACCGCGGACGACGTGAAGCTGCACGGATGGTTTATCCCGGCGGGAAAGCCGCGCGGCGCGGTGCTGTTCTGTCACGGAAACGGGGGAAACATATCGTATCGTCTCGACACGCTGAAAATTCTTCACGAGATGGGGCTGAGCGTTCTCATATTCGATTATCGAGGGTACGGGCGCAGCGACGGGGCGCCTTCCGAGCGAGGCACCTACCTCGACGCGCAGGCGGCGTGGGATTTTCTCACGAAAGACAAGCTCTTCGCGCCGGGCAGTATCATAATTCATGGCCGATCGCTGGGCGGCGCAATCGCCGCACACCTGGCGAAAGACAATCTGCCGGCGGGGCTTATCGTGGAGTCGTCGTTCTCTTCGGCGACGGATATTGGAGTCGAGAAGCTTCCGTTCATGCCGGCTCGACTGCTGTCGCGATTCGATTACAACACGGTGGAATTCGTGAAGCGAGTGAAGTGCCCCGTGCTGGTGATCCACAGCGCGGACGACAGATTGATCGGGATAGATCACGGCCGGCGCGTTTACGCAGCCGCCAACGAGCCAAAGACGTTCGTGGAGATATCCGGCAGCCACAACGAGGGGTTCATGAAGTCATATCGCCGTTACGTGGCGGCGATGCGACGTTTCACCGATAGCGTTCTCGCCTCCGGTCAAGAGGAGTAGGGCATTCCAGGCTAAGGCTTCTGGGTGGGGCTTAGCAGTTTCCGGAAGCCCGGCGTCATGACCACTTCGTATTCGGTAGGTCGGCCAAGGATGATCATCGCCTCGATGCGCGAACCTTTCGGGATGAGCGACAGGCCTTCGCGCCCCAGAACGCTAAGGGCGGTCGCCCACACGTCGGCTGTCATCGCCGTCGGTGCGTAGACCGTGACGGATGGCGCAAAATCGACAGGCCAACCCGTGGTTGGATCGATAATGTGGCTGTACCTCCGCCCCTGTATCGTCGAGAACCGCTCGTAGTTTCCGCTGGTGCAGACCGCCCCGGATGCTATTTCGATCGTGTAGAGCAGTCGTCTTTTATCGAACGGGCTGCGCACTCCGATTGACCACTTCCCGCCGGACGGCGCCGTCCCGAAGCAGCGGATATCGCCCCCGACTTCCACCATCGCACCAGCGCACCCGGCCTGGCGCAACTGCCGGGTCGCTTGGTCGATACTGAATCCCTTGGCGATACCGCCCAGGTCGACGCTCGCCGTCGCGGCTTTCTTGATTGCGCCGCGCTCGGTTAATTCGAGCAGATTCCATGACGACGCCCGGCGTGCGGCGGCGATTTCGTCGTCGGAAGGAAGGGCCTTTTCACTGCCCGCACGCATCCATCGCAGGGTGAGCGGAAGAATCGTAACGTCGAACGCGCCGTGAGGGCTGCCTGGCTTGCGGGTCAGATTGTAGAACTCGCGCGACGCGCGCAGGACCGTGCGGGTAATCGGCGAGAGGCTTACTTCCTCGCCCGCCGCTGCTGAGTTTAACCGCCCGATATCGGAACTTTCGATCCGCCTGCTCATCGCCGTTTCGACGGCACGCAGCGCCGCCTCGGCGCGATCGAGGGCTTCGCGGGTGTCGTCGTCTTTTCCACCGGGGAGCACGACCGTCAGGTTCGCCGTGGTGCCCATCACGTTTTCCAGATGACGGTCGAATTTCTTCCGCCCGAGGGAAACGAAGGATCGGCCTCGCCACCAGAGACCTGCCGCGGTGATCAACAGCAGGACTACGATGATCCAGGGCTTCGCAATTTGCTGCCAGCGTTTTTCCTGTTCAATCGCCATGGTTTCACAGTGTGAACGTGAAGTTATCCACCAACGCTCCGGGCATGCGCGAACTGGACGTCGCCCGTCCACCGTACGTGCTGGAACTGGGGATGAAATCCCGCTGCCGCGTCAGGTCGAGCAGGTTTTCGCCCAGCACGCGGTAGGCGGTCTCGTCGAATCGCATCACGTTCATCGGCGCGCGGATTTCACCGTCTTGAACCCAGAACGTGGCGAACCTGGTCATCCCGGTAATCCTGCATGCCGGGCGGTCCGAATAGTTCAGGTACCACAGTCTGCCTATCAGAACGCCGGTTCCAAGTCGCTTGAGCGCATCTTCCTTGGGCATATCGCCGCCGGAGACATCGAGCGACAGCGGACCCTCGTGAGCGGCGGCGCCGTTGGTTTCGACGCCGTACTCTTTCGCCGAGCGCGGCGAAACGAGGCAGTCGTGGAGCTTTCCATTTTCGACGAGCGTGACCTCCTCCGGCCTGATGAATCCTGACGGCTCGAAGTTCGGCGCGATTCCCTCGCGCGTGTTCTCGCGGATTGTCATCAACGGGTGCAGTTTCGCCTCGTCGGAGATCATCTTCAACAGGCTCGTTGTTTTCGTACGATGGCTCTTCAGGCCGAAACCGCTCCAGCATATCATCGAGACGAACTCATTCACGGCGTCCGGCGAAAGGTACACGCGATACTCGCCCGGCTTGATGGTCCTGGCGGGCATGGCAAGCATCTCCAGTTGCCCGACGGCGGAGTCCACCTTTCCGGCGAACTGCCCGTGGTCCCACTCGAAACCGGCGTAGCTGGTTTTGACGGCCTTGTCTTTCTCGTGGTAGAAACACCAGTCCAGGTGGAACGTGTAGGTCTGGAACCAGTTCCGCTGCCCGAGAGAGTTGGCCAGTCCGCGGTAGATTCCGCCCCCGGCGTATATTCCCACCATGTCTCGCCCCTCGCCTGCGCGAAGGATCTCGCCCAGCACTTCGTCGCGATTGCGCAGATTATTCGTTCCGAAGTGCTCGGTGTTTCGCGGTTCGGTGGCATAAAGAAGGTACGGGTCCTCCGGAACGTTCGGCAGTCGCTCTCGAAGTCGTGCGAGCGCCGCCCTTGCGATCGGTACGTCCATCTCCTGCCGGCCGGTAAGCGTAATCGTTCCGGACAAATGCTTTCCGCCTTCGATAAGCTCGATATTCAGGTGCCGCTGGTGGACCGTGCCGGCCTGGCGGACAAGTGTTCGATTGAACCGGATAAAGTCCGACACCTCGCCCGAAAAGTTGACCAGCAGAACCTCGTCGCCCTGAAGGTTCTCGAAAAGCCCGTCCGTCAATTCAAAGAAGGATTCCTGCATGTCGTTTCCTCACGCTCCTCCGAAGACGTCCACGTTCGTGAAAAGGCACGCCGGCGCGGCGTGTCCGACCCGGATAACCTGGTTCGGTTCGCCCTTTCCGCAGTTCGGCGTTCCGAGCAGGCGGAACGTCGAAAGGTTTCCCACCATCCGCAGGCTTCGCCAGAACGTAGCCGATATGCCGCGATAGTTGGCGTTCTTGACCAGCTCGCCCAGTTGACCGTCTCTGATAAGCCTGCCGTACTCGCAGCCGAACTGGAACTTGTTCCTGCTGTCGTCGATGGACCACGAACGGTTCGCCTCCATGTAGACTCCGTTTTCCACAGCGGCGATCATCTCGTCGAATGTGCTTTCGCCGGGTTCGACGTTCAGGTTCGCCATCCGGTCGATCGGGGGGCGGTTCCAGCCGCACGCCCGACCGTTCGCTACGCCGGCGATGTTCGCCCTCGCCTGAGAGACGCTCGCTCCCAGGGGGCGCTTCAACAGGCCTTTCTCGATGACGTATGTCTTCTCGGCCTTGAGACCTTCGTCGTCGTAGGCGTAACTGGCGAACTGCTCGGGCCGCGTCGGGTCGAACGTTACGTTCAGCAGCTCCGAGCCGTATTGGTAGCTGCCGAACATGTCCAGCGTTACGAAGCTCGTTCCGGCGTAGTTGCGTTCATCGCCCAGGATGCGATCGAGTTCCAGCGGATGGCCTATGGATTCGTGAATCTGGAGTATCATCTGGTCCGGGGCGAGCACGAGGTCCATCGTTCCCGCGGGGCAATCCGGCGCAGAGAGAAGCCGGACCGCCTCGTCGGCGATGCGCCGGGGCGCGTCGGAGTAGCCGATCTTCTCCAGAATTTCCATGCCGCCCTGCATGCACGCGCCACGACCGGCGTGGAGCGTGCGCGTCTGGGTTTGGGAACCGGCATTGGCCGTGGCACGCAGCAAAGGGGCCATGTAGCTGAACGTCTGTCGGCATCTGCCGCCTTCGGAAGTCAGGTAAAGCGTCTGGGTCGACGTGTGCCACAACGAGGCTTCCCAATCCACGATCTTCCCGCAGCTCTTCAATTGCGCCGAGAGCGATCGGAGAAGATCGAATTTCTCCTCCAATGGCGTCGAGACCCACGGATTTTCTTCCGGCCCGGCGTATTCGTCGGATGGGCAGGGAGGAGAGAGTTTGCTGAAATCCGTCACGCACCTCCCGGCAGTTTGTCCAGCCCAGAAGAGGGCCTGGTCGAACGCCCATTTCAGACCGGCTGCGCTCAAGTCGCTACCGGCGCCGTAACCCATACCCCCCTCGTGCAGGACGGTGATCATGAATCCTCCGTCGTCGCTGTCCTGCACCGGCTGGGGAACGTCCTGGCGGACGGTGAGCAGCTCGTCACGTTCACGCAGGTAGCGCAGCGAGCAGAAGTCCACCCCCCCGGAAATATCCCTGAATCGCGTTTCCAATTCTTTCAGCACGTTTTCGAGTCTCCGTCAAAGGCAGGGCAGCATGCCGGCCGGCTGCCGTTATATCCAACGCCGGATCCAGCTTCGCAGTCCCGACGATGCCCGCACCATTACGAGCGGTTTTTTACACGCCTTGGCTACCGCTTCGGGTACCGGATCGTGTCTCATCAATCGCAGGCGCGCCTCGGCGGTGCTGCCCAGGACTACCAGGTCGTACTCCTGCGATTCATCGAGAATCGCCTGGCGGATATCCGCCCGGCTGACGATTTTCGTTTCTATCCGCTCGCGAGGCAAGCGCAGGCGGGATCGATTCTTTTCCAGGAAAGCATCGAGATCGAAGCCCATGCCTCTGTCCACGGTAAACGCGACGATGCGCCCTTCCTGACCGTCGGCGAGCGTGCTGGCGATTTCCAGCGCAAGTGCGCTGTTGGGTCCACCGGCGACAGGGACCAGCACACGCTTGAACACCCGGTTCCCCCCGCAGTCTTTCAGGATCACCACGTCGCAGGGCGCCCGTTCGATGATCGGGTCCACGGTGCTTCCGAGGTGGAACAGCCCGCTGCGAGATCTACCGTGCCACCCCATGATGAGCATGTTGATTTTCTTTTCCCTCACAGCGCTGACGATACCACGCGCCACGTTGCGACAATATCGCAGGTGAGTGCTGATCGGGAATTGCGGTGCGAGGTAAAGCATCGTTTCCTGGATGCCCTCTTTTCCTTCGAGCATGTACGGCCCGGCGTCGGCGAGCGGAACCTGGTCCGGAACCGGAACCATGTGGAGCAATTCCACGCGGGCGTTCCTGGCTGAGCATATCCGGTATGTGTTCTGGACGAGTTGGAGGGCGCCGTCGGGGTTCGCGACGGAGACCATGATTCGGCAGCCGTCTCCGGCGGGAGTTTCGCCCTCTTCGATGACGAGGATTTCGTCGGCCGTGGTTATGGCGCGCGATCGCGAATAGGCGAAGTATAAAACAATTCCCGCCAGCACCCAGATTGGCGCGATGATCCACGCCATCAGGCTCATGTGCAGGATATTCGCCGCCAGCAGCACCTGGAAAATAATCGCCAGGATCGGAAACAGGGGAAAAAGCGGCATTACGAAGCCGTACGTCAGCTCGTCGCCCATGTTCCGCCGGATTTTTATGACACACAGGTTCACCATCAGGAACAGGAAAAGGAACATGATGCTCGCACAGGACGCGACGTCTTTGGTGGGCAGCAGTCCCGCAACGACCAGCACGATCACGCCGGTGAACGCCAGGGCAACGTAGGGCGTTTTGCGTTTCGGGCTGATTTTAGCGAACGCGGCAGGGAGCATCCGGTCTCTGCCCAGCGCGTAAGACGCCCTCGTCGCCGAGTAGACCGTGGCGTTCATCGCGGATGTCGAGGCGAACACCACCGCCAGCGTCACCAGTAGCCCCCCGAAGGGGATCATGCGGTTGATCGCCTCGCCGAAGCCGTGCTCGCCGTCCGCCTGGGGTCCGCGCGTTCCGATCCACCGCCAGACCTCGTCGCCGACACCCTCGGCGCCGCTCTTGATGGAGACCATCGTCGCGAACGAAACGGCGACGTACGTGATCGTAACGATCAGCACCGAGTAGAGCATCGCCTTGGGTATATTTCGCTTCGGGTCGATCGTTTCGTCGCCGGCCTGGGCGATCACCTCGAACCCCTCGAACGCGACGTAGATGAATCCCATCGTTACCAGGAGCTCTCCCCATCCGTTCGGCATGAAGGGTGTGAAGTTCGCCATCCGCGACGGTTCGACGATAGCTATTACGATGCCAATCACCGCGATTGCGACGACGAAGAGCATCTGTCCAACCGTAATTATCGCGCCGATCTTTCCGGTCTCGGACGCGCCGCGGTAGTTGATGTAGATGAACAGCGACGCCACAGCGACGGCGACGATTCTTACGACCACCATAAGGTCCTCGTCCGCCAGGTCCATTCCAAGCAGGCCGTTGGTTACGTACTTGACGGTGTATCCGGCGAAGACCACGGCATACAGGCTGCCCGCGACCGAGGAGGCGAACCATTCCATCCACCCGGCAAGGAAGCTGGGACCGCGACCGAACGCGATTCGCGCGAAGTTGTACGCGCCTCCGGCACGGGGAATGGCGCTGCTCAGTTCGGCGAAGCTCATTGCGGTGAACAGCGCAAGCAGTCCGCTGAGGGCGAACGTCATGATTACCCCTCCGGGACCGACGCGCCCGGTGCTTATCCCGATACCGATAAAAACCCCCGCGCCGATCATCATCCCCAGTCCCATCATGGTTACGTGGAACAGGTTCAAGTCCCGCGAAAGTTCGGAGGAGACCCGGCGATCGGAAGTCACGTGCGCTTATCCTTCAATATCTCGCGGGCACTGCCCAGACCCTTGCGGGCGATGCGGTCGATCGACCGGCAAGACCACAGCACCAGGCCTACAATCAGTCCCAGCGACAGCGCCACTGCGATGCAGCCGAATACGGCGTCAAGGTCCATGAACGTTCCCTTATCCGCGACTTGTGCCCGCCAGTCGGCAGGCGGGAATGCCCTGTCAGCTCCGCGCGACGTGCTCGGCCGTCACGATCGAATGCATCCCGCCGCGGGGCGTAAATTTGCCGGTTACAACCAGGCGACGAGGTTTCAATGCAGACAGGAGGTCATCGAGAATCCGGTTGACGATATCCTCGTAGAATACGCCCTCGTTGCGATAGCCCTGGAGGTAGAGCTTGAGACTCTTGAGTTCAACGCAGAGCTTGTCCGCTACGTATTCGATCTCGATAGTACCGAAGTCGGGCTGCCCCGTCTTGGGGCAGACGCTGGTGAACTCCGGCGCGACGTGCCGGATAACGTAATCCCGACCCGGATGAGGATTATCGAAGGTTTCCAGTTTCGACATATTGGCCTCGTCAAAGGCGACTCGTGTTTTTACCGCACAACTCCTGCCCGAACAGACTACACCGATTGCCGGCAAAGTTAAAGGGCGGTATGGTATGGGAGATGACATCCGGCGAGAAGGACAGGGCGGTGGTGCTTTTAAGCGGCGGGCTGGACTCGGCTACGGTGCTGGCGATCGCGCAGGATCGAGGCTTCCTCTGCCATGCGCTGAGCTTCGATTACGGCCAGCGGCATCGTTTCGAGCTGGACTCCGCGCGGCTCGTAGCGCAATCGCTCGGCGCAATTGATCATCGTGTTGTCCGGCTGGACCTCAGTGCCGCAGCGGGCTTCGGGCACAGCGCGCTTACCGACGAAATCGAAGTCCCCAAGGACCGCCCGGAGACTGGCGAGACGCCGGAAATTCCCGCCACTTACGTCCCGGCCCGCAACACTATCTTCCTGAGCGTCGCGCTTGGATATGCCGAGACTGTCGGATCGTTCGACATTTTCCTGGGCGTCAACGCGGTGGACTACAGCGGCTATCCGGACTGCCGACCCGAGTTTGTGGAGGCGTTCGAAAAGCTCGCCAACCTTGCGACCGCGGCGGCGACGCAGGGCGAAGGTCGGTTCAAAATCCACGCGCCGCTTATCGAGATGAGCAAGGGGCAGATAATCCGCACGGGTTTGGCGCTTGGCGTGGACTACTCGCTCACACATAGTTGTTACGATCCGGACGAAACGGGCGCCGCCTGCGGGCGCTGCGACGCCTGCCGACTGCGGCTCGCCGGTTTTACCGACGCAGGCACGAGCGACCCGGTGAAATATCGATAAGCAGCAGGCATCGGGCATTGGGCAGCAGACATTTTCCGCTTTTTACCTAATTTGGTTGTCTCTGCGCCCTTAGCGTTCTCTGCGCTGAAACAGTTTTCAGTTGGCTTTATTCGTCTGCGCTATCGTCGCCCGGCGGATCGTCCTGCGGGGGTCGGCATTCGCCGCGTTTTGGGCAGCAGCTGCATCCGCCCGCTCCGTTACGGTACATGTGGATTCCACCGGCGATGGCGGCTGCGAGAACGATCAGGATGACAATCACGGCTTCCATGATAAAGCCCCTCCTCATTCATTATATCTTCGCGGCGCGTCAGAGTGTCACGTTACCAGCCGGCCTATCTGGAAAACAGCCGTCGTTATGACCCACGCCAGGACCGTCAATCCGGCGAATTGCAACAGCGCGACGGCCCACGAATTGGCTTCCCGTTTGACGACGGCAACGGTCGCGATACATGGTGCTGTTATTAGCATGAACAGCATCACACAAAAGCCCACCAGCGGCGTGTATCGCGCCCTGAGCTTTTCCCGTAGCGAGTCTGACTCTTCGTCGGCTTCGCCAACCGAGAAGACGATGCCCAACTGTGCAACAAAAACCTCCTTGGCGGCAAGTGCCCCGATCGTCGCCGTTCCAATTTTCCAGTCGAATCCCATGGGGCGAATCACCGGTTCTATTGCCTTTCCGATTCGTCCGATGGTGGAATACGACAAGACCTCCGCCTGTCGAGCGTTTTTGAGTTCGGCAACTTTTTCGGCTGCCAGTTCCGGATCGGCCTGCTGATTCTCCACCTGGGCAATCAGGGTATCGTAATCACGGTCGAGGTCGATTTTTTTCGGGAACGTGGTCATCGCCCACAGGACAATCGAGACGCCCAGGATAATAGTGCCGGCTTTTTTCAGATACAACCAGCTCCTCTCCCACATGTGGATGGTCACGCCGCGAAGTGTCGGCATGCGGTAGGGAGGCAGTTCCATGACGAACGGCGTCGTTTGTCCGCGGAACAGCGTTGCCCGAAGCAGCTTGGCCCCGACAATTGCCAGCAGGATCCCGATAAAGTAGATCACCCACAGCATCGGCCCCCGCCAGGCCGACGGGAAAAATGCCGGGATGATCAGGGCGTAAATCGGAAGACGTGCTCCGCAGCTCATGAGCGGAAGCACAAGCATCGTCGTAAGACGGTCGCGGCGCGTCTCCAGCGTTCGCGTAGCCATGATCCCCGGAATACTGCACCCGAACCCGATCAGCATCGGGATGAAACTTTTCCCGTGCAGACCGATCTTGTGCATCAGGCGGTCCATGATGAACGCCGCCCGGGCCATGTATCCGGTGTCTTCCAGAATGGCGATTGCCAGGAAAAGAAGCAGGATATTCGGCAGGAAGACGATAACTCCACCAACACCTGCGATAATACCGTCCAGGATCAGCGAACGCAGCGTGCTGTTGCTGTCGGCCGGCCAGAAGTTTTCCACGCGCTCGCCCATCCATCCGATACCCTCTTCGATCCATCCCATCGGAGGCTCGCCCAGCGTGAAGGTAAGGTGGAATACCAGATACATCAGCACGGCGAAAATCGGAAGCCCCAGATAGCGGTTGGTTAGCACCGAATCGATA
Organism: Planctomycetota bacterium; assembly: GCA_024275995.1. Taxonomy (GTDB): domain Bacteria; phylum Planctomycetota; class Phycisphaerae; order SM23-33; family SM23-33; genus JAJRYB01. Next base: position 33,739 of record JAJRYB010000067.1, on the reverse strand, counting down.
CGGTCGGATCGCTCGTGACGGGCCTCGACGGTTTGCACGACCGTCTCCGTGCACGCGCCGGAAATGAACCCGTATCGCCGGTCGGCGAGGATGATCTCGGCGTCGTCGCCACAGATGCTTTCAACGTGACTGCGAAGCCTGTCCGCCTGGTCAGTCAACATCCCGATGCTTTCGGGGCACAGGTTCCCCACGCGTTTGTGCGTTTCTTCGTCCCCCTCCAGAAGCTTGATCGCAAACCATCGCAAGTGTCTATCGAGGGTGCATCGGTCTTCAAGGAGCCGTTGTATTTGATCGACGTGCGGCTCGATTTCGCCGCCATAGTTCGGATGCCGCTGCTTCGCAACGGCCTGAACGGGGTTTTGTCCGACGTCCAGCACCGCCTTGAGCAGTTCGTCGATGCCTTTTTTCTTGTGCCCCACCGTTTGGACTATCGGCACGCCGAGCAGTTCGGAAAGCGACTGAACGTCGATGCGAAAGCCCCTGCTCTCGGCGACGTCCGACATGTTAAACGCCAATACCAGGGGCATGTCAAGTTCGATCAGTTGCGTCGCAAGGTACAGGTTCCTCTCCATGTTCGACGAGTCGATGATGGCCACGATCACGTTCGGCTCTTCGTCGAGGATAAAATTTCGCGCGACAATCTCCTCGATGCTATGGGCGGTCAGGCTGTACGTACCGGGCAGGTCCACGATCCGCAAGTTCACGCCGTCACGCGAGACTTGACCTTCCTTCTTCTCGACGGTGACGCCGGGGTAGTTACCCACGTGCTGGTGCGAACCGGTAATGGCGTTGAAAATCGTCGTTTTCCCCGAGTTGGGGTTGCCCGCAAGGGCGATTGTCAGTTGCTTATCGGCCATGTCCTTTTCCTGCTGTCGTTATTGCGGAGCGACGAATATCCGATGCACCATTCCTCGCCCCAGAACGAGGCGATGATCCTTGACGGTGATGATAAACGGACCTGGTCTGCTGCATCGAAGCACGCGGAACTTCACACCGGGCGTCAGGCCCATCTCCGCCATGCGGTGGGCGAACTTTCGACCGCCGTCGATGCGGCGAAGGATAATCTCCTGCCCTTCCGAGACCATCGTCAAGGGCAGGGCGGTCCGGTTGGGTGTTTCGGGTCCGGCGCCGGAACCCATCTCGCAATCCGCTGTCATTGAGGAACCTCTTGTGCCTCGATCCCGCGGGCTTCCGCCTTGCGGAGCGAGAGGTTGTACCCGCGCACCTTGATTTCAAACGGATCGCCCAACGGCGCCACGCGAAGCACCGAAACGATCGTGCCTTTCGTCAGGCCCATCTCCACCAGTCGTCGGTTCGCAGCCGTCGCTCCCGAAATCCGGACGATCCGGACTTTCTGGGGCGGTTTGAAATCGGCAAGGGTTTTTATACCGGCGCTTCTATCTTCTTCGGTTGTCCCGGTATCCGACATGTCGCCTCCGTTTTCATCAGAGTCAGATGTTTTCGATAGGGTTGCGGCATTCCGGTAAAATTCCTGAAACTGCCCGATCCAATCGTTTCCGTCCGTGGTCCTGCGCTGCGTGAAGTCCAGAAAGAGTTGCAGCCGCTCCAGAAAATCCACGTCGACGGCGTGCTCCATGCGGCAGGCGTTCGCCTCGGCGGAGGCGCCGTCAAGGGCAAGTACCTCTGTCAGGAACTCGCGGATCACCCGGTGACGATGGTTGATTTCGCCGGCTTTATCCCGGCCGACGTCGGTCAGCGTGATGACCTCGTACGGATCGTAGTTCACCAGATTGCGACGAGAGAGAGTTTTCATCGCGGCGGTGACCGAGGGCATCCCCACGCCCAGGTGCTTGGCGATATCGCGCACACGCGCGACCCGCCCGCGACGAACAAGCAGGAGAATCGCCTCCAGGTAATCTTCCATGGACGGCGAAAGTTTTGCCCTCTTTGGTTTCCCGGCAACCTGATTCATGCAACCTCGTTGTGCGACTAACCTTTTTTCTATAAGGCAGTAAGCATCGAAAGTTCAACAAGGCGAATATTCTACGCTTATATGAAGCCCGAGCAAGAAAAAAACATCGGAAAGAGTATATTCTGGTGGAATCGTATCGCGAGAATTCGCGGCCAGGCCTTGTAATTGCTTGACTTGGCTTATCTTATCACTTTAGCGAGGTCTTGGCCCGCCTTTTGAGTGGCTTTTTCGATTTTCAGGAGATACCACGCGCACAGTGCGGTAACCGCACTGGAATAACGCTGCGGATGGTCCAGCGTGGTTCGCAGCATCGGCGCCGCTCGCCGATCGGCGAAGCGCCCCATGGTGAACGCGGCATCCATTGCGATTTCGCGATAGGGATTTCGCAATAGCGGCGCCGCGATGTCGCAGACCGCGCGGTTGGTCGATCGCAGAAGTCCCGCCGCCGTCGCGCGGGTAACGCCGTTGTAGCGGCCTGAGAGGATCTTTCTGAGCAGTCCGAGCGCCTCGGGCGTTCCCAGGTCGCCCAGAAGCGTCGCGGCGACGGCGGCCCGCTGATGATCGGCGCCCATCGCCTTGGGGAAGGGTTCCACGCTGCGGATATATTCCGCCAGAGAGATCGCGTAGTAAGCGGATTTGTCCGGGCGTTTTTTGATGTCCTCATTGGCGCGGCTAAGCACGTAATCGATTACGATGGGGTGTCCGCTTTTTACAACCTGTGCGACGGCGCCGGCGGCGCGGTCGCCTCCCTTGATTCGCAACAGTTCAAAGCGGGCGAGGTCGGCGATGACGTCTTTGCCCTTGCTGATCTGCACCAGGAACAGGCTCGAATCGGAACGATCGGCAAGGAGTTTCAGCAGGCGGACACGGATACCCGTCCTGGTGGATTTTCCGATAGCGTCCGCAAGTTCGGCGCTTGCCCGCGGAGATATCTCCTTGATCGCGCGGTACGCCGCCAGCCGGAGGCGGCTCGATTTGCTCCGCGTCATCATCCGCACCAGGTCCATGCCGAGCACGACCTTGTCTTCGGCGATCTGGTAAAGCACAAGGGCCTTCACCTCCTGCGGCGTGTTCGGATCGGCGAACGTCTTCTTGAGTTCGTCGAGCTGCTCGTTGTATCCGAGACTCAGCAGGGATACCCGCGCCATGCACGCCGTCGAAAGATCCGTCACGAACGTGAGCGTTCGCAGCGTCTTTTCGGCTTCCATACCACGTCCTCGCCGAACCAGCTCCCTCGCGGCGATGCATTGGATTCCGTCGTCGGAGGTCTTGAGGACTTCGATAAGCTGCTCGTCCGATATCGCCTTTAGGTCCAGAAGCCTGATAAGCGCCTCGGACCGAACCGCCATAAGCGGGTCTTTCCGCAGGCGTTCCAGCAGCACCGGCGCGGACGCCTTGTCGCCTATTTCCGGAAGCGCCGAGACGGCGAACAGCCGGCGCTTCTTATCGGCACTGCGAGAAACCGCCGTGAACAGGGGCAGCAGGTGCTTATCGCCGGTGGCGCGGAGTACGGTGAGCACCATGTTGATCGAACGCTTGTCGCCAAGCGACCCGCGGAGGTGCTTCATCGCCGCCTGCGTGTTGGACGATTGGGCCTGGAGGACCGGGCAAGCCGCTGCCATTATTACCGAAATCGCGATCAGTTTTTTCATGGGGGATCGTGGGAGATTACACGCTCACCGGTTCGCTCTGGGCGCGGTAGTCCTCGACTTGCGGTTCGCTTACCGCCTGGACCAGCATGTCGATTATATCGTCCGGGCTGACACCCTCGGCGTCGGCGTTGAAGTTCGTGAAGATACGATGCCGCATCACCGGCCTTGCCATGGCGCGAACGTCCTGTGCGGCTACGTTGAACCGCCCGTGGAGCAGGGCACGGCTCTTGGCGCCGAGCAGCAGGTATTGGGCCGCTCGCGGACCGGCGCCCCACGTAAGATAGTTCCGGATGAAGTCCGGCGATGAGGCGTCCGACGGCCTGGACGCACGCGCGAGACTTACGGCGTAATCCACCACGTGCTGGGATACGGGTATCTTCCGCACGATCCGCTGGAGGGCGAGGACGTCCTCTCCGCTGAGAACGGTATCAGGCCGACCCTGGATTTCCGTCGTGGTTGTTTTGGCGATCAGGCGTTCTTCCTCGAGCGAGGGATAATCCACCATCACCATGAACATGAACCTGTCGAGCTGTGCCTCGGGCAGGGGGTAGGTGCCTTCCTGCTCGATAGGGTTCTGCGTAGCCAGCACGAAAAAGGGCTGCTCGACTTCGTATGTGTTTCCACCGGTCGTGACGTGGTATTCCTGCATCGCCTGGAGCAGTGCCGCCTGGGTCTTGGGGGGCGTGCGGTTGATCTCGTCGGCCAGGATGATGTTCGCGAATACCGGACCCTTGACGAACCTGAACGCGCGCCGCCCCGTGGTGAGGTCCTCCTCGATGATATCCGTTCCCGTGATGTCGGACGGCATGAGGTCCGGCGTGAATTGGATGCGGTTGAACGACAGCTTGAGGACCTCCGCGAGCGTCGAGATCATCAGTGTCTTGGCCAGTCCCGGAACGCCCACCAGAAGGCAGTGCCCACGGGAGAGCATCGCCTGGAGAAGCATCTCGAGTACTGCGTCCTGGCCGATGATAACCTTGTGCAACTCGGCGTACAGTTTCGCCTTGGCCTTGTTGAGGTTCTCGATGATGCGCAGATCGGCAGGTTGTTTTGCCCCTTCACTCATGGAAAAATCTCCTGTGGGACACTGTCGTCCCGAGAATTCAACACGTCGGAAGGGGTCAGGTTACCGCAGCAAGTTACGAAAGAAAACCGCAAAATTGCAAGCGACGATCACAGCTACCTGGCGGCGGGGGTGTTATGTCAATTCGCGGAGTGGTTGGAGACCAGCCCTGAGCGGGGCGAAGCGGAACCTGCCGTAAACTCTTGAACCCCGAATCCGGCGTATAATTCAGACCTCGGCGCAGGCGACGGCAGGCACATCACCTGTCGCCTCCAGCAATCGCCGTTGCTTCACGGCGTAGGCCTTTTGTTCTTTCCGTCGAATGGCGTTGATTACGCCGAAATCCCGTCGGAGCGTCTCCACAACCTGCCCATCAAGCCCGCCATTGGCGACAAGCCCGGTCAACACGCCCAAAGCCTCTTCGTCTTCCATGCCCTTGCGGTACGGTCTATCCTCGGTTACGGCTGTGAACGTGTCGGCAACGGCCATGATCCGGGCGCCGAGTGTCAGATCCCTACCCTTATGACCGAACGGGTAGCCTTTACCGTCGAGGCGTTCGTGGTGGAACGCCGCCCACTCGCTGATCTGCGGCATCCCGCCGATCGTATCCAGAATACGGAACGTGTAATAGGTGTGTCCCTGCAGGATGGACCATTCCTCTGCCGTGGGTTTACCAGGCTTGTCGAGGATTTCGCTCGGCACTGTGATCTTACCGAGGTCGTGAACGTAGGCGGAGGCGCGCATGAGAACCTGCTCACGCGGGGAGAAGTTGAGCCTCTCCGCCAGGGCAACCGCGGTGGAGGCGACGCCGGCAGAGTGCGTCCCCGTCCATGGACTAAGCCCATCGACGAGACGCCCGAACATTTGGGCGATCCCTTCCACCGCCGCTTCGTCGATGGTGAGCGTCGGCCAATCTATCTCGCGGTTCAAGATTGCGTAGATACGCTTCGAGGTGACGTCCAACCAGAACGCCGGTGATCGGGAAACCTCCCGGAACGCATCGACGCAATCCGGGCAGAAGGTCGTTCCTCGCCCCTTGAGAATTCGTTCGGTGATACCCTGTGCCTGGTGCAGAATGGGGACATCGCGCCGGATGTTACGGTCCACGGTATCCGCCAAGGCCAGGATGTAGCTGGCCAGTGGGATCGGTTCGCCCCGCGTCTGCCCCCCTCGCCTGTTGTCCCAGAACACGTGATGGTGACGGACGATCGGCGCCGCCTCGGTGAAGAACTCGTTATCCTTTAACAGTTCGTAGCCAACCTCTCCGTGCCAGCCGAGTCCTTCCAGTTTATTGGACGCTATCGCCCGGATCCGATTCTCCGCCCGGATCAGGCCGATATCGTGCAAGCCCCCGGCGTGGAACACATCGCGAAGTCGCTGACCCCGGAATCCCATCAACCGCGCCATCCGCGTGCTCATGTAGGCTACGCGGAGCTGATGGTCCGCTACCGACGGGCTGACGTGGTCCAATGCTTCCGACAGGGACAGGACCATCCGGTGAAGGGGTATCTGTGGATTGATGATCATCTGTTTGCCCTCGTATCGTTGCGGGCTTCGGAGAGGATGCGAAGGTGGTCCTGTTCTTCCCGGATGACGGCTTCAATGGCGTCTCGTTCGGGGATTTTACTCGCGATACCGCGGTAGAATCGTATTGCGTCCTTCTCCATCTGCATTGCCATATCGAACAGGTCGGACACCCGGCCTTTGGTGACAATCCTGCGCATGGTTTCCTGGTCCGGCAGGATTGCGTTCTTGATCACCAGGCGTGATTCCGCGAGCTTTTCGTCTTGCAGGAGGATCGTCTTGCCCTGGCGCGCCAGGTCAGATCGGATCCGTCGGAAAATCCGGCAGTGATTCGTCTCGGCCTCCGCGAGCGTTCGGCAAAGCTCCATCACCCTGGGATCGATGCTGGTGCTGCCGATGGTTTCGTAGAAATCCCGCCCCGTTTCTTCCATTTGAATAGCCATCTGGATGACCTCGTCGCCGATGATCGCAGTGGTGGTCTCATCTCTCATTGCAGGCCCTTTGTTGTTGTAGATTGTTCTCTGCTCCGGGACGCAGCGAAGTCGCACAACGCCCCATCGCTTTGATCGACACGATACCGGCCTTGATTGAGCAGTATCTCGATCTTTCGTTGCTCTAACGTGAAGGGGTGGATATCGACGGTGCGGCTGATTCTTCGCAGGCGTGCGGGTGGCGAATAAAAACGACGACCCCGGGCTTTTTGCAAAGTCCGAGGTCGCCTTCGGTCGCGGGTAATGGGGCCGGTCCGTTACGTCGTGCGACGACGCCGGCGAATCACGGTCATTGCACCGCCGATGCTCAGGAGCGCCATCGTTCCAGGCTCGGGTATCTCGCCGCCGGAGATCATCATGTCCTGCTTCGACTCGGAGTACAGGAAGATGGTCGTCGGTGAGGGGTCATAACTGACCGGTACGCTGTCCAGCAGGACCTGGGCGAGGTTAGTTACCTGATTGTTCCCGCCGGCCTTGAATGCGCCGTGCCGGATATCATAGCTGTCGGCCGTTTCGTACAGGACTTCCCAGATCGCGATCTGGATCGCCGCGGCCTGTCTACCGTTGGACACGGCATCGCCGTACGTTTCGAACAGGAAAGCAGCCTGCACGCCTCCGGGGACGACGTCCGAGGGGGCGAGTTCCGTTACGTGCGCGTCGCCGGCATACTGGTAGATGTCTACGCAGTAGCCCAGGTAGTTCTCGTCCTGGTAGCGGATCTTCATCTGCCCGGCGGTTATCCTGTCGTTCGACAGGCCTGCCGGATCGAAGGTGATCCTGACCCTGTCTCTCTTCGCCATGCCGCGGTAGTCCATGAAATCATCGACCGGGTCCGCCATGGACACGGCGCATGGGATAGCGACAAGTGCTGCAACAATAGTGAGAATAATCGTGCGAGTCGTCATGTTTCGGGTCTCCTTTGACCTCACAGGTTGTCTGCATCTCCCCGCCCGGTCTCCCCTAGGAGCGAACCGGTCGGGGTGCCTCACATGGCACGGGGGAAACGTAGGATTCATCCCGCTCCGAGGCAAATTCAGACGCCCCCGCGGCGCAAAAAAAACTTCGATTGGTGAAATGGGAAATTTTCCGGACTTCAGAGCACGAAAATCGCCGGTCGGATTTGCATTTCCCCCTGCGCGAATCTTATGTTACTGCTGTAAGGGCTGAAGCATGCCTTGTAATACGAGTGCACCGGCCCGACAGACAACGCTCCCTCTCTGTTGACGAATTGACAGTTGCGGCCAGGCCGGCGGGTATCACGCCCCGTCGGCCCGTCGCGTTTTCAGGGTACGCCGCGCCCTCGTATCGCATCCGGCGCGGACGGAGAGAAATTTCCCCCTGCAAAAAATTTCTCGCGGAGATTTGATATCCGCCCACCACGGCGCTGGAGTTATCGATCTTCGTGTTATCAATGCAACCCCCAAGGGGTTGCATCCGTCAGATCAGGCCTGAAGAAAAACCGGAGATTGCGTTCACAATACGAAAATCAATAAATGTTCCAGGACGGGCCGCGAAGCCGGGTCTCCCTCCACCCGCCTTTGCGGCCTGCGTTTTGCGCCCCTCAAATGCGGATGGTCTTGAACGTGGGAAGGTGCCTCTTGTTCCGGCGAAGCATTTCCTGGACCATCTTTTTGATCGTTCGCAGGTCGAGCACCGCCGCAGAGAGCGGGTCGTAGCAGATCGCCTGGTAGAGCATCGTCGGGTCGCCGGTGAGGATTGCCTCGACGGCCATCTCTTCGACGGCGACGGTGATATTATTCAGCGCGGCGCATTGCGGCGGCAGCGAACCTACGGGCATGGTCTTGATCCCCCGGCGATTCACGATAACGGGAACCTCCACGCAGACGTCGTCCGGCAGGTTCGTAATAATTCCGTCGTTGGGCACGTTCCCGTTGAACCGGAACGGCTTTCCGCCCATGCAGGCGTTTATGATGCTCGCGGCGTACTCATGACCGCGTTCGAGCGGCATCGTTTCGGTTGCGTTCACCTCGTCGCGCTGGATTTTTTTCCAGTTTTTTTCCCGCTCGCGATATCTCTTGAGGATGTACGCGTATTGGCCCGGGTTCCAGCCGGACTGCTTACTCGGCGTGCAATATTTCCTGATCAGCCCCGGCCGCTTGCGGAACCACCAGTTGTACTCGGAATTGTGCCCGCTGGATTCCGTTACGTAGTATCCCAGCGCAAGGAACATTTCATTGCGGACGATTTCTTGTTCGTAGACGCTCTTTCGTCGCATCGCCTTGCGGATGGCCGGGTAGGCGTCCTTCCCGTTGACGCGGAAGTCGATGTACCAGGCCATGTGATTTATACCCGCGCAGAGATAGGTAACGGCGTCGTCTTCCTTGGCGCCCGCCCAATTGGCGAGCATCTCGGCGGTTCCCTGGACGCTGTGGCAAAGTCCCGTGACCTTTATGGGCGATTTTCGTTGCATCGCCCGGCAGAGCATCGCCATCGGGTTGGTGTAGTTCAGCAGGATGGCGTCCGGGCAGAGGCGTTCCATATCCCGGCAGATGTCGAGCATCAGCGGAATGGTCCTTGCCGCCCGGAAGATTCCACTGACGCTTCTCGTGTCGCCGACGTTCATGTTGACGCCGTACTTTTTGGGGATCAGGATATCGTGCTGCCAGACGGAAACGTTTCCGGCGAGGATGGTGCAGAGCACGGCGTCGGCGCCCCTGAGAGCTTTCTTGCGATCGACCGTAGTGACGACCTTCGCGTTCGTCCCGGCCCGATCGACGAGTATCTGGACCGACTTGCGTGCAAGCTCCAGCCGTTCTTTGTTGATGTCCATCAGGACGAGCGTCGAGTCCTTGAGCCTCTCGAACGTGAGGATATCGCGCACAAGCCCTCTCGTGAAATCAAGGCTGCCCGCTCCGATGAATGTAATGCGCGCCATAATTGTTTTCCTCTGCTTCGTATTGCAAAATCTTTAAGCCGGATCGTCAAGTCGGTCGCGCCGTGGCGCAGGCGATTGTATTTTTCAGCAGCATGGCGACGGTAACCGGCCCCACGCCGCCGGGAACGGGCGTAATGGCGGCTGCTTTTTCAAGAGCGCCGTTGTAGTCCACGTCTCCGACGGTCCGCATGGCCGTCTTTCCCTTGTCGTTCTTCAGCGTTTCGCCGTTATCGTCGAAGCCCTTCGGTATCCGGTTCATCGCCACGTCGATGACGATCGCACCCTCGGCGATCATGTCCGCCTTGATCAACGGGGACAGGTCCGGCAGCGACGGGTTTTCGCCGGCTTTCTTTTTCCGGCTGTAACTGCGCCAGCGCGCCTGGGAAACGCCAGCCGCCACGATCAGCACTTCCGCCCGTTTCGTGTGGGCGGCAAGGTCATTCGTCGCTACGTGGCAGACGGTGACAGTCGGCGAGGCGTCCGGACTTTGCAGCAGTATCGCGGCGAGAGGCTTCCCGACGATCTCGCTGTGCCCCACGATTACGGTTTCCTTACCGGAAAGGTCCGGGCACGTTCGCCTGAGCAGTTCCACAGCCGCCATCGCGGTGCACGGCGCGACGAGCCCGCCGCCGTAGAACAGGCGCCCCATGTTCACCGGGCCCATTCCCTCGACGTCTTTGACCGGGGCGATTGCGACCTGCGCCTGCCGGGCGTCGATCTGCGGAGGGGTGGGCATCTGCAGGATAAGTCCGTTGACTTTCGGATCGTTGTTCAACTCGTCGATTTTCGCCAGCAGGTCGTCCTGCGATATCTCAGCCGAAAGCTCCAGCAACTCGTATTCGATGCCGACCGACTCGCAGCTCTTTGCCTGCATGTTCGTGTATATCCTGCTGGCCGGATTCTCGCCGACCTGTACGGCGATAAGCCTGGGCTTTTTGCCTTCCTGGGCGAGCGCTTCGGCGGCTTTCGCCACCTCCGCCCTGATTTCTTCCGCTACGCTTTTTCCGTCGATGATCCGTGCAGCCATGACTCTGTCCGCTCCTGTCTCTTGTTCGTTTTTCAATCGCTATTTCCTGAGTGTTGCGATTATGGATAACCATCCACGATGTGCAACAGGAATGTGGCGAAAAGGGCGCTCGATCAGGATCGACGCATCGCCAGTGCTCCGGTAGGGCAGGCGTTGGCGCACCGGAGAGCCGCCTTCCGCAGGCCCTCAACCATACCGGCGCCGAACGGAACGCTTATGCGAACGGAAAAACCGCGCCCGACGAACGTCAGGCCGAGCTGCTCGCCGGCCTCCTGCGCAAGGCGGACGCATATTCCGCAGTCGATGCACTTGCCCGGTTCGTAGATCACCTCCGGATGGGATGTGTCCTGCTCGAATGTCCGCCGTTGCGTCCTGAACCGCGCGGGTTTTGCCCCGTACTCCCTGGCAAGGCTTCGCAGCTTGCAGGCGTCGGCCTTTCGGCAGTCGCAGTGCAGACACCGGCCGGCCTCGCGACGTGCCTCGGTGGCTGAGAATTTTTCGCCTACCGGTTCGACGCGAGTCTCGTCGCTTCCTTCGGCGAGGAACTTTTCCATCTCGCCTTCGACGGGTTTTCCAACGTGGACGGAGAACGGCCGGGGCTTCGGACCGGCGGACTTCGGGGCTGCGACGGTTGTGGACGTTTCCCCGGCGAGATACAGCATGAGCCGGCGAATGGAAACCGCTCCGTCGGCGAAGTGCCGCCGGCACGCCTTTTCGCACGGCGTGCGGCAATCGAGGCAGGGCGATCCGCTTTCGGCAAACAGGTCAGTCGCGCCGGCGATATTACCGTCGGCAATCAGACGGATTATTCGCGGAATTTCCATGTGAACGGGACAGGCCATCCGGCAGGGGGCGACGCAATCGCCAAGGTGGTCGCCAAGCAGTAACTCCAGCGCCGTACGCCGACCGTCACGGACCTCGTCCGTATCGGTCAATACGGCCATGCCTTCCTCGGCGGGGGCGGCGCAGGCGAACGTCAGGTCGTCGCGGCCGACCACCTTCACCACGCACACGCCGCACGAGGCGGAAGCCTCACGCTCCGCAAGAAAGCACATCGTCGGAATATCGATACCGAACTTTTCCGCAGCCTCCAGTATCGTCGAACCAGGCTCGACGTGCACTTCGCGGTTGTCGATGGTCAATTTCGGCATAAGAAATTTTTAACGCAGAGATCGCAGAGAACGCAGAGGGAAATCGCCTCTTGAATTGTCAACGACACCGCTAATGCCCTTTCGAGTATTCCAAAAATGTCCCATATCCAGAAAATTAATCCTTAAGCTCATTAACGATTCTACTAATGCCCTTCACAAGTGTTTCGCTGTTAAAATTGATCAGGAGACCGATGCTCAATCCGGATAAACGAAGGTAAGACAATAATTGCATCTTATGTATTTTTTGGACTTTTTCGACGGATTTCAATTCCACAACAACGCAGCCATCTACCAGCAGATCGATCCTGTATCCGCAATCAAGCTTGATTCCACGGTAGACTACCGGCAGGGGTTTCTGTCGCTCGACGGAAAGCGATCGGGCGTGCAATTCGTAAATCAGGCAGGCTTCATAGGCAGATTCAAGCAGCCCCGGCCCCAGTTCGCGGTGAACGTCAATAGCCGCGCCGATCACCTCTTCTGTAACTTTGTTTATCTCTGCGGCCTCCGTGTTAGTCATTTGCCGCTCCGATGAATCCGCATGTTTTGGTTTTCGTTTTTTGCACATACTTTGCGTTTCTCTGCGGTCTCCGCGTTGAGACATTTTTTATTTTTGTACAACTATCAGTTTTGTTTTTCTCTGCGGCCTCCGCGTTCTCTGCGTTGAAATAAGCTTTCATTTCACGCTGACCGCCCCGACGGGGCATACCTGCTTGCAGGTTCCGCAGCGGACGCATTTATCCGGGTCGATTTCGTGCCGCTCGTAGGGCTGCATCTCGATCGCCTCGGCAGGGCAGCGCTGGGCGCACCGCGTGCATCCTATGCAATCCTCCGAGATCGTGTAATGGATCATCGCCTTGCATTTGGCGGCGGGGCAATGTCCGGCAAGGTGCGCCTCGTATTCGTCGCGGAAGTACTTCAACGAGGACAGGACGGGATTTGGCGCGGTCTTTCCGAGTCCGCAGAGGCTGCCCTTTATAATGAATCGCGATAGTTCTTCAAGCTCCTCCAGGTCGCTTGTTTTACCCCGGCCGTCGCAGAGGCGTTCCAGCACGTCCAGCATCCTTCGCGTTCCGACCCGGCAGAACGTGCACTTTCCGCACGACTGGTCCTGCGTGAACTGCAGGAAGTAGCGGGCGATATCGACCATGCAGTCGTCATCGTCGAGCACGACCATTCCGCCGGAGCCCATGATCGCGCCGACGGCGCCGAGCGCCTCGAAGTCCACCGGCGTCTCGGCGAGGTGCGCCGGGACGCACCCGCCGGAAGGACCGCCGATCTGAACGGCCTTGAGGGCCTTTCCGTCCGCGATCCCGCCGCCGATCTCCTCGACGATCCGGCGCAGCGTGACGCCCATGGGCACTTCGATCAACCCGCCGCGGACCACCTTGCCCGCCAGGGCGAATACCTTCGTACCGGCGGAAGTTTCGGTGCCCAGCGCGGCGAACGCCTCCGGCCCGTTCCGCAGAATCCACGGCACCAGGCAGAAGGTCTCGACGTTGTTGACCAGCGTGGGCTTGCCCCACAGCCCGCTGACGGCTGGGTACGGCGGTCGGAAGCGAGGCATTCCGCGACGACCTTCGATACTCGCCAGCAGCGCCGTCTCTTCTCCGCAAACGAACGCGCCCGCTCCCTGCATAATCCGCAGCGTCAGCGGCTTTTCGGCGTTGGCGCCTAGAAGGCCGCGCTGTTCGCACCGGCGGATCGCCTCCCCCACGCGATGAACCGCCAGCGGGTACTCCGCGCGGATATAGAGCACGCCCTCCTCGGCCCCGACGGCGTATGCGGCGACGGCCATGCCCTCGATAACCCGGTACGGCTGCGATTCCAGCAGCATCCGGTCCATGAAGGCGCCCGGATCGCCCTCGTCGCCGTTGCAGACGACGTATTTTCTGTCGCCGGGCGCATCGCGAACCTGCCTCCACTTGCTTCCCGTGGGGTAGCCTGCTCCGCCCCGGCCGCGCAGACCGCCGGCGACGATCCGTTCGATCACCTGCTCGCACGTCAACTCCCGCGTGCAGTGGCGCAAGGCTGCGAACCCGTCGTGTGCGAGGTATTCGTCCAGGTCCAGGGGCCGGTTCCGCCCGCAGCGCTCGGTCGCCAGGCGCCGCTGGGGGCCTACGAACTCGGCGACGGGTGGATCGCGGACATCGACGGCGTATCGTGTGACCGGCTGCCATGCCTCGTCTGTCAGCAGGTGCTCCATCGTCCGGGAGATAAAACTGCGCGCCCGTCGCAGAAGTCCACGCGGCTTGAAGTGTCGCAGCACGAGATTCCGGGCGTCGGCTGGGAGCACGCCGCCGTAGAGTGTGGCGTTGCCGTCCGCGTCGATCACCTCCACGAGCGGTTCCATGTAGGACATGCCGGCGCATCCGACACCCTTGACGATCGCCGGGGCACGGGTCTGCTTCACGGCCCGGTTGATCGCCTCGTAGACCAGGTCGCTTCCACGCGCGATGCAACAGGTGTCCAGGCTGATGCGTATCTCGCCGCAGGTTTTTGCTACCGGTTCGTGCGCGGCGTCCTTTTTCCGGTCCTGCCGCAGTTCGATAAGTTCCAGGAAATCCAGGACGACCTCGCCGGTGCGGGCCGGCGTCAGGTGCCCGTAGATTACGTCGTCTATCCGGACGGCGGGCGCGAGCATACAGCAGCCAAGGCAGGCGACCTTCTCGACGGTGAACTTGCGATGCTCGTCGGTGTCCATCCCCTCGGGAATATCCAGGTGCCGGCAGAAGGCGTCATACACCGCGTCGGCGCCTTTTACGTGGCAGGCGGTCCCGATACAGACCCGGATCGTATGCTTACCGGCAGGGGTGTGTCGGAACTGATCGTAGAACGTGGAAACACCTTCGATCGTCGCCGGCGTGATCTCGGTCAGCTCGCATACGCGCCGGATCGCCTCTTGCGGGAGGTAGCGGTAATGCTCCTGCAATTCCTGGAGCAGGGGGATAGCCGCCTCGGGCTTTCGCCCGACGCGCTCGATGGCTTCATCCACGAATGACAGGTCAATCTCGCTCATTTTTTTCCGCCTGATATGCAAAACAGGTTCTTTACGCCGCGCACGAACATTCGCCCATCCAAAAACGCCGGAGACGTGTGGATGCCTTCGCCCATTTTCATCCGGGCCAGTTCCTTGTAGCGGCGTGCGGATTCAAGAACAATCGCCGTACCGTCCCGGCTGAACAGGTACAACCTGCCTCCGGCAAGCGACGGGGAACTGTGAAAGCCCAGGTTTTCGTATTCCTTGCTCCAGATACGTTTTCCCGTCGCGGCCTCGTAGCAGGTAAGAACGCCGCCTTCGCTGGTGAGCGTGTAAAGCAGCGTTCCGTCGCTCACGGGTGAGCATATCCCCGGCAGATCTTCTGTGGCGGACCATGCGACGTGACTGTCCGTTACGTCTCCGGTTCCTCCCGGTCGAATAGCGGAAAGTTTCGCCTCCGCCGTCACGGTGAAGACGAGACCGGCTGAGTAAATCGGCGAGGGCGCCACGTCCGGTCCCATGAGCCTGGCGCGCCAGGTTTCCCTGCCGTCGGCTGGATCGTATGTGATTACCCACGGGTCGCCCACCGTCACCAGCCGCTCGGCGCCGCCTATGCTGAACACCGCCGGCGTCGTCCACGACCCGGCGACCGCCCGTCGAATGGTACGCAGCGTCTTACCCGTGGCGGCATCGAGTATCAGCAGCACACTGAGGGCGTCGTCGGGGGTGCCCTGGTCGGATTGCACGATCAGCCGTCCGCGCCAGGTCAGCAGGCTCGTGGCGTATCCGTAGATATTGTCCGGAACGCCGAGGTTCCGCGACCAGATCTCCTTGCCGGAAAAGTCGAAGCTCGCCAGGTCGCCGTTTGGGAATATCGCGTAGAGACGCTTCCCGTCGGTGCTGCAGGTGGGTGCGGAGAGGCCCGTGTCTCTGTCCACGTTTTCGGGATCGTCTTTCGAACCCGCCGGCTGGACGCGCCTCGTCCAGAGCAGTCTTCCCGTCTCGGCGTCGAAGCAGTAGACCTCTCGGCGTCTCTTTTTCGCCCCGGCCAGGAACACGCGATTTCCCCACGCCACCGGGGAGTTCATCCCGCCCAGCGGCACGGGTGTCTTCCACAGGATATTTTCGCCGGTCTCGACGTTCCATGAAACGGGGATGTTCGCGTATGCGGAAACGCCCGCGCCACCGGGTCCGCGAAAGCGGGGCCAGTTCTTTCGGACCTCCTCCGGGGTGGGGTAATCCGGTTCGGGTTTCTGTCCGTTGACGTGTGCCGGAAGTAACGTGTCGCCGCTCGGCTCGCTGAGCATTGCCCAGGCGGCTGCGCCGCATCCTATCGCCGCTGTCAGTGCGATCAGAGACCATCGGGAAGCGCCGGCGATTCGATCGTCGCGTTTCGGATCGTTGTGAGGGTGGTTGGGATGGGGAGGCTTGCGCCCCAGAATCTCCGCTGCGCGAATCGAAACCACCAGCACGATCAGTATGCTACCCAGCAGCAGCCCGCCCGTGGCAAGGCGCGTTCGCAGCCGCAGGTGCGCCTTTCGGAGGCGAAGGTCCAGCCGGCGGATATCATCCTTGAGCTGCTCGTCGGCAGGGTGTTCGTAGAGCGCCTCTTTCATTCCGGCAAGTTTCGGCGAGGCGAGGGGGTCGGCGTCCCGCAGGCGCAGGTAGTTCACAGCCATCGCCGCGATAAGCGTCAGCGAAACCGCGCCGGTGACGCATGCGACGGCGACGCATGCCAAACGCCAGTCGCGCCTGGGGGAACCCTTCGGAGTTATTTGCGTGTTATTCATCCTCGCCGGTCGTCAACGAAACGCTCCTGCCTTTTCGTCGCGCCTGCTCCATCGGACATTTCGCGAAGCACCTTCCACAAGCCAGGCAGCTTCCGCGATCCGCTTCGTAATCTTCCCTGCGCCGACGAACGGACAGCCGGACCAGCCTGCCTCCAATCACCAGCCCGATAAAACCGCCCGCGATCCAACTGCCGATCAGGAATCGCCGCTTGATATCCTCCGCGTCGTCGTAAAGTCGCGCGATCGGCGTGTCGGTCCTGCGAAACACCTCGCCGGGATCGTTTATGTCGTCGCTACGCGCCGCCAGGGCGTTTTGTTCCCGCCAAATCTGCTCAGCCAGTCGCACCTGCGCGTTTGTCCGTGCCAGGTATGGCGTCAGCAGGCTTGCCCCCCACCCGGCGGCGAAGGTCAAAGCTCCCGCCAGCAGGACCATTCCCGCAAGCAGTCCCTTGCCCCGCGTCCTGTCGTGTCCGCCGTGCGTCTGGGTTGGCTGTCGAATAGCACCGAAGTGGCATGCGTCTTCGCACAGGCGGCACTTGATGCATTCCTCTGGCGTAATCGTCACGCGTTTCAGCGACAGGCGGGAGCATATCCGCAGGATCGCCCCGTAGGGGCAGAGGAACCGGCAGTACGCCCGTCCGACGAACATGCAGATAACGACCAGGACGCCCAGCAGGACAAGCAGATGGATAGAAATTGTGATGCTTGCGATACCGCCCGGCACCGTCCCGCCGCGAGTGAGAGCCTCGATCCATTTACCCAGAGGCAGCAGGCGGAACAGCGAGACGAACGGGTCGTAGCGGCAGATGATAAGTGCGCTTCCCGTCGCCGCCAGCAGCACCGCCGCCGCGAGATAAATGTACGCCAGAAGGCCCAGCGCCTGGTCCAGCCATCCCGGAACGCGAAGCGGTCGCAGGAGGAAAACATCCTGCACCGCGCCCAGCGGGCAGACGGCCCCGCAGAACGCTCGTCCCAGCAGCAACGTGAACACCAGGGGGATAACGAATATCGCCAGTACGACCAGCGGCAGGGTGTAATCGCCCAGGAAAATCGCCATCGCAACGTTCTGGATAGCGCCGATGGGACAGACGCACCCCCCGCGGACGAACCCGAAGTACACGAGGCAGAAGATCATCAGCGTGAAGATCGCCCATCGCCTGCGAAACTTGAGCGTCAGGAACGACGCCAATCCCAGCGTCGCGATCAGCACTCCCAGGTCGACGTACTGCATCATGGAAGCTCGCGGATCGGGATGCTGCGTGGTGGGCTTGGTGTACCCGGAATCGAACTCCGTCGGCACGGCGAACCGCTGCTCGGCGAATACGCCTGTCGTCAGGACCAGTACCGTCGCAATAATCAATCCGCCGCGCATCAGCCCTCGCGTTCCATGTCTTTGGGCAGATATGGTGCGCCTGCCGGAAGGCGTACGAACGCCCCGGCGGGACATGCCTCGGCGATCGAGCACTGCGAACAGTTCAGGCAGCGGTCGTGCCTCACCTGGAGATACAGCGATCCGTTTCCCTGTTCCTCACAGCCCCGAACGCATTTACCGCATCCGACGCACAGCGACTCGTCGATCGTGTACTCGTAATATGGATCCTCGACGTAGGTCCTGCGAATCGCGCCGGTGGGGCAGAGCTGATTTTCCGCAGCCGAGTTCCTCGCCTCGTGTTTCGGCTCGAAGTACCCGAAGCACAGATCGCAGTACCCGCACATCCGGTAGGCGTGTACGCACTTGACAGCCGAGGTCGCCAGCACGCAGTAGGTCGCGCAGTTCCCGCAGGCGACGCACTTGAGCGGATCGATCTGCCAGACGGACCCTTCCGTTCGTGACTGCGACCAGAGCATTCCCGTCGAGACGCCCAGGCCCACCAGGGCGCCTCCCCGAAGGCCGTTGCGCAGCAGGTCACGACGCGAGACCCTTTTACTTTTGTTTGCGTTTTCGTTCGCCTTGTCGCTCATGCTTATCTCTTGGTCGCCGCCACTTTCGCGGATACCGCCGTTCTCGCGGAGATCGCCTGCGGCAGGTGGCAGTGGCTGATTTCTCCGCACCCTCGGCAGATTCCGAGGTTCGAACAAGTTTCGTCCTGTCGCCGGCCTGCTCGTGAAGATCGCACCGCGAGAATTGCCGCAACGACGGCCGCGGCCGCCAGCGCCGTAGTTCGGCCGACGCCTCGCAGGAACTCTCGCCGGTCCTTGTTTTCAGTCTTGCGTTCCATCGGTTTTCTCCCGCACGGTCCGGATGAATATGCGAACGCGCCCCGTCTTTCCGTCCAGCACGTAGATACGCCCATCGGTATCGACGGCAAGGTCTGTCGGACCCTTGCCGGAGGGGAATGCGTCGGGTGCGGCAACGACGGCTTCAAGCGTGCCGCGGGCGTCGTAGATTTTCACGATCGGCTCGGCGCCTTTTTCGCTCGTCACGAACTCGCCGCTGTCGAGCAGGGCGAAATGCGTCGGGTTGCAGCATCCGGTGAACCCCGCGATGTCCTTCATCGAGGCGATGCCCCATATATGCTCAGGCCTGCCCTGGCGATTGTACGCCTCCAGACGCAATCGCCCGGTGTTCGCCATCCAGATCAGACCATCGGGACCGACGGCTACGTCGAAAAACCTGCTCCGCGTCACGAGTCCTTCTATTCCGCGATCCGGGTCCTTCCCGCCGATTTTCCCGAGCAGCCTGCCAGTCCGATCGTATCGCAGGACGACGCGTTGGGCGAAGTCCGCCGCGTACACCTCCTCGCCGTCAGTGGCGATGCTCGTCAAAATTGTCCTGGGCGACGGCGTGGGCCAGGTCTTCTTCGCCCGCCCTCGCGCGGATATCGCCACGACGTGATCGGACATTCCGACGTATATCTCCCCGTCCGGCGCTACGGCGATACACTGCGGCCGACCTTCCAGCGGGCAGGTTTCGACGAGTCGCCCCGAGGCATCGAAAATTTTAACGGCGTTATCCCCGGCGACGTAGATCCGTTTTTCGGGTCCGATGGCGATACCCGTCGGGCTGCGAAAGAGCGGGTCGAAACCTTCCTCCGACTCGCGGTATTGCAACAGCGCCGGGTCGATCTCACGCTTGATCGGCTTGTAGATGAACGGTTCGGACAGCCCGCTGCCTTTCTTCGCGGAAGGGTCCGAAAAGACGACCACGACGATCGCCCCCGCCGTCGCAAGAAGCACCACCACCACGATTGCGACGCTGCTTGCCGAGATGCCGGTTCGGTGCTTCATAGGGATTCCATGATTATTATCACAAAAACAGCCCGTCGTGTTCAAGGACGCTCCGGAGGCGCGCTGAGGTCGAGGCACACCATTCGCTCGAAATCGCGCACGAGCAATCTTCCATCCACGATCGCCATCGGCCCCCACGCCTCGTGCCCGTCGAGCACCTTCGCCTTATCGAGCGGGCGGAAAGCTTCGCTTGTCGCCTCCGCCATCGTCAGCGTTCCGTTATCGCCCATCGCGAAGATCAATCCGTCGGCGATAAGGTACGGGCCGGCGCCTCGCGGACCGATCCTGGCGGTCTTTCCGCTGGACCAGAGAAGCTTACCGTCCAGGTCGAGACACACGAGCTGCCTGCTGATCGCCCCCGACCCGTTTGGTGGAATACCGTAGAGGTGACCCTTGTAGAAGATCGGCGTCTGCTGCTCCGAGGCGAACTGCCTTGGCTTGAGGCGGAACAACTCCTCCGCAACGAACGATCCTCCGGTTTTCCGGATACGGATCATCATGCTTCCGGCGCCGTACCCGCCGGAGAGGAATATCCTGTTTCCCGGAATCACCACCGGGCTGGGGCAGTTGGTGTGAATTCTCCACCTGTCCCATCGCCACAGGACCCGGCCGGTTTTACCGTCCACGCCCACCACGCCGCCCGAAGAGCTGTAGACGTACGTCCGCCTTCCGTCCAGGTCCATCGGCACGATCGAGGAATGTGTCATCTGCCAGTTTGACGGGTTGGGCGTTTCCCACACCACCTCGCCGGTGTCGATTTTCAGCGCGACCATCAGCGCCTTTCCTCCGGGTGCGAGGATCACCATCCCGGCGTCGATAAGCGGACATTGTCCGGCGTACCAGCCGGGGATTTTTGTACCGTACCTGTTGACAAGGTCGACGCCCCAGTGAAACTCGCCGCTGACGGCGTCCACGCACATGACGTGGCACTTGGGACCGAGCGAGACGACGTGCTTTTCCGTCACGGCCGGGACGGTCCGGCTCATTCCGTGGTTCTCGCGGATGCGCACGGAATACCACCGCCGCCATATTTCCCTGCCGTCGTCCAGGGATAGGCATCGCATCGTATCGGCCTGGCGTTTTTCGTCGTAGTCCAGCAGGTAGACCCGCCCGTTCATCACCGCGGGCGCAGCGTATCCCCGACCCAGCTTGACCGACCAGAGTTGTCTCGGTCCGCCCGCCGGCCACTTGCGGGCAAGGGGAACAGACTCGGCGGCGATACCGTCGCGATTCGTTCCGCGAAAGCCCGTCCACTTTCCGGAAAGCTTCGAGGGCTTTCCCTCTCCGCGCGCGAAGTAACCCGGGAAAACGTTCGGGCGCATCGCGTCGGTTTTTACCGGTCGTCCGGATCGGCCCGGAAGGCGGATCTCCAACTCGCCGGACGGATCGTCGCGCAGCCAGAACGCCATCGACAGCACGCCCGCCACTGCTGCGACGCCGGGTAAGAGAAGTTTCGCGACGGCAGATAGCTTCATGGTTATCATCATACTGCGCCGGGCGTATTTTTCCGCCTGTTCGACGCCTCCTCGCCGATCTATTCGTCCCGCAGCGCCGGCAGCAATTGTCCTCGCAGCGCCAGACCCGTCGCCAGCAGCGTCCACAGGGCGCCGCCGGTTGCGATGGCAGCCAGCGTCAGCGTCAGCGAACCGTACGGCACCTGCGCGCCGGGGGAACGAAGCGCCGGGACCACCGCGACGACGCCCGCCAACGCGCCGCACAGCACCCCCAGCACGACAAGCAGTAGGTGCTCGACGAACACCAGCCGAAACAGCCTGCCCCTGCTCATGCCCACCGCTCGCAGCAGCGCCAACTCGCCCCGCCGTTCGAGCACGTTTCGCAGCACGATCGTGCCCAGACCCACGCTGCCCAGCCCTACGCCCAGCGAACCGAGGACCTGGAAGATCGAGAGGTACGTGTTGACGACGGCTGTGAACATCGCCAGGCGCCCCGCCGTCGTGGTAACCGACAAGCCGACCTTCGCCATCCGTCGCGACAGTGTCCGGGCTACTTCGCCGGCGCGCTGTGGAAGGGCGTCGATAAGGAACACCCGCCGCCCGCTCAGAGACGGGAACCGCTTGCGGAAATTTTTTTCGCCGATCAGCAGGCTACCCTGAAAAACGCTGCTCGCCAGTTGCGCTACGATACGGATGCGGAACGTTCGCCCGCGCTCGTCCACGTAGTCCAGGGTGTCGCCGAGTTTCTTTCCGAGCGCCCAGACGATAGTATCCTCGTCACCGATGGCGGGTATTTCCTCGTCGGGCAGCTTGCTGTCCAGAAGCATCCACGGACTCGCCTCGCTACGCTGAGTCACTGCGGTGAAAGTGAACGCTTTCCGATCGGCGAGCGGTTTCGGATCGACGCCCAGGAGCGTCGGCCTCTGCGGGCGATTGAGGTTAAGGCAGCTCGCGTCGTCGCCTTCGATTACCCGCATCGGTAGAAAGCTGACGCCGCGCATTTCCTCGTCCGACAGGCGGTAATGTTTTCGTCCTCCGGGGCTGTTCAGATCGCCAAAGACGCCGGTGGACGCCTCGGCCCACAGGGCGTATCCGCCCGTGCCGCTGGATCGCTTGCTTGCCCCCGCCAGTGGGTTCTGACGGTTTGCGCCGACGGAAATGACCAGGAACACCCCGCAGGCGAGCAGGGCGATAACCGAAACGCTCCTGCCTTTTCGGCGAACGGCGTTTTTCACGCTGAGAGCGCCCAGCGACAGGTTGCGGGCATCCGCACGGGTGGACAGTCGCGACAGGAACGCCGCCGCCGCGGCGATAGAAGCGATAAGCAGCAGCGCCCCGGCGCCGAAGAACGCTCCCGCCGCCTTCGTGCCGACACCCGCGCCGGCTGAAACCATTACGACCAGCGCGCCCCCGGCGGAGATGGCAGCCAGCCACGTCGCGCGCCGGGGTCTTCCACCACTTGCGATCAGATCGCCGCTGTTGGCGGCCGCGAGCAACTGCCGCGCAGGTCGCCGCGCCTGGCGAAGCGAGATAATCCAGATCACCGACGCCGCGACGACGATTCCCGAAAAGCCTCCGATTACCAGCGTTCCGATCGAGGCGTGGAACGTGACGGCTGAGTTTGCGACCACCTCCGGCCAGAGGCGTTGCAGCCCGCTCAGCATCATTCGCGTGTAGAGAACGCTTGCTCCAAGCCCGAGGGCGGTCCCCGCTGCGGCCAGGAGCAGTCCTTCCATCAGCAGCATGCGGCGCACCCTCGCGGCGCCCAGGCCAAGCGCCAGCAACGTGCCCACTTCCTGCGATCGCTGCTGCATCCCCAACGCGAAGAGCAGGCCCATAAGGATCACCGCCGCGACGATCAGGAAGAAGCTGAACCCGAGGAACAGCATACGGAAATCGAGCGCCTCTCCGGCGGCGGCGTCGGCGGTCTTTCGGACCGGCTTGAAAAACAACCCGATCGACGCGGGGTCCAGTTCGTCGCGGATCCCGGCAGCAACCTTCTCCCTCGCCCCGGCGATCAGCGGGTAGCGAACGGCAGTGAGATTACCGAACCTGTTGCCCCACATCGCCTGCGCTGCGGGCAGCGTTACGAACGCCTTTGGCGTTCCGCGACGTCGCTGCCAGTATTTTTCGTCCTTCGGACGTATCCTGTCCAGGTCGATCTCGATACCCGTCCGCCAGTCCCGGCAGTTCTCCGCGTCGGAAAGCCCGGGAAACTCCGGCATGAGCGTGGGATCATCCTGCGGCGGGTCGTCCGTCCGCACGCGAAGGCGTTTCGTGCGTTCCACAAGCCGCCGCGACGGGGATACTACGTAGTAGCGCAGTTCGATCGTATCGCCGGTGGAGGCCTGGAGATCGTCGGCCAGCCATTTGCCGATAAGTATCTCCTCGTCCTTAAGTGGGCGCGGCGCGCTTCCGGAGCGGGGGAGTTCCTCCACTCCGGCGACGAACGAATAGGGCGTAGCCCTTTCGCCGAGGCGAAGTTCGTTCACGAAGTACGTGAACACCCCGCGGGCGCTCGTGGAGGCTTTCATGGCAGCGGCTGCGATGGGCTGGTCCAGAAACACGCGCCGCGAGCGCAGCTCCAACGCGCCGACGGCGGGTATCTCCCGAAGTTCAACCCCGGCGTCATCGAGCGTCCATGCCTTGCTCAACGCCGAGTCGATGACCCTCGCCGAATCGCCCTTGTGCGGAAAGTCTCCCACGAGCAGCATGTTCGCCCTGCCCGCAAGAGAGACCTTCTCCGCCAGCCAGTCCAGCGGAACGAATACGTTCAGCGGGGCGAGTTGGTTGGCCCGGAGGCTGAACCGCCCGAAGTCCTGCTCGCCCGCCACCGCGGCGATAACGAGCGGGACCCGGATGATCGAGTCGGAATCCCCCGCCAGCGGCACGTCACGCGGCAGCAGGCTGGGCTTTTCTATGCGAAGCAGGATCTCCTGCCCGCTGACCAGCGATAATCGCTCAGCCAGCGGGACGTTCAGGACACATTTCGTCCCGGCTGAGTTCGATTTCGATAAGGGCGCCGTTGCGGCGCCCAGGCGCCAGAACCGCTCGTCGACGCCGAGTACGTTAACCCGTCCGGCCCGGGCGGTCCCGTCCCTTCGAACGGCGAAACCCCGCAGCGCCAGTACCGGCGCGACTTCCGCTCCGAGCGAGCCGTTCAGGTCGTCGGCAAGGGCGGCGCGGAAGAACCGCTGCGGCGTGTGAATCGCCATCTCGACCCGTCCAAGTCGCATCTTCGCGGTGCGTCGCAGCGTATAACTGACCGAGTCGCCCACGAACATCGCCCCCACGAGCACCGCTACCGCAACGGCTGCGCCCGCAACGACGCCCGCGTGAGTGCGCCGATAATGCCACAGTCCGCGCCTGATGAGCGTCCATGTATTCATGAAATCGCCCCGTCAGTGAGCCTGCCGTCGCGCAGTTCGAGCCTTCTGCCCATCCGTTCGGCCAGGCGCTGGGAATGCGTGACCACCACGAGCGTCACGCCATCTTCGCGATTGAGTTCGACCAGCAGGTCGGCAAGTTCATCCGAGGCTTTCCCGTCCAGCGAACCGGTCGGCTCGTCGGCGAGCAGAAGGTCCGGCTCGTTGATAAGCGCCCGCACGAGCGCCACCCGCTGGCGCTCCCCTCCGGAGAGCTGTCCGGGACGGTAGTTCATGCGAAGGGAAAGCCCCACGCGCTCCAGCAGCCTTTTGGCCCTCTCGCCGGCTCGTTCGTCCGAGCCGCCGCGTGCCAGCGTCGGCACAAGGACGTTCTCCAACGCGGTGCACTGGGCCAGCAGGTGGTGCAGCTGGAATACGAACCCTATTCGCCTGTTGCGAATTTCCGCCAGGCGACGGTCGGACAGGTCGCAGAGGTCCTGCCCGTCGATCACGACGCGCCCGGAAGTGGGCTTGTCCAGTGCGCCGATAAGGTTCAGCAGCGTGCTTTTACCTGAACCGCTGGGACCGATGATCGCCAGCGATTGGCCTCGCGCGACCGTCAACGAAACGCCGTTCAGCACCGTAGCGCCTCCCCCGGCGTCCGGCGAATCGTATCGTTTGACGAGGTCTGTCAGTTCGATCAGCCTGCCGTTTTCCGACATTGGTTGGCTCCGTGTTGTTAATACCGTAGTGCCACTTGATTTCTATATCCTACAAATAGCAGGGATGGACACAGATAAACGCAGATACGAAATGGTATTTTTTAATATCCGTGTTAATCTGTGTTTATCTGCGGCCAACTGTTTTTTTTGTGACGGCGTGGCATGCCGCTGTCGCCTAAGTTCGTCATCTCAACCAGGCCGCACGACGCTCTCCAGCAGATCGTCCAGCTCACCTGCGAGCCGCTCGGTTGAATAGGTCTCCAGCATCGCCTCGCGTCCCTGTTGTCCCAGCCTGCGGGCGAGGTTTTCATCGAGCAGCAGCGCGGAGAGTTGCTCGGCGAGCGATTGCGGGTCGTTGGGCCTGGCGAGCAACCCGCCGCCGGTAGTGCGGACCAGCTCTCCGTGTGCGCCGTGATCGGCAAGAACCACCGGAACGCCTGCCGACCACGCCTCCAGCGCGAACAGGCCCATCGCTTCGGGACCGGTCGTCGGAACGGAAAGCACCGAAAGCGTCGGTAGAAACTCGAGCCTCTCGTCGCGTGTAAGATTCGGCAGGAATTCGACGTCCCCGGAAAGGCCCTTGTCCTCCAGGGCGTCGGATATTTCCTGAACGTAAGGCCGGTGGATGTCCAATTGCCCGCCCGCCAGGCGCAGACGGACGGACCGCAGGCGCTCGTCCGATTTCAGGCGTACGAAGGCTTCGGCGAGCGTGTGAAGGCCTTTCGACGGACACAATTGCGAGAGGAATCCGATCACCGGAGGTTTCGGCGCTGTCTGCGCCGCGGTGAACCCTTCGGTCGAAATTCCGAAATGGACCCATCGGACGCGATCCGCGGGTACTCCAAGCCGCGGCTGGATCGCCTCGGCGTAGTACCGGCTGGTGGCGACGAACAGATCGACGTCCTTCGCCCGCCTGGCAAGGATCTTCCATGCCTCGCCGCGGTACGGCCGGGCGAGCGAGTCGAGGAAACCGTCCTCGTCCTGAAGGAAGCACACCACCGGCACCTTCAGCTCGTTGCGGATTGCGCCGGCAAGACCCAGAAGCAGCGCGTTGGACAGAAACACGACGTCCGGCCGGTCCTGCGACGAGAGATACTTCAGCAGCCGGTGGAGTTCTTTTTTCTGCCGTCCCTGCTCGCCGCGGAGCATGCTGAGCGTCGTGGCGCCCAGACCTTCGGGCCTGGTCATGGAGGCCTTCTTCGCAGCCCACTTGAGCATGGCCCGCGAATCGAACAGGCGATCGACCCATCGCGGCGTATGCCTGAACAGCACGGAGGCCTGCTGGAGATATACGTTGATGCCCCCGAAAAAAACCGGCGTCGAGGCTTCGACGGGCGAGGCGTCCGGAAACAGCGGAAGGTACAGCGGGACAAGCAGCGCGTCGTGCCCGCCGGCGCGCATCGCGCCGAGAAGCTCACGATCGCGCAGACAGTTTTCGCAGTAAAAACCGCCGCCCGATCCGGGTACTATCTGCACGATCTTCATTGCCTGTCCTTATTATAGCTTCGGTCCGAAGGCGTATACCCATCCGTCGTCGCAGCCGATCACGATCTTTCCGTCCGCAACGGCCGGTGAGCTTGTAATCGCCTCGCCCAGTTCGTAGGAGAAGATTTCCTCTCCGTCGGCGAGCCGCACGACGTACAGCCGCCCGTCGCCGGACCCGAAGACGACCTTCCCGTCGCAGATGACGGGCGAGCTGTCCACTTCCCCCCCCGTCTCGAACAGCCAAAGCCTCTTTCCGCTGGCGCGATCGACGCAATGCACGTTTCCATCGCGCGATCCGACGACGATGCGATCGGACCCTATCGCCGGCGAGGAGAAGAACGCTTCGGAACCCTGGCCGTACTCCCATGCGATTTTTCCGGCGACGGTGTCGATACACAGCAGCCGGCCGGTGTAGTTTCCGACGAAGGCGTAGCGTCCCACCAGCGCCGGTGAAGCGGCGGCGAACGATCCCGTTTTGACCGTGACGCGGATTTTTCCGTTCTCGTCGACGACGTGGAGCTTCGCGTCGCAGCCGGCGAAAACGATTATCCCACCGGCGACCGCCGGCGAACCGTTGATGAAGTTCCCGGTTTTGTATTTCCAGAGGCCCCGTCCGCTGGAGGCGTCCACGCAATGCAGCGCGTTATCGTAGCTGCCGACGATGACGCGGGCGCCCTTGTCGCCGGCGGGTTTGTAGAAATTCGCCGCGCCGAATATTTCCCCGTCCGTCCTGTACGTCCATCGGCTGCGTCCGCTGGCTGCGTCCAGGGCGTGCAGCACGCCGTCGCTGTCGCCAATATAGACAATCCCCCCCGCGACGCTCGGGGGCGCTTCGATAGCCTTGCCGAGCTTGACGGACCAGAGTTGTTTCCCATCGGCCGGGTCGATCGCGTAGAGATACCCGTCGGACGAACCGACGAAAATACGCCCGTCGGCGATTACCGGACTTGACCGCACCGCGCCGTTAGTCCGGAACTTCCAGAGCAGCCTGAACGAATTGCCCAGTTTCCCTCCGGCGACGCCCTGAAGCGCGGAGTTTCCCCGGTAGATTTTCCAGTCGCCCGGTGCCGTAGCGGTGGGTTTTTCGGCGAGACTTACCCTGATACCGCCGGGTGTGGCTCGCACTGCCGCCACAGGCGACGAGGCCGGGCGCGGGGAAGCGAAATCTTCCCGCGAGTCGCCAGGCCCGCCGGGTTCGTCGATAGCCGTCAGAAACACCCACCCCAGCGCCGCGAAAAAGCCCGCCGACGCCAGTACGATCAGCAGCACATTTCGCGTTGCCTTCGAGGCAGAGTGTGGTTCAAAGTCGTCCTTCACGCCGTTCACCTCAGGAAGTCTTATCTCATGCTACATGGAAAGGTCGCGCGTCTACAAGCTCACCGGCCGCTCGCAGGGCGGAAATCGTGAAAATAACGGGGTAGAGTTTCTCGGAGTACCACAGCTCGGCGAAGTACAGGCCGATCGGCGACGGGGGGAAATACGATCCACCCCGCGTGCGCTCCACCAGCCAGGCCGCCCCGTTTTTCACTGCCGCGGAGAGCTTCTCCTGCGGCTGTGTGGAACACCTCGTCGCTTTGGCAAGGGCGCCTACGGCAAGGGCGGTCTCTTCGATGCTCGACGGCACGCGCGGCGCTCCGCCCCACCCGCCGTCGCGGTTCTGCGCCTGCATAAGCCAGCCGGCGCCCGCGTCGATCTGCGCGCGGACGGGAAAATCGTCCACCAGTTCCACCAACGCCGCCAGCACCCTCGACGTGCCGTAAGTCGGATTCTCCATGCGAGGCGAAAATTGATTTCCGAACCACAGCGGTATCCACTGGCCGCTATCTCGCTGGGATCGCCGAAGGTATCGCACCGCCCGGTCCATGCAACGCCTCACGCGCCGGTGGAGCTTTTGCGGCAGCTCGCGGCGCCACCTGTTCCACGCGCGCAGCGCGTGTGCGGTAAGGTCCGGGCTGCTGCGGTCGAACGGAAGCGTTCCCCATCCTCGGCAGAAGGTGGGAATACCTCCGTCGCGGTTCTGGAGATCGCACAGCCAGCGTGCGCCTCTCGCGGCGGCTTCGCGGACTTGCCCATCGGACGGTGCGAGTATTCCAAGTGCGATAAGTGCGCCGGCGGTGTCGTCGGCGTCCGGAACTGCGCCGGGGAGGTTCGTCCACGCCCACCCACCGGGCTTCGCCTGGGTGTACGGATGCCGCCGGCGGTGCTGTCCGTCGAGAAGCCGCTCCCGCAGCGTCTCGCGCGCGACGGCGGGCGTCTGCTCGCCCAGGGCTTCGACGGCAAGGCTCGTCACCCACGTCGAGAGGTTCGTGTCGATAGGCCAGCTTCCGTCCCTTCGCACGGTAGCGGTAAGGAACTCCGCAGCGGCGCGGGCCGAGGGGTGTTCCTTCATGCCGATCGACGCCATGCAGCAGGTCACGAACGCCGTGAGCGGCGCCGCTTCGAGAAAGCCTCCGCTTGCCGGCTGGACCTTGCGGAGTTTGCGAAAAGCTCCCCGCCAGGCGCTCCGGCGCACCAGGCGGGCGAGAGGGTTCCGCGGGCGACGATGATAGTGGCGCGCCGCCCCGACGGCGATCAGTGCCGGCAGGGCATAGCTGACGACCGGCAGGTGAAGCCATTGCAGCAGGCGGTGCGGAAGGATCGCCAGCTCGAATGGAAGGGCTCGCACGAATCGCCAGGCGCTCCGGCCGGGTCCCATCCTGCCGGCAAGGCAGCACAGCGCCAGGATAGGCGCGGAAAACGTGCTATCGTTTCCGTATCGCTCGTTGACGGCGTCGGCGATGGCCTGTGGGCGCAGGCTTCCGGCCAGCCGGGCGATATGCGCCTGGGCGCGGAAAATTACCGGGCGAAATTTTTCATCCTCGTCCGCGCCGGCGAAAGCGAACGCGGACCACGCAAGCAGCGTCGTCGAGATATTGGAAGGGCTATCGGGCGTATCGCCCCATCCGCCGTCGTCGTTGGCGTTTTTCGCCAGCCAGTCAAGCCCGCGCTCCACGACGGTCCGATGGGCCTCGCCGTTCATCACCGCCAGCGCACCGGTCGCCGTAGCGGTGGCTAGCGCGCTGGAGCTGAGATCTCCGGTCCAGTGCCCGTCGTCGTCGCGCATCGCCAGCAGGTGCGCCCGCGCCGCTGCGAGCGATTCGAGAAGTGCGCTTTCGTCGAGAGTGTTCGTCATCGGCAAAGATGCCCCATTGCGAGAAGCCCGTAGAACGTGTACTCGCAGTCCGGCGTGGTCTCCGCCATGCTGGAGCAGTACGCGCCGCTCTCGTCGCGAAGCGAAGCGACGAAAAGCCGGCAGGGTTCGCGAATTTCATCGAGCGGTAGCGTGGTTGCGGCGTCCATCGCGTGCAGCGCGGTGGCGGTCGATAGCAGGTCGCAGCAAGGCGCGCCGGGGACGGCTGTAAACCCCCCGTCGCTGCTTTGCCGGTTTAACAGCCAGGCCGGCGATGCCTGGTCGATTTTCGAGCCGAGCTGCGCCAGCATGGTAATCGCAGCCGAGGTAGCCGTCGTCGAACCGATCGGCATGGAAGGTGCGTTCGCATACGACCCGTCGCCGATCGCCAGGTTGCCCGCGCATCGGATGAGTCCAGCCGGGTCCGGCAGGTTCGCATCCAGGTCTTCGTATGCGCCGAGCGCCAGGAAACAGCCGTAGACGCTTCCCGACGCGGCGAGGGGGGAAAGGGCATACCCGCCGTCGGGCGTGTGGAAATTTTCCAGGCGGCGCAGCATATCGAGCCTTGCCCGATCGTCCGCCTGCCGCGGCGCCAGGTAGGACCGGCACCTCGCCAGGCACGCAAAGTGCGCCAGGTCGAGCGTTTCGCCGTCGCCGAAACTTTCCAGGTACGCCCCAAGCGTCGCGGGCAGGGGGCTTCCAAGGGAGATCAGGCACCCGGCGGCGAAGAGCGTGTAGTACAAGTCGCTCTTTTCGCCTCGGCCGGCGAATCCGCCGTCGTCGCGCTGGAAGCTCAGCACGAACGCCGCGAGAGTTTCGCGCAGTTCGGGTGTTTCATTCGCGCCGCGCGCCGCCGCCTGTATCATTCGCTGTTTCAGTGTCACCGCACCAGTCCGTCGCTTTCGCGTCGTCGAAGATCCGTCCGATCACCCGCCGGAGCAGACATTTGAGGTTCGCGTTTTGCAGGGCGCGGAGCGCGTTCACCGCGGCGTTTTTGTGCTCGACAAGCAGCCGGCGCACCGCCGGTATTACCTCCAGCTCGTCGAACAGCTCACGCAGACGCTGCCCGTCGGCTTTATCGCGATTTTTCCGCCGCCAGAGACATTCCAGCTTTTGCGCCCGCTCGCCGGTAGCCCACTCGCACGCCGTCGCCAGAAGAATGGACGGGCGTGCCGTGACCTCGCCGTCCGTGCCCGCGTCGCCGGCGAGGTCTTCCAGGTCGTCGCGAATCTGGTAGGCGATACCGAGCTGTTCACTGTAACGGCCTAGCGCGTTGCGCACCTCATCGCCCGCGCCGGCGCAGATACTTCCCATTCGCAGCGCCACTTCGAACGCGGGTGAGGTTTTTCCGCGGAAGATTTCCAGCACCTCCTCTGCCGATAGCGGGCGCGGGCTGCGAACCCATTGAAGCTCGCTTCCCTGCCCGACACAGAGCCTCCTGTGTCCCATCGCGGCTGCGTGAAGCATCTCCGCCTTCGCCCCGTCGGTGAAGTCGGATTCGGCTATGAGGCGATAACCCTCACCGAGCAGCAGATCGCCGACGTTCATGGCGATTGGCGTTCCGTATGCTTCATGAAGCGTCGGATCGCCGTAGCGTATCGCGTCGCCGTCGGCGATATCGTCGTGGATCAGCGAGGCCTTGTGGAAACATTCGACGGCGATTGCGATTTTGCGAATAGTTTCCGGCGGCGGCGCGGATGGATCCTCTCGCAGCGCCTGGTGCGTGCAGACGGCAAGGAACGGTCGCCACCGTTTACCCGCCGCCGTCAGACATTCGCGCCCCAGACGCTCGGCGTGGCTTCCCGCCTCGCCCATCTGCGATTTCAGGCTCTCGGGAGTGAACCAGCTTTCCACTTGCTCGCGAAGGGACTCGAGGTTCAGCCGCATCGCCTGGTTCTCTCCGGAAAGATGGAGCGCCTCGTCGAGCGAGTCCATGTCCACGGCTGTGTCTTCGCAGCCGTCGTACAGTAGCGGAATCGCGATAGCGGGAACCGCCGCCGCCTGAGCGTGGGGAAATACGCGTTCGAGCATCGCCATGCAACTGACGCCGAGGATCGCTTCGATTTTTCCGGAGGCTATCAGCGACGTGACGACGGTGGTGCCCTCGGCTACGAGCACGACGTACCCCAACCGCTCCGCCTGCGCCTTGAGGTCGCAAATTACGCAGCGGCCGCAGCTTTTACAGAGAAGCCCGAAATCGTCGATCTTCGCGGCGCATCGGGCGTGGTTTCGCAGGCACTGTGGTAACAGGAGCAGGCGGCGGGAGAAAGGGACGCCCGCGAAGGCGTCGCGCCAGGTTTCATTGTTCAGGAGAATCGACGCGAAATCCGCGCACGATTCGTCGAAGCCGCCTTCGGCGAGCGCCGCGGACGTGTGCGAGGCCAACTCGTCCAGCGACAGCGGTGGGAGAAGTCCTGCCCGCAGCGCGTGCTTTCTCACGCACGCCAGCAGCTCGTCGCGCCGACGTTTCAGGGCGGGGATTCCTTCCCTGCCCGTACTGCTTTTTCCCGCGGTCAATAATGGATCGTCATGCTCCCGCATTCGATTTCCTCGGTACCGCCGTTTACCCGTATGCTCCGAAGCCGAAGAACCAGTGTTTTTTCGCGAAGCGGTACGCCCACGATCGCTCTGGTATTTCCCTGCCCGGCATGCCGTGGCTGGGTGCGGGTCGCATCGCGGCCAGCTCCTCCAGACCGCTGCCTCGTCCGGTGGTGTCGCGTGCCCGTTCACGGACGATGAATTCGCGCAGCAGATCGGGCCTTTCCATGAGGATGCACCCGCGCGTGGTTTCGGCGGCCAGCTTGCGGAAGTTGCCCAGGAACTCGCTGCGATCCATCAGCTCGGAAAGCGGCGTTCCGTTCGACGCGTTTTCACAGGCGAACTGGATCGGCGGGCACGGTTCCACATCGCCTGCCGGCCCGACGTGATGGCTGATTCCGACGGCGGCGGGGCACAGCGCGTTTCCGCGATCGTCCCAGTAGGCGTCGACGATAATGATCGGCAGTTTCTGCCTCGCCTCGACGATGAACTTACGGACACGCAGAAGCTGCTCCTGCGAGAGCGCAAGGTCCGGCGATGGGTCCGGACCGACGGGCCTGTATATGTAGTACCACATGTAATGCACGCGACGTGCGATAAGCTCCCTCAGGAAACGCTCGGAGAGCAGGTCGTCGATATTGGATCGGCAGATGCTGGAGGCGACCCCGGTGATCAGCCGGTGGCGTCGGCAGTTGTCCAGGCCCGTCATCGCGCTGCGGAAGACGCCTTTACCGCCGCGTCGGGAATCGCTGACGACCTGGTCGCCCTCGACGCTCACCAGCGGCGTTACGTTTCCCAGCCGCCGCATCCGCGAGGCGACCTCGTCCGTCAGGGCGGTCCCGTTCGTGAATACCTGGAAGTAGCAGTCGCGATGGCGCTTGAGAACGTCGAACAGTTCGGGGTGCAGCAAAGGCTCGCCGCCGAGTATTCCGAAGAAGCGGCTGGAGTTTTTTTTACATTCACGGACGATGCGATCCATCGTCGCGGCGCTGAGGCGCTGCTCCCTGCCGTCGGTCGTCACCCAGCATCCCCGGCAGCGGAGGTTGCACCGGTTGGTTATCGAGAGGAACATGAACGCCGGGAAGAACCGCCCGCGTCGCAGGCGTTTTTTGAACTGGTGGATCGCCCAGAGATTCCTGGCTCCGAAATTCCACGCGAAGTTCGCCAGCAGGCGGGAGTCCGGCTCGGTGAGCAGGCGTTTAGCCAGTTGAAGTATCATTCGGGCTTCTTTCCGTGAAGCATCTGGCCAAGCCTTCCGGATAGCGATACGCCTT
>JAJRYB010000066.1 GCA_024275995.1 Planctomycetota bacterium | reverse complement strand
TTCATATGCGAACCCGATCACCAAGTCTTATTCCGCTGACATTGTATTGAGCGATTACGAGCCGCTTAACAGCGTCGCGGAAGCCTACTTTGCGTCTCATTATCACGGCTACGGTGCAGTACCGACGACAACTCCGATTGTCAATGTCGCCCTGCGTGATTATTCCGATCAGGCGCCTACGGGAATCTCAGCCGTGGGAGACCGCAACGGCATCCAGGTCAATTGGAACGCCTCGACGGGAAATACCAGTTTCAGCGATTCCGCAATGGGGGTTTCATCGAATTCTATCCTTCAGACAGCGGTTTATTCGGGAAATGGGCATACGTATCACCTATTGTCTCCGGGAACTTGGGAGGAAGCAGAAGCTGAAGCCATTGCACTTGGCGGACATCTCGTTTCTGTCAAAGACGCGGCAGAAAATCAATGGTTACTCGACACATTCGGTCCAACTGTACTCGCCGATGCGACGTTACCTTCCCCGTGGCTGTGGATTGGGTATACCGATAAGCAAGTCGAGGGTGCATGGCTATGGATAAGCGGCGAACTTACAACCTTCACAAATTGGGGTGATCCCAACAATATGGGGCCTGAACCCAACGGTGGTCCCGGTGAAAATTATGCAGCCATGACCCCCGAAGTCTTCAATGGGATTCTACCTGGCGCGTGGCTGGACACTTCAACGGGAAGTCCTCTGAATACTTACGGTGTTGTCGAGTCCCGAACCCGCATCGATTTCTTTGCTGCTTGCCGGTGGGGCGTTGTTACTTCGGCGCAAACGTCGGAGGTAGTTTGTCCGGATGGAAATTCTGTAGTTGGTGTTTTGAAGAACGCTTCGGAAAATGTTTTCAAAAAATGCCCCGGCCTTGCAAGGCCGGAGCATTACCGTGTAGCGGGCAAGGTGCCCGCGTTACGTTTTCATGCTTGTTCTTTAACTCTGCCCGCCACCTGCAAACCGGGCGAAGAGTTTTTCCAGATTCGGCTTATCGGAAAGTTGCAGCGCAGTGACGCCCCCGGATTCGATAACACTCAGCACGCGACGGCGGGCCGCCTCTTCCGGAAGCCCGCAGCCGTGCAGGTAAGTAATCTCGTTCGGATCGCATGCCCATTCTTCCGGAACGCCGCAGGACGCCAGGGACAGATACCGCCCCGCCACGGCAGCAGGCGACCAACGGGTCTCCACGAACTGTCGCAGCCGGCGCCCAACATCGCGTCGCAATTCCGCGTCGGTAACGAGCCGGCGGACCTCAGCCGTCAACTGATCGGGCGTGCAATAACACGTCGGAGGGAGAAATTCTTCAGCCAGCGATTCCCTCCAAAGCTCCACCGCATATCCAGCGATAACGACGGGTCGGGAAAACCAGGCAGCCTCCACAGCCAGGCCCGGCAGGGGGTAATCCGCATACGCCTGGTCGAGAACCACGTCGCACCGTGCAAGCTCGCGGAGGATTTTCTCGTTAGGCTCGCCTGAAAGTTCAACCAATTCCACGTCCAGGCCTTCGTCTTTCAAAGTCGCTACCGCCTGCCTGATAAGCCCCGTGCCCTTGGCGAGAGGGTGCGAAGGACAATGCAGAATCCGCACGGTTTCCCCATCCGGCGATAGGGCGTCCTCCGGCGGCGGAACGACAGGCGGGCGGTTCGGCAGCCCGACTCGCATCCAGTTGGCGAAAGAACGCTCGTGAAAATGCCCCTGCGGCGGGATGTTCACAAGCACGTCGGCGTATTTTTCGATAGTGCGGATTCGGCGCTTCCGCAGCCGGGCTGCCTTTATCATCGCCTCGACGTCGACCGGTTCGTCAGGCGGAAAGATACTGCCGTCCAGGTACGGCGGGCGCGAGTCGCTGCCGTGGAACTGGTAGATAATCGTCTTGCCCAGCAGCTTGAGGATCGGCAGGTCGCGATATCGCAAAAAACTCGACCCGCAGGCGAAGATGAACACGTCGCACCGTCTGCTCGCCCATGCAAGCAGCAGGCACCGCGCGATCGTCCGCGCCATGCTCCAAAACACCCGCCCGATCAGCGACGTCCGCCGGCGCGAGCAGAAACGCGCGAACTTCACGAGCGCGTTTTCGTCGTCGTCGCCGTAGCCAAACGGGTGCGGCGAGAGGTTTACGAACACCACGTCCGCGCCGAGTTGGCGGAAGCCTTCCTTCAGGCCACGGTAATAGCCCGCGATTTCGGTAAGTCCCAGGAAGATTCGATGACGTTTCTTCGTCATGGAAATCACGTTGCCGCGCGCAGGGTTTCGCGAATACCGGTGGAAAAATCGACGAACCGCCAGTCGATAACCGACTCCAGTCGGGACGTGTCCGCTACAAGATCGCCGCGTCGCGCAGTATCGGCGATCTCGAATTTCGCCTCCATATCCAGTACGTCGGCAATTTCCGACACCATCTGCCGAACGGACAGCGCAGCCGGGCCGGCGAGGTTGAGAACGTCCGGGCCGTCCGTCGTCGCGAGGCGGGCGAAAACGCGGGCGGCGTCGCAAACGTGGCAGAGCGACACTCTCAGCCCGTCGAGGTCGCCGGAATCGTTCGGGTTCAGATCGATCCGGACAGGCTCGCCGCTGCGCACCCGCTCGATCAGTGACGGGACGAGCTTGTCCCGCTGCCCGGGCCCGTATATCCCGAACGGGCGGACTATCGTGACGCGCATCGAGGAACGATACATCGCCAGGATCTCCTCGGCATGCAGCTTGCTGAGCGCGTACCACTCGTCTCGCCGCAACGGGCTGTCCTCGCCAAGCGGCGAGAAACTCGGCTCATAGACGCTCCCGGTCGATGCGTAGAGGAATCGTTTCACCCCAACCATGCGTGCAGCGGCTCCAGCCCGCGCCGCCGAGACGCAGTTGACGTTCAGCAGGTGCATCGCACGCCGAGGCAGGTCGCGATAGAACGGCGATTGCGCCAGGTAAATTGCACAATCCGTCCCGCCGGGGATCGCAAAATCGTTTCCCGGCAGGCCGGTCCGTGGATCGATCCCGCCCTTGCCCGAGGAACTGACGGCGTTAACGTTACACCCCTGTTCGACAAGCTCGCACACAAGGCGCGTACCCAAAAATCCGCCCGAACCGATCACCGTTACGTTCACGATGCGCCCCTCCCACCGCCGAGAAACGTCTCGCACCATTCTTCCAGGTTGAGCAGGCTCCAGATGAGCAGTCGGCGGTTTTCTTTGCCTTCCAGGTGTTCGCTGACAAGGTCCTGCACGCTTTGGCGATCCATGAACTCATATATCCGCGCGTCGGACTCGAACAGCCTCCGACGGACGTAATCCATGCTTTCTCCACGGAACCAGCTCGCGTCGGGCGCGCTGAAGCCCTGCTTGCGGCTGCGCAGAATTGTCTCCGGTATGTATTTTTCCATCGCCTTGCGGAGCAGCAGCTTTCCGTCGTGCGTGCGCTGGAAGTACTGCTCGGTCTTGTAGCCGGGGACGTTCTCGTTGCGACGGATGACCTCGCCGAGGTTGCCCAGCTTCATGCTTACCGGAATGTTCATCGCAAAATCGACCAGGTCGTTGTCCAGGAACGGCACGCGGACCTCGAGCGAATGGGCCATGGAAAGCTTATCGTCCACGACCAGAAGCCCGTGGAGGAACGTCTTGCACTCGAAGTACAACGAGTGGTTCACGAAATCTTCCGGGCGCCGCAGCTGGGAGGCGTGATTTGCGAACACGTCCCGGAAGATATCCCGCGTCCAGACATCTCGCAGTTCCGGCCAGACCGGCGCGAAGACCTTCTGGATGTCACGGTTCGGAATAAGCCGCTGCCAGAAGCGGTAGTACTTGTCGATGTAGTCCTCGAAGTTTTCGTTTATTACCGCGCGGTAGTACCGCCACGGGTACCCGCCGAACAGCTCGTCCCCACCGGTGCCGGAGAGGCACACCTTGACGAATTTACCCGCAAGCTGGGCGACGTAGAAATTCGGGTAGCTCTGCCCGACGCGCGGTTCTTCCAGGTGCCATGCAAGGCGCCCCAGCACGCGCTCCATATCGCCCGCCTTGAGAACCATCTCGTAATGCTCTGTCTTGTAGACGTAGGACATGAACTCGGCGTTGGCCCGCTCGTCGTAGCTCAATTCGATACCCGACGCGCTGGACAGGTCGAACCCGCAGGTGAACGACTTGATATAGGGCAGCTTTCTTGCCGCCAGGGCGGTAAGCGATCCGCTGTCCATTCCGCCGGAAAGGTACACGCCGACTTCGACGTCGCTGACGAGTTGCCGATTCACCGCCTGTCGCAGCAGTCGGTCCAGCTCTTCGATATATTCCCGCTGATCGGCGGGCTTGTCCGGCTCGACGAAACGGTAGTCCCAATATCGCACCGGAGGGGGCATGGACGTTTGTCCGCGACGGATCGTAACGTGCGTACCCGCGGGGAACAGCCGCACGCCGTCAAACAGCGTCCGATCAGTAAAAAAGTTCTGGAACGTCATGTATTCCAGCAGGCCGGGCAGGTCCATCTTCGCGCGAACGGACCCCTCGGCGAGGATGCCCTTTACCTCCGAAGCGAAGAGGAACCCGCCGGGCGTTTCGGCGCAATAGAGAGGCTTGATCCCGTAACGATCGCGCGCGAGGAAGAGTTCCTTCTCCCGCGAATCCCAGACGGCCAGGGCGAACATTCCGTTGAATTTCTCGACCGCGACCGGACCCCACTGGGCGTAAGCCTGGAGTACCACTTCCGTGTCGCTGGTGGATCGGAAGGAACGCCCCAGGCCTTCGAGTTCCGCGCGCAGCTCGCGGAAGTTATAGACCTCGCCGTTGTAGGTAATGACAAACCTGCCGTCATCCGCAGCCATGGGTTGATGCCCAGCCGCCGAGAGGTCCAGGATCGCCAGTCGCCGATGAGCAAACCCCAACGCCGCGTCGGTGTAGATTCCCTCGTCGTCCGGGCCCCGATGCGCCTGGGCGTCGTTCATCCGCTGGAGCGCCTCGGCATCCGCCGCCGAGCCGTCCCAACGTAAGATTCCCGCTATCCCGCACATTCGTTCCTCAAAGTCCCGCCGCTTTCCGTCGACGATCGACGGCTTCCTTATGGCCGTCGCGCCAGGCGACCAATTCGGAGAGGCCTTCTTCCAAGCCCACCGTCGCGCGGAAGCCCAATTCGTCAGCCGCCTTGTCGGGTGAACCCACGCGGTTGGTGACGAACGTCTTTCCACCGGGTTCGTATTGCACAGCCATGTCCGCTCCCGCAGCCTTCAGCACCACCTCAGCCAATTCCTTGATGGACGTCTTGACCCCGCGTCCCACGTTATAGAATTCGTCGGTGGTATCCGCCTTCATAGCGCAGAGATTCGCGGCTGCACAATCTTTCACGTAAATGAAGTCGTACGATTGCGACCCGTCGCCGAACACTACGGGCGGCTCGCCTTTATCGATCCTGTCGAGCATCTTCATGATTACGGAGATATACGCCCCGCGATAATCCTGCCTCGGGCCGTAGACGTTCATGTACCGCAGGCCGACGTACTCGAACGCCTTATCGGAATCCCTGTGCCGGTGGTAAAGCGATCGGAACATGTGTTCGCAGGCGATCTTCGTAGCCCCGTAAAAAGTCGTGTTATTGTAGGGGTGGTCCTCGGTCATGGGTTCTTCGACGGCGTCGCCGTACACCGATGCGGATGAGGAATAGACGATCCGCTTGACGCGATTGTTGATACAGGCTTCCAGCACGTTGAACGTGCCTCCGACGTTCACCTCGAACGCCGATCGCGGCAGCTCGTGGCAGTGCAGCAGCCAAAGCGCCGCAAGCAGAAACACCCCATCCACATCCTTCATCGCGGCGCCCAGAACGTCCGTATGCAGGATGTCGCCGCCGAGCGGAAATATTTTCACGCGCGGATCTTTCAGCGCCTCGGCGAGGTTATCTTCGGACCCGCGGGTGAAATTGTCGTATACGATAATCTCGCCGACGTCCTCTTTCGTGAGGGCGTCCACCGTGTGCGAGCCGATAAGCCCCGCCCCTCCGATAACCAGCAACCGTTTGCCTCTGATATCCATGCGCATCGACCTCAAGGTGGAAAAAGTCCCTGTCCGTGACCGCTCACTATATTCGCTCACAGCCCCTTACCGCAAGCGACGGCGATCGGCGAATGGCACGTCCCGCTTGAACTGCCCGTGTCCACAGGTAGAATGGCCTCAACGCTTCTGTTCCATCCCCGACGCAGGGAGACACCAGGACTATATGTCGTCGCTGAATCCGAAAACGCATTTCACAGCCTTTCGCGAGTTGGTCGCGCTGCTTACGCGACACCGACAGCTCACCTGGGAGATGACCAGGCGCGAGGTCCGCGACCGATACGTCGGGCAGGTGCTCGGGACGCTGTGGGCGATCGTGCATCCGCTGATCCTCATGATCGTGTACGTGTTCCTGTTCGTCGTAGTGCTAGGCCAGAAGCTGCAGGGCTTGCCGGGCCTGGAAAACGCACGCGGCGATTTCACCACGTACCTGCTCAGCGGACTGGTTCCGTGGATCTGCCTCCAGGACGCAATGAACCGCGGCTGCGGCGCCATCACCTCAAACGCCAACCTCGTAAAGCAGGTGGTCTTCCCAATCGAGATACTCCCGGTCAAGACGGTAATCGCCTCGCTGATCGGGCTGGGCGTTTCGCTGGCGTTCCTCACCGCTTACGTGCTGCTGAGACAGGGCTCGGTTCCCTGGACGTTCGTCCTTCTGCCGCTGCTGCTTTTCCTCCAGACGCTGGGCATGATCGGTATCGGATATTTCCTGGCCGCCGTCGCCCCTTACTTCCGCGATATCAAGGATTTCATCCTGGCGTTCGGCTTCGTCGGGTTATACCTGACGCCCATCGTCTACCTTCCGCGGCAGGTGCCGGGCATGTTCCGGCCGATACTGCACTGGAACCCGTTCAGTTATATGGTCTGGAGCTACCAGGATGCGATCTGCTTCGGTGCGATTACCCGTCCTTACGCATGGGTCGTTTTCACGCTGCTGTGCCTGGGGGGGTTCTACCTTGGCTATCGCATGTTCCGCAAACTCAAGCCGATGTTCGGAAACGTGCTATGAAAGCCCGCACCCCGGAATCCGACGTCGCGATACGCGCGACTGGCCTATCGAAAATATACAAGGTCTACGCGCGCGCCTCGGACCTGCTCAGGGAGATGGTCCTGCGGCGCAAACGCCATGTGGAGACCTGGGCCCTGCGAGACGTGTCGTTCGAAATAAAACGCGGCGAGGTCGTCGGGATAATCGGGCGCAACGGCGCCGGAAAGAGCACGCTGCTGAAGATACTCGCCGGCACGCTGGACAAAACCGCCGGGCAGGTCGAGGTCAACGGCAGGATTTCGGCGATACTGGAGCTGGGCACGGGGTTTCACCCCCAATACACGGGTCGCGAGAACGTGTTCACCGGTGCGATGTGCCTCGGAATGACGCGCGATGAAGTCCGGAGGAAGATGGACTCCATCATCGCTTTCAGCGAGCTGGGAGACGTAATAGACCAGCCGTTCAAGACGTACTCGACGGGTATGCAGGCCCGGCTGACGTTCGCCACGGCGATTCACGTGGAACCGGACGTGCTGATAATCGACGAGGCGCTGGCAGTGGGCGACATGCTGTTCCAGGAAAAATGCTACAAGCGCATAGGCGAGCTGGCCGGCGGCGGGGCTACGGTGCTATTCGTCACGCACGCGCTGAACACTGTATACGAGCTTTGCACTTCGGGGATTCTGCTGGACCACGGCCGGGTCGTGCTGACCGATAGTCCGCGAAAGGTCGGACACGCCTACGAGAAACTCCTGGCGATCGACAGGGAAAAGGCGATTCCCGGAGGCGATTCCGACGAGTCCCGCTCACCCGACGACGCGGGCGACTTTCGCGGGCACGCGGCGCGTATCCGGCGGTTCGACGTGCTGGACGAAGACGGCTGTGCCTGCTCTACGCTGCGGTTCGGGAGGCGGTATTCCGTCGTCGCGTCGTGCGAGATTCTCCGTGACTGCGACGACATGAACGTCTCGTTTCGCCTGGAAAACGCCAAGGGCGCGCCGGTCACCGGGTACAACACCATCTTCGACGGGCGGACCTTTTCGGCCCGATCCGGCGATCGGCTGGAAGTGTCCTTTACGTTCACGTGCAACCTGTCCAACGGGCAGTACTTCCTGGGCGGTGGTCTCGCCGGACCGGCCGGGCCGGATGCAAGCGACGGGCAGTTCAAACTGCTGCACGTTTTCCGGGACGCACAGACGGTGACGGTAATTGGAAATCCGCAGAACCTTGGAGTGTATTCCCTCGATTGCGACAGTTCGGCGCGCGTATCGGGAGAAACTGAATGGATGGGAAAGCGGTCCTTTTTCATCCTTGGCTGCGCGCGATCGGGAACGACGTCTCTCTGCCGCATTCTGAACGAAGCGGACAACGGCCTCTGCCTGCTCGAACCGGAGCCGAACCTCAACCGGCAAAGTCGGCTGCTCCTGGACGGAAAGCTGGACGACCCGAAAGCGGTTCTTCTGGACGCCCTGCTGCCGAGGATGAGGGAGCATCTCGCCGGAGCAGCCATCTACGGCGAAAAGAACGTGACGCTGACCGCCTTCATCCGCGAGCTTGACGAACTGTTCAGCGGGAAGCTGCTCTTCGTTACGCGGGACGGGCGAGAGGTCGTCCAGTCGATGATGAACTGGCACAATGAGATGTTCGGCAACTTTTACCGGGAATGTAAAGATCCCGGTGAGCTGAGCGAGGCGGCACGAACGGTGCTGGCCAAGTTGCCCGTCGAGCAGGATTCCACCGATTTCAGCCGACCACGGCCAGGCCCGGACGACCCGTATCACCGGCGCTGGGCGAGCATGTCGCGACACGAAATGCTCTGCTGGTACTGGGCGTTCATCAACGATTATGCACTCGATCGGCTGGAATCCATCCCTCGCGAGCACTGGTTGCGAGTGGACTACTCCGGCGGGGATATCGCGGGGGAAGTGATGGCGGCGACGGAGTTCATCGGCCTGCACTGCCTGACGCGCTCGGATATACGAAAAATGCTGGCTGAACGAATAAACTCGATCGCGCAGCGCACGGGCGAGCAGACATTCCTGCCGAGCTGGCAGGACTGGTCCGATAAGCAGCTCGAACAGTTCTGGAGCATTTGCGGTGGGACGATGGCCCGGCTGGGATACGCCCGGCCGCAAGACCCTGCCGATCGAAGGTACACGCCGGACTACGGAAACTGGTGGCGCAGCGACGATGCGGATGAAAAATTTTTCCAGGGCATTTACGACGACCGCCTGCCGCAGCATCAGGCGATGATGGACTGGGCAGGACCGCTGCTCGCCAACGGCGATATAAAAACCGTCTGCGAGGTCGGGTGCGGCAGGGGAATCGGTTACGCCGAGTTCTTCCGCGACGTACGCTTCACCGGGGTGGACATCTCCGAGAAGGAAATCGCCTTCTGCCGGGAGCATCTCGCCAACGAGCGACACACCTGGCTGTGCTGCGATTTCGTTCGCCGACCGCCGGATGAAAAATTCGACCTTATCTTCTGCCAGGGCACCATCGAAAACGTGTACGACATGGACGCGCTCATCCGGGCGATGGCGGGTTGCTCGCGAAAGTACCTCTACATCACGGCCTTCAAGGGATATTTCCCGGACCTGCAAAATCACGAGTATCACTGGAACCCCGTTTACTGCTGCTACGACAATCGCCTTTCGCCCGGCCGGGTTGCTGAGCTGCTGGGCGAGTTGGGGTTCTCCAACATCG
This sequence comes from Planctomycetota bacterium, assembly GCA_024275995.1. GTDB lineage: Bacteria > Planctomycetota > Phycisphaerae > SM23-33 > SM23-33 > JAJRYB01. The sequence goes on along the minus strand of JAJRYB010000066.1, from coordinate 11,938 downwards.
ACATCCGTCCGCAGAAGACGCTCAAGGCGGACATCCCGCAGGAGACGGTGATCATCGCATCCCGGTAGAACCGTTTTTCCGCACAAAAGGGGCAGGCGTAATCGCGTGATCTTCCGCCGCCTTGCTGCGATAATACACCTTCCGGAACGAGCGGACAGGATCGCACATGGAGATACAACCCTATACCGTGGTGCGCGACGAGGAAGACCTTTGCGCCCTGATTGCGCGATGCAACGAGCTGTGCCTGCCGTTCAGCTTTCCGCAGAAGACAGCCGGGGCTTTACCCGCTTACGATGCGCTGCTGGAGTCGCTGGTGAAGATGGAGCATATCGACCTTGCGCCGCTGGGGGAGCTGCTCGCACCGCTGCCGGATGGAAAGTCGCGCGTCGCGATTCGTCACGACGTCGATCATGACATCGTCGCAGCCGTCGCAATGAGCCGGATCGAAAAGGCGCGTACCGTGTCGGCCTGCTACTACCTGCATCACCTCTCGCCTTACTATTACGGCCGATTCGACGAAGCCTGCACGTTCCACCGATACGAGGCGGCGGGAGAACTCTACCGCGAACTTCAAGCCAACGGCGCGGAGGTGGGCCTGCATGTCGACGCACTATCGTGCTACCTGATGGGCGTGGACGGAGCACAGGCAGTGCGGACGGAACTCGCCTGGCTGCGCGAGATCGGCTTGACTGTCCGGGGCGCCACCGCGCACGGTTCGGCGCCGCACTACGGGGCTGAGAATTTTCAGATATTCCGCGAGCACGCTCTGGGCGCCAACTGCGCAACAGGCCCGGACGGACAAACCTTCCCGCTGGGCGTCCTGTCAGCACAGGAACTTCACCTGGAATACGAGGGCAACTTCGCCTCGGCGAAGCAAGGTGCGGACCACCGGCGCCTCAGCGCGTACCTCGCCGGGGAGGGCAAGGACGATCGCGACGCACACCTTCGCACATACCTGCACGATAATCCGCATGCCAGGTGGGCGGTGGACTTTACTATCTGGACACGAGGCAGGGACCTTTGGGTTCTGGCTGCGAGCGACCCGGACGGGGCGTATCAGGACGATGCCTCTTCACGGGACGTGCTGGCGTTCCTTTCCGACGTGCCGGCTGGTACACGAATCGTTCTGCACGTCCATCCGTGCTACTTCGGCCTGCGAGTTGGTCCAGCGTCTGGACCCGTCGAGCTGCCCGCTGCCGCTTGCGGGCAGAATCAATTAATCGCCATGACATACTACCTCTCCGACGTCATGCACCAGATGGCGGACCTGGCCCGGCGCCGGCACGAGAGCGTCGAAACGCAACTGGCGAGGCTCGATGAGCTTTCGGCGAAGGTGGACGTTATGTATCGCAAGTACGACGCCGTCCGAAAGGTCGTCCACAGGATGGTCCCTCCCCGCAGGAAGAAATGACTCTCCGGGTTCTCCATATCGGAAACATCGCCAACAACGCCTATAACATCGCCAAGGCGCTGCGGCAGAAGACGGACATCGAGGCGGACTCGTTTTCCCACGGCTTTCTGCACTACATCTCCCATCCGCAGTGGGAAGACGCCGATATCGACCCGCCGCTCTTCGGCGAGTACGGCGCCCCGGACTGGTCGGCCGTGAACCTGAAGGGCTTTCAAAGCCCTCCGTGGCACTTTATCAATTTCGACGGTCCCGCCCGCGCGCGCAACGGACGACTACCTCTCAAAGCGCTCTGCCGGACGATCGCGCAAACGGCGGAGCACCTGCCGGACGCCGCGAATATAGCGCGGCTGGTATCGGAGATTCCCGCAACCGCTACGCGCAGGGACCGGAGGGCGATGCAAACGCTCTCCGATTTATATGCCGGGCTGGCTGCCGATGAGACCGGAACTTTTACGCAGCGGCAGTGGCGCAGGCACCTGCTGAGCGAATACCGCCGGCTGCTCGGCGACAACCTCACGCCGCTGAGACGGGCGGACATAAACGAGTTCGTCCGCAGGGGGCGCCCGTTGAAGGACCTGTTCCGCAGCTACGATATCATCCAGGCGTACGGCGTGTGGGAGCCGATGTATCCCATGCTCCTGACGCCGGCGATACCACGGGTAACCTTCGAGCACGGGTCCATGCGCGCCCATCCGTTCGTTGCGGATTCCACGGGGCGACTGCTCGCGCTGGCGTACAAGACGGCTTTCAGGAACATTATCACGAATGCCGATTCGATCCACGCCATCAGGCGTCTCGGGCTGGACAACTGCACGTTCATCCCGCATCCGGTGGACGACGCGAAATTCCAGCCGCGCCATTCGCCCGTTCGCGAGCGGCTTTTGCGCGAGCACGGCTGCACGCGGATCCTCCTGTCGCCGACGCGACATAACTGGCAGGTCAAGGGGAACGACACGATTCTGCGGGCGTTCGCGCGCCGTCTGGAAACGCACGGGCGCGGTCCCAAACTTTTCCTCGCCGACTGGGGGCAGGAAATGATCCGCTCGAAGGACCTCGCTACCCAACTGGGAATCGCCGATTCGATAGTCTGGCTGCCTCCGCTGCCCAAGCGACGCCTGGCTGAATATCTCAACGCGTCGGACCTGGTCCTGGACCAGTTCGTCCTCGGCGCGTTCGGAACGGTAACGCCCGAGGCGCTCGCCTGCGGCGTGCCGGTTATTCTGTATTACCGGCAGGAAGATCACGAGTGGTGCTTCCCGCAGCATCCGCCCGTCCTTAACGCCCGCACGGTCGATGAAGTCGCAGCCGCCATCGACACGGTCCTCGACGAGGACGCCCGGCGGCGCGAACTTTCCGAACGCGGCAGGCAGTGGTATCTTCAGCACCATTCGATCGACGTCGTTGTTCGCCGGCACGTCGAAATCTATAATGCGATACGAAAATCGCCGGTCGTCTCAAGCATTGGTCCGGAGGCCTACAAGGAAACCGCCGTCGTGAAGTCCCGAGTCCTAGCCGTTGTCCGCAGCCGGGTCGCACTGGACGCACAGGAGCGACCGAAGTATCTGCGCGAAGTGTGCGGCCGCCCCCTGATTAACATCCTCGCCGACCGTCTGGGCAAGTGTCCGCAGATCGGACGGGTCGTCCTTGTCATGGACGAATACGAGCGCGCCACCGCACAGGCGGCGAAAAAACTGGGCTGGACCGTCGTCCTCAAGAACAGGCCCCGCATCTACAACCCGTTGAGACTGCTCAGCCTGTCCCACTGCACGCACCTGGCGCTGTTCGAGATGGATCATCCGTTCGTCGATCCGGAATTCTTCCACGAACTGCTCGGGCAGGTCTGCATGGGCCGGCTTGACTCGGCCAGGTTGACGTCCCATCATTGTTACGGACCGTCGTTGATCATCCGCAGGCGGTTCGCAACCCGTGCGGTAATGTTGAAACTCCTGATGCGCGGCAGCTTCACTCCGTGGCGCAAGATATTCGACACCGTGCTGGAGTTCGGCTCGCACGCCGAGCTTGCCGCTCCGGCGGACATGCCCAAGACCGAGCTGGCCGCCGACGCCGCGACGACGCGCACGATCGAGGCGCTGGGCGGGCTGGACTTTACTCTCGCCGACCTGCGCGACTTCGAAAGCGATCCGCAAAAACAGCGCCGGCTGCTCTACGAGGAAATGCTCTCGTCGCCCAGGCCGCACCTTATCAACGCCCAGCTGAACCAGGTGGAACGCGCACAGAAGGTCTGCGAGCTGCAATCCTTCCCCGTGTACGTGGGCGTAAACGTAAGTTCATATTGCAACGTCCGATGCAGGTTCTGCTCCTATCACCCGGCAGGGATGAAATCCAACAGCATGCTGACGCTGGAGCAGTTCAGGCGGGCCGACTGGTTGAAATATGTCTCCCGCCTGTCGCTGTTCGCCGGTATCGGCGAATCGCTGGTGAACCCGGAATTCCCAGCCATTCTCAGCTACGCGCGCCAGGCGTTCGAGCACCTGCAAATCGACTTCTTCACGAACGGAAAGGCGATTTCTCAAGAGCTGATCGACCAGATGATCCGCGAGAAGGTGGACACGATTCATTGTTCGCTCAACGCCGCCACGAAGGAGACCTACGACAAGCTTGTCGAAATGGGCGACTTCGAGCACACGGTGAAGATGCTGCGCCTCCTGAACGAACGCAGGAAGCGCCTGGGCGCGCACTTTCCGAAGATCGGGATATCCAGCGTCCTGGTGCGGCAGAACATCGACGAGCTGCCGGATTTCGTCCGCCTTGCGGCGACGTTCGAGCCGGACTACATAAGCGCCTGCCATTACGCCACGAAAACGACGGTAGGCTGCCGTATGCTCCCGGAAAGCGATTCGCTCTACCACCACAAGGACCTTTCCGACCAAATGTTCGACAAGGCCGATACCGTCGCAGCCCAACTGGGCGTAAACCTGCTGCTGCCGCCGAAGTTCTGCGAGCCGAACGATATCGTCACCGGTGCGCGCGTCAAAAAGAGTCTCGCCGCGGAGTCGTGCTCGGAACCCTGGCGGGCGGCGTACCTGACCGTCGACGAGCAGGGCATCCCCCAGTTCATCTTCTGCTGTTCCGGTGTGTACTACGGTATCCGGTACGATCGGGACGAGTTGGACGAGAAACATTTCCGCAGGCTTTGGAATCACAAAATCGCCCGGTACTTCCGCCGAACCGTGGACCGGTTCGACGAAAATCCGCTATGCGCGCACTGTTGCACGCAGGACAGGTTCGAACCGGGCGACAACCTGCTCGAAATCGGTCGGCGGATGGAAACGATCTTCGCCGAACTTGCCTAGGCGCCCTCGCAGCGCCGGCAGGGGTAAAGATAATGCTTGAGAACAAGCGCATCCTTTTCATCGGGAACATTGCCCAGAACGGGTACCTGATGGCGAAATTTCTCCGCGGGCGCAACCTGCATGCGGACCTGCTGATTTACAGTTACACGCACCTTATGGGCCAGCCCGAATGGGAAGACGCCGAAGTGAGCGGCTGCGTTCCGCACTGGGGCGCTAACTGGTCCAGACACGCGCCCGGCTTTCGGCGTCCGGCGTGGGTGCACGAAGTGCGGCCCGTTACCCCGTCTCGCCTGCGGCGCCTGTGGTCGCGTCTGCGGCGCAGGCAGGTGTGTCCGTCCGTACAGCACGTCCTGTCGCCGCGGCGCTGCGGGGAACTTCGCTCGCTATCCGCTTCGCGCCTGGCGGGGATCACCGGTGAGCTGACGCCGGCCGACCTCGATTACGCCCTTGCGTATTGCCGGTGTCCTGGTATTCCGCGGGAGCTGCTGGAAACGGCGGATATCATCGTGGGAACCGGCCTGGATGCAGCCGTCGCTATGATCCTCGCGCCGCGGAAGGTTCACGTCGCCTTCGAGCACGGAACGATGCGCGATCTGCCGTTCGAGGACTCCTCATGGGGGCGGGTCCTGGCGCTGGCGTATACGCAGGCGGATCGGTGCATTATCACCAACCCGGACTGCCTCGCCGCCGCGAAGAAGCTCCGGCTGGACACGCACGAATTCATGCCGCACCCGATCGACTGGAAGTATTCCACGCGGAGCGACCAGGCCGATATCGCGGTTCGCCTCCGGAGAGGCGCGTCGTTTCTCGTTTTTGCCCCGGCAAGACACGACTGGTCGGTCAAGGGCAACGATATCGTCCTGCGGGGTTTCGCCGAGATGACGCGCCGGACCGGCGACAGGCAGGCGAAGCTGCTCCTGCTGGAATGGGGCGACGAAATCGACCGCTCCCGCGCGCTGACAGGCGAGCTGGGCATCACCGATCATGTGATATGGCTGCCCGTGGTATGCGCGCTCGAGCTCAGCCGGCTGTTCAAGGCGTGCGACGTGGTTCTCGACCAGTTCGTCCTGGGCGTCTTCGGCAGCACTGTCCCGCAGGCGATGGCGTGTGGAAAACCGGTGATATCTTCCTACGACGAGAGTGCGAACGGTTGGGCGTTCGCGGACCGTCCACCCGTTTGCGACGCTGCAAACCACGATGAGATCGCCGCCCACCTGCACCGGCTGCATCGTGACGAACAATACCGCCTGGCTGTGGGTCGCCAAGGCGCCCAGTGGTACCAGGCGCACCACTGCCCGGAGCGCGTTACGGACCGGCTGGTGGAGATTCTTATCGCCGCTGCCGCACACCGGAGGGACGCGCGGTGACGGGAAAGACAAAAGCGTCGCTGCGGGCGATCGCCGAGCTCCTGCCGGTGGGGCGGACGTATCGCATCGGGAAAGAGCTTACCGGGGCGAATCTTGGGGAATGGCCGGTCTACAGCGACCCGGCTGGGAATCTCAGGAAAATTGCGAGGGGTTGCTACGCGGACCCGCCCTACGACGAGAACGGGATCGTGCGCGTCCGGTTCGACGGAAAAATCGTCGAAAACCCCGGCACTGTCGCGCTGGTAGCGCTGAACGCATGGCACGCAATGCTGCGACGACGCAAGATCGGCGCAATGGAAGAATTGTTCCTGCGTCATGCGGACTGGCTGGTTGACCGGCTGGACGTGGACGAACGGGGCGTCGGCAGGTGGTGGTACACTTTTTCCGTCCCGGGCAGGAGCCTCGGCGCTGCGTGGGTGTCATGTTTCGCCCAGGGACTTGGCGTATCCGTGCTGCTGCGCGCAGCCCAGCATACCGGCGACGACGCATACCTCCACGCTGCCCGCCGGGCGGCTGGGACCTTTCGCCTTCCACTCGCCGAGGCGGGTGTGCTTTACCGGGAAGACGGCCTGACTTTTTTTGAAGAGTATCCCGAAAAACCACCCTCGCACGTCCTGAACGGGTTCATTACCGCCCTGCTGTGCCTGTGGGAATATTCGCGGGTTACGAACGATCAGTGGAGTGAAGAACTGTTCCGTTCCGGCGCCGGGACGCTGGCGGAGGTCCTTGTGCGATACGAAACCGCCGGCGGGTTGCGATACGACCTGGCTACGGACGAACTGCTCGGCGGGGACTACGTGCACTTCATAACGGCCCAGCTTCGAGCGATGCGGGCGATAACGCACGATCGTACGTTCAGCCGCCGGGCGCGGCGATGGAAACGCCGCTATTACCTGCTGGGACTGAAAAAACTCTTTTCACGCCGGAGTTAGAGCAATGAAAGATTGAGATGCCGTATGGTTTCGTCGGTGAGGACGAGGCTGGCAAGGAAGGAAAATGAGGCATATTCGCCAATATTCCAAATTTTTCCTGACGACGTCAGCCGACGCCGCAACCAGAAAACATGCGGCAGGTCGAGCTTGAATTACTCTAAACATATCGCAGGCGCGCGATGGAATAGAACGCCCGTCCCTGCGCGATGTACTTTCGCTCGAAATTCGTCCCGACGATCTGTCCCGTTGCGTCGGTCATCCGGGGCAGGACGATTCGCGCGAATCCTTCCGCTCCGTCCAGCACGCGGCGAATGTGCATAAAGTAACCCAGGTGGTCCGTAACGATAAGCAGTTGTCCGCCCGGAGCCAGCACCCGCCGAAGCTGTCTGACGAAAGGTCTCTGGATAAGTCGGCGGCGATGATGCCTCCGCTTCGGCCAGGGGTCGGGAAAATAGATATGCACAGCCGTCAGGGAAGCATCCGGCAGGCGCTCCGTAACGAACCGGCCCGCTTCGGCGATCAGCAGCCGAACGTTGACCAGCCCGGCGCGACGAACACGGTCGGCGGCGTAACGACAGTATGCCCCGGCGTACTCCAGGCCCAGCAGGTTAACCTCGGGCCTGCTCGCCGCCCGCTCTAGGATGAACGTGCCCTTTCCGCTGCCTATCTCCAACTCGACGGGCCGGGTGTTACCGAAAACGCTATGCAGGTCGATTTCGCCTTTCGCCTGCGATTCGTCAAGCAGCACGCCTTCGGTGTTCCACTTGCCGGCGCCGCCCAGATGTTGTGGCGATCCCTGTCGCATGTATGCAGGATAGACGCTCGCAACGGCGCGGACAAGAACGCACAGAGCCGCCAATTCGCCGCCACCTCCCGGGAGCAGGCAAGAAATTACCAAAACAAACCTTTCCGCTCTATTCCGGCCGCGGCTAGTATGGACAATTGACATGAGAAACCGTCACCTGTGGACGTACCGGGCTATCCTGTCGGCAATCGTGGTAATTCTGCTGGCCGGGGCATTGGCGTTCGCGCTGCTGGAAAACCACTCTCAGCGATCCGCCATTCGCACCCAGCGGAAACAAATCCGCGCTCTTGACGAACAGGTCGTCTCCCTGGACCGCTCGCGCCTCTGGGAAGATAAGTCCCTGCCGTATCTTCGCGAGATATGCGAGGACATTGATCGCCGATCGGAGGAATCCGGCCTCGATTGGATTGTCTGCGCGCGGAAATACGTGCGGGAAGCCTTTCGCTACGCCGACACGCGCAAGTACGACACCCCCGGCGACCTGAAGGCCATCTACCGATATTACAATGATCCCGAACACCCAAAGGCGCGTTTCGATTGCCAACCCGCCTGCCGGGCCTTGGCGAGCATTCTGCACTACAAGGGCTTCCGTTCGCGGCTGATCGGTTTCCTGACCGACGATTTCGATTACGTCGCCAGCCACGCCTGCCTGGAGGTCTTCAATCCGAAGACCGGACGATGGGAGCTGCACGACGTTCTATACGACCTGCACTTCCTCGACCGTCAGACGGGCGAAGTTCTGGCGGCGACGGATCTGGTATTCGGGCCGATGGATCGGGTAGTCCCCACAAACGGTACGGTTAAGGGATGGAAGAAGGCCGCCGGTATCTACGGAAACGGCATTAAGCTGCGCGATCACTACTACGAGGTACTCGCCTATAACCATCCCACGCGAAAATGCTTCGTCCTGGTCAACACTTCCCGCGTGGATCTGAACAAGCGGTTCCCCGGAAACGATAACCAGACGATGCTGGAGTTCATCAACCGCGTTTACGTCCAGCCGCCTATACTGGGCCTGCCGGATGGAAAATATTTGACACTGCCGGTTCATGAACATAAACCTCAGCGGTAAGAAATGGGCAACATTAAGGAGATACCCCATGCAGCTTGGCGTAATGGGCGCACTTTTCGGCGGAATGAAACTGGAGGACGCACTGGACTACAGCAGGAAGATCGGCCTGGACGCTATCGAGCTGCCGGCCGGCGGGTATCCGGGCGATCCGTGGAAACTTAACGGTATCGCCAGGGATAAAGAGCGTCTCAAAACGCTCAAGGCGAAGATCGCGGATTTCGGGCTTAAAGTGCAGGGTATCGCAGTGCACGGAAACCCGATCCACCCCAATGCCAGACAGGCCCGCGCCGATCACGAAGCCCACCGCAACGCCGTGCTGCTGGCGGGGGAGTTCAATACCGTCGTCGTCAATTTTTCAGGATGCCCAGGCGGCAGCCCAGCCGACAAGACGCCGAACTGGGTCACGTGCGCCTGGCCTCCGGATTACGAGAAGGCCGCCGAGTACCAGTGGAATCGCGTGCTGATCCCGTACTGGAAGCAAGAGAATGACTTCGCCGCAAAGTACGGCGTGAAGATCGCCTTCGAGGCGCACCCGGGTTTCTGCGTTCACAACCCGGAACTTATCGTGAAGCTCAGAAAAGCCGCCGGCAGGCAGCTCGGCGCTAACCTGGACCCCAGCCATTTCTTCTGGCAGGGAATTGATCCCGTCGAGGCTGCGCGATACCTCGGCGAAAACAAATGCATCTTCCACGTGCACGCCAAGGATTGCGCGATCGATCCGAAAAACTCGTCCGTTACCGGCAACCTCGACACCAAGAGCTACGGCGAGATAAAAAAACGCTCGTGGATCTTCCGGACGTGCGGATACGGCCACGGCGAAGGATTCTGGAAACCATTCATCTCCATGCTTCGGCTGCAGGGCTACGACGGCGTGCTCTCAATCGAACACGAGGACGCGCTGATGAGCCTTGCAGAAGGTCTGGAAAAGGCCATCGGCTTCCTCAAGCCGCTCCTCATACGCGAGAAGGCCGGGGCGGCCTGGTGGTTCTGAGTGTGGGATTAACGCCGCATCCTTGACTTTTCGCCGGTTGCGCGGGACACTCCCCATGCACGCATAACGTACGGGGTCGGGAGTCCCTTCATGCGTAACGGCGCCTGGACACTGGTTGAATTATTGGTAATCGTCGCCGTCATCGCCCTTCTTGCAGCCGTGCTCGTTCCGACTTTAGGCTCCGCGACGCGCATCGCTCGTCTTGCCGCATGCGCCTCGGCTATGCGGGACGCCCACGTCGCGATAATTGCTTACGCCGCCGAGAACCGCCGGTACCTGCCGCCTTTCGCCTTCAGTGATTTTACGGAAGATTTGCCGCTGTCGGGGCACTGGGGCGGCGCCTCTCAGCCCAACGATCCCGCAGCCTTCGGCAGAAAGGGCGTCTCATACGTAAACCTCTGGGCACTCGTTATGGAGGGGCGCCTGGCGCCGGCGCGCCTCGTCTGCCCGGGCGCGGAAAAACCCCTGCGCGAAGGTAAGGCAAGCTACTTCGCCTCCACATTCCGCTTCAGCACGTACGGCGTGCGGATGCCTTACAGCCGGGACCTGTTCGCAGCCTCGCCAGGGCTGGCGGACCGCGGAGGGTCGCTGCTTGGCATATACCTCGCTGCCGCCGGTGGGCAGAGCGTGCCCGTCGGACAGTCGCGCCAGAGGGTTCCGCAGGTTCGCCTGGACCGCGTATACCGCGCCGACGCGGCGGTCGCTGTCGGTGACGGCCAGTACGATCCTGCCGCTGACGTAATGTTCGCGGACATGTTCTGGCGACAGGGTTTTTCCCAGCCGGGCGGCGCGACGGCTGGGGGGCAAACGTATCCCGTTCAATGGGCGCCCTGCCACGATAACTGGTTCAACGCCTGTTATGGCGACGGGGCAGTGAAGGCTATTCGCGACGACGGTACGATCCGGACGAACAGCATTCCGCCGGGAGGCACCCTGCCGGCAGACGGTGTCGGTAACGCCGTATACGCCGAGCGGGTCTGGCAGTTTTTGGATCGCAGCCGGTAGCGCACAGAAATGCGCTGGCCCGAAGCCCGCCCAGGTCGGTACACTCCCGTTATCATGCAAATTCTTCTCAGCAACGACGACGGGATTTTTGCGCCGGGACTCGCGGGTCTGCACGCCGCATTGCGCGACCTGGGCGAGACCACCGTTATTGCGCCGGAAACGGCCCGCTCGGCGGCAGGGCATGCGATTACTATCCACAAACCGCTCGTCGTGCAACACGTGCCGATTCGTAGCAATGCGGAGTTCGCCGGTATCAGCGTCGATGGAAACCCCGCCGATTGCGTTCGGCTGGCGATTCGCAGCCTGCTGGCGCATATGCCGGACCTCGTTTGTACAGGGATCAACGCCGGTGCGAATGTCGGCGTTAACGTGTTTTATTCCGGTACCGTCGCCGGCGCCGCCGAGGCGGCTATGCTCGGTATTCCCGCCGTGGCGTTCTCCGCCGATACCTCGGCGCGGGTGGTCGACTACGAGCAGGTAGGCGTGCTCTGTCGATGGGTGCTGGATCGCCTGCTGACGGCGGAGCTTCGACCGGGCGACCTGGTCAACGTGAATATCCCCCCGCTGGAAGACCGCCGCCCGCTTGGAGTTCGTGTGGTGCCGCAATCGACCGTCGAGCTGGAAGATCGATATCACCATCGCCTTGACGAAACCGGGCGGAGTACGTATCGGCTGGGGCCGGACTTCGGTTTCGCCGAGGGCGACCACGAAGCGGACGTTGATGCCCTGGCGGCTGGATATATCACGGTGACTCCGCTTCGAGTTGACATGACAAATTATCCCCGCATGGAAACCCTTGAATCTCTGCCGTGGCATCTTCCAAGTGCGTAGAGCACCCTTGAACTCACAGGGAATTGGCGTATGGGGAAAGAGAGTATAGTAAGTTAATTTATATTCCTTCCTTCTTGTTCTGCTCTGTTGATTGTGTGGAAAGTGCAACAGGGCAGAGATAATTCTTTTTGCAGCAGGAGGTTAGGGTAGCAAAGCAAGGGGCCGGCGGTGTGTATAACCTGTAGAAACCCCTGTGAGACGGTTTGGGGT